>JBKJVD010000124.1:0-23642 GCA_046590585.1 Thermoanaerobaculia bacterium | reverse complement strand
GCGGCGTTGCTGCGTCAGGCGTTAGCCCATTGCGCAAAATTCCCCACTGCTGCCTCCCGTAGGAGTCTGGACCGTGTCTCAGTTCCAGTGTGGCCGATCACCCTCTCAGGCCGGCTACCGATCGTCGCCTTGGTAGGCCATTACCCTACCAACTAGCTAATCGGACGCGGACCCCTCCCATGGCGGGAGCCTTGCGGCCCCCTTTGACCTCTCGGTGTTATGCGGTATTAGCCAGAGTTTCCCCTGGTTGTTCCCCACCTTGGGGTAGGTTATCCACGCGTTACTCACCCGTTCGCCGCTCGACTGGGTATTGCTACCCGCCTCGCTCAACTTGCATGTGTAAAGCACGCCGCCAGCGTTCATTCTGAGCCAGGATCAAACTCTCCAGTTTATTTTTGTCAGGTACCGATCGCAGCTGACGCCGCGGGCACCAAAACTTAGAGGCTTGAACTAGCATCAATCTGCTGACTGATGTTATTCGGTCGCTCGTTTTTAAGGCGAGCGATGTGTTACTTGCGAGATCCATAAATGAATCTCAAAAGGAATCACGTTTGCCTTCTTGCTATCCTATTCAGTTGTCAAGGAACCCGACTCTTCGTCGAAAGGGCGACTAGTTTGCCAAAACCCTTCCGTCCGTGTCAAGCGAAATCTTTCCGTTTTCAGAACCGATTTCGCTTGGTGCGGACGCTATCGTAACCAAGCCTGAAATGAACCCGACCGCTGCCCAGGCCCGTCCGGGCTGGTGTTTCGCAGGGTCCCTCACAACCTCGGGTGCTCATCATGTATTCCGACCAGATCGGATACGGTGACCACCTTATCAGCGGCAGGGATCGCGTCAAACCAGCTCCCCCTCAATCGTATTCCCGGTTTGCCGGTTTCCAACGGGTTCGCTGCTCTGCCGCTTCTCGTCCAGCGACTCATCGTCGCTGCTCGTTACGACTCCGTATTTCAAAGACTGCATCCCGCGCAGGGACGCCCCACAACTCGGTGCCCCTTTCCGCTATTCCAGCTCGGCGATCTTTTGTTCGACCAGCTCCCGGAGTCTGCCTCGAATCAGCTTACCGAGCGCCGTCCGCGGGAGCGGATCGATCTGATGAAACCCCCGCACTCTCTCGAACGGCGCCACCAGTTCATTGAATTGCCCTGCCAGAGCACCAGGATTCTCCTCTTCGGTGCAGAGATGAAGTGTCTCGCCGAGGCGATGGTCCGGGATGGCCACGATCGCCGAGCGGCGGGAAAGTGTCTCGAGGATTGCGCCCAGCCGGACCAGGTCAACCGATTCGCCTCCGACTTTGGCGAAATCACTCCCCCGCCCCACCAACGTCAGGACGCCATCGCGAATGCTCCCGCGGTCTTCGGTCACCAGCCACCCCTCGACCTTCGGATCGAACCACTCACCCTGGCCTTCCCTCTCGATAGCAATCCCGGTGAGGAGGGACGAACCCCGGAAAGCCAGTTGTCCATCGCGTACGGCCGCTTCAACGTGGGACAGCAGCCGTAACTCTGCGTTTGAATCACTGACCGCGGTAGCGACCTGCGAAGCCGTCTCGGTCATCCCGTAGCTGGGAAGGAGGGGCCAGCCGAGGGCTAGGGCGTCAGCTCTAGTCGATTCCGGCAATCGCCCTCCTCCAACCACAATCGCTCGAACGGAGGCCGCTGCCTCGATTCTGCGGTCTACCAGGTCGGCCACCTGAGCTGGCACCAGCGAAGACAGTGTCACGTTCTCCCGAATGCATGCGGCAGCAAACTCTTCGGGATCCCATGACAGGCTGACCACGCGCGCCTCAGCGAGATGCGCACGGGCGTAGATTCCAAGGCCACCGACATGAAACGTGGGCAACACACAGCACCAGACGTCGCTCGATACGGCTCCAAGCCTGGAGTTGACGGACTGCGCGGAAGCGAGCAGCGCGCTCTTGGAGAGTGCCACCAGTTTCAGCAGTCCGGTCGTTCCCGAAGTCGCGATCCACACATGACCCCGAAGAGGATTCGTCTTCGACAGTCGCTCGAGCCGAACCGCCTGATCGTGGGGAAGCCGCGGATTCAACAGCAGGTGAGTCTCTGCCGATTCGAAGTCGATCACCGCAGTGGCTCCCACATCAGTGTCTCGAATTGATCGTCAAACCCGATTCCAGTTCCGTCCGGAGGCAGGAGGCTCGCTCCGTTCGCCTCGATTGACTCCGCGAAGGCGTTGCTCTCGAATGCGACGTGCGTGAACAGCCCGCAACGTGCGCTGACCCTGTCCCGGTTCTGTGCCGCCACCCATGCCGCGCCAAACTGGCCAACCGGGTGATCCATGTAGCTCGTAATCACGATTTCGCCCTCGAACCCGGGAAGGGCCAGCGAGAGCGCGGGCTTGTGAACAACGACATCGACGCCGTCCGTCGCCATCCTGCGATCGATCGCCATCCTCACGCCGAACCGACTCCGAAACTGGTTCCACGCGACAGCGTCGTAGACCGTGGGGTCCTCGACGAAGTCGATTGGCAAAGATCCCATGACTGGCGCCAGCTGTTCGAATTGCCCCGCTGTCAGCGTCTCGTTGAAGTCGAGGCGAAGACGGGAAGCCTGCGATGCCATCTGCTGGAGGTCAGCAGGTGTGGTGTGAGGTCCGCACTTGAACTTGACCGTATCGAATCCCGTCGGAGCGGGACCGGCGACTCCGGGCCAGTGGCTCTGAGGAATGCCCAGGCCTTCGAACAGCGAGATCCCCTTCTCACGAGCCGCACCGTCGATCGCCGCAAGTTCGAGCGATGCCTTCACCTGCAACGTGAGTTGCCCGCGCGCCAGCCCATCCAGCTGCTGATCGAGGTCCTGGTCTCCGAGTTCGGGCCACGGATGAAGGTCGGAAAAGCCATTACCGACGCGAAGCAGCGCTCCGCGACGCACGACCGACCGGGCACGCGCGTTGAGGCTTACCCGCGCCGTCAGTTCATATCGGGAGATCCAGATTTTCATCGCATCAATGTGCCGATGACGAAGAGTACGCCATAGACCAACTGATACGCGCCGGCGAGTGCCAGCACCCGATTCAGCGCAGCTCCTGCACTCCTGTAGCAGCGCAGAATCAGGATGAATGCGAGGGGCGCAGCGAGCCACGGAAGCAGCAGCCATCGATTGCCAAGCATCCCCGCAGCCGCAGCCGCGGCAATCAGCGGCAGAATTGCAAACAGCGCAACTTCGAACCGCGCGAACCCTGGGCCCAGCCGGACCGCGAGAGTCTTCTTCCGGCTCGTTCGATCGGTCTCGATGTCTCTCAGGTTATTGATGACGAGCAGCACAGTCGCCAGTGTTCCCGCTGCAATCCCAGCCACGAATGCGACAGCCGGTGCTTCGAGCGTGAGCACGTAGTACGTCCCGACGACCGCGATGATCCCGAAGAAGGCGACGACGAAGACCTCTCCGAGTCCGTGGTACGCAAGTGGGTACGGGCCGCCGGTATAAGCGTACGCTGCAGCGATCGAGGCGAGTCCGATCGCCAGCATCGGCCAGCCCCCGCGGTAGATCAGCGGGACACCGCACAACGCTGCGAGAGCAAGAGCGACCGCAGCAGCCCGCATGACGGTGCCGGCACTGACCAGACCTGCCTGCGTCACGCGCAGCGGTCCGAGGCGCTCACCGGTGTCTGCGCCTTTCCGGAAGTCGAGCGCGTCATTGATGAAGTTCGTTGCGATCTGGATGAGGATCGAGCCGCCCAGCGCGCAGCCGAACGCCCACCAGACGATTCCCCCTCCTGGCCGCACCGCCGCCAGCGCCGTGGCCATGAGGACCGGAACGATCGCGGCGGAGAGAGTCTTCGGCCGCGTCGCAAGAATCCACGTTCTGAGATTCATTCGTGTGCGCTCCCGCTACGGAAAGCGCTTGAACTTCTTGAAGTCCGGCTTTCGTTTCTCCACGAATGCGTTGCGACCTTCCTGCGCTTCCTCGGAGAGGTAGTAGAGCAAGGTCGCGCTTCCGCCGAGATCGAGCAGGCCGATCTGGCCGTCACAGTCCGCGTTCATTGCGGCCTTCAGAAAACGGAGCGCCATGGGCGAATGCTCCATCATTTCGCGACACCACTTCATCGTCTCCGGCTCGAGCTGCTCGATCGGCACTACCGTGTTGACGAGTCCCATCTCGAGGGCCTGGTTCGCATCGTACTGACGGCAGAGAAACCAGATCTCGCGCGCCTTCTTCTGACCGATGACACGGGAAAGATAAGAGGAGCCGAGGCCTGCATCGAACGAACCGACCTTCGGGCCGGTCTGACCGAATCGCGCGTTCTCGGCAGCAATTGTCAGGTCACACACGACGTGGAGGACGTGCCCTCCACCGATGGCATAGCCGGCTACCATGGCAACCACCGGTTTTGGCATGCTGCGAATCTGCTTCTGCACGTCGAGGATGTTGAGACGCGGAATCTTCTCCTTTGGGTCGACGTAGCCGCCTTTGCCGCGGACCTTCTGATCGCCGCCGGAGCAGAACGCTTCGTTTCCTTCGCCCGTCAGGATGATGACGCCGATGTCCGAGTCGTCACGCGCCAGATCGAACGCGACTTTCATTTCGGTAACCGTCAACGGCCTGAATGCGTTTCGCACTTCGGGACGATTGATCGTGATCTTCGCGATGCCGTCCTCGGTCCGCTCGTACCGGATGTCCTCGAACTCGTGCAGTTTGTGCCAGATCTCAGCCATAGCGGGCGACACTAACCCGCTCCCGGCCTCAAGGCAAGTGAACGCCGTGACCAGCCAGCCAGGCTTCAACGCGCGCCGTGAATGACGCAGTCGACTCCCACGGAACACGATGTCCTGCTTCCGCGGCGATCCAACTCGAGATCGTGGGATGCGAGGAAGCCACGCGTCTTGCGATCGCGGCGTACGCTTCATCCCGCTGCCCGGCGATCCACAGGATCGGCAGCCGCAGTTGCCCCAGTTGCGGGGTCAGGTCCTGATGTTCTGCCGGCGACCAGTCGCGAACGATCCGACTGACCGTGTCCCGATCGAACTCCTCCCCAGATCGCGGCAGCGCGTGTCCGGAAAAGAGAGGCTGAGCATTCCAGTCCCTTACGACGTTTTTCCAGTCGTCGGATAGGAAGCGTTCCGACCATCGCGCGTCGCGCATCCGGCGTTCGCGCCGGAGTTCAGCGTCCTGAATTCCGAGGCCGGTCGAGATGATGACTGCCGCCGCGTACTGCGGCCGTTCTGCGGCAAGCAGCGCGTGCAGGGCCAGCCGGCCCCCCATGGAGTAACCGATCAGCACATCGCCATCGACGGCGCCGTGATTGACCCGTTCCGCCTGAAGGGCCATCGAACGTTCGGGCCGATCGAAAAGGTCCGGAGCGCGATGGCTGAATGGCAGGATGTCCCAGTCCGACGGCCGCCCCAGAAATCCGTGAAGACAGTGAATCACTCACCGCTCCAAAGGCGATCGTAGCCCTCCCAGAATCGCTCACTTGCTTCGAGGTCGGGCTCGAGTTCGACGACGCCGTGCTTCGCACTCCGATCGCCGTACGCGAAGCTCCACATCCCTGCCCATGCTTCGAAATGGAGGTCGTGCGAATTCTCCACAATTCTCTGGCGCATCCCGGGATCCATCTTCGAGAGTGACGCAACTCGGGAGAAGATGCGCCCTCCGCCATTGTTGACGACGTAGATCGTGAACTGAGTCGCCGGATCGAGCTGCGGCACGATCCAGCCGGCATTCGAGTCGTAGATTGCAGTCAGATCGCCGACGATACAGATGTTGCTGCGCGCCGGGTCGCACTGGCCGAAGAAGGACGCCACCTGACCGTCGATTCCGTTTGCTCCACGATTCGCCTCGATCGTCAGACCGCGGGCGCTCCGAGTCGCTGCGAGATCCCACTCGCGGATGGGAAGGCTGTTGCCCAGGTAGATCCTGGCCCCGGCCGGCACCGCTTCTGACAAGGCCCTGAACATCGCGACTTCGGACTGCGGCTCCCCTCGCACAAGCGTCTCCAGACGCAGGGCCATCTCTCGATCGACGGCGATGAACTCGTCATCAGCGGCCCGTTTCGCCGGTTCCGACGGGAGCGCGCTCAAGGGGTGAAGGTCGCCCCGGGTGAGCCCTGGAAAGGTTCGCGTGAAGTGAATGACCGGCACGGAACTTCGCGTCTCCTCGAGATCGCGCCAGAACCGCGTCACAGGCACGTCCCCGATTCGAATGATTCCGTCGCAGGGAACTCTGGACAGGATTCTCTCGCCCGAGCGGATCAGCAGGTGATCGAGCCGATCGTCTTCGCGAAGCCCCGACAGCGG
Organism: Thermoanaerobaculia bacterium; assembly: GCA_046590585.1. Taxonomy (GTDB): domain Bacteria; phylum Acidobacteriota; class Thermoanaerobaculia; order Gp7-AA8; family Gp7-AA8; genus JBKJVD01. The sequence continues at coordinate 17,388 of JBKJVD010000124.1, read as the reverse complement.
CTCAGCATAGACGGGACGGTTGAGGCGCAATGCGAAGTCGCGGACTCGGTCCCGCTCCGCCTCTCGAAGACCTCCGATGACGATGAGTGGCCGCTCGAACGGAACGTCGGGAAGCTGGACCGAATGAACGTCGGCGACGAACTGATGTTCCTCAACCCGATCCCATCCGCGGGCCGGCACTCCGTCGATCAGCGGCTCATCGAACTCCACGTTCAGATGAAGCGGGCGGTCATGGCTCCAGCTCTCCAGGGAACTCTCGGCGTAGTTCCCGAAGATCGAAACCTGGTCGATGCACTGTGGCGCGCCGGTGTCGCGAAAACGTGACGGCCGGTCCGCCGTGACCATGACGAGCGGGAGTCTCGCGTAGAAGGCCTCAATCGTCGCCGGCAGCAGTTCTGCGACGGCCGTCCCGGATGTGGTGACCACCACGACAGGCCTTCCATGCAGCCTGATCCGACCCAGCGCGAAGAAGGCGGCCGCGCGTTCATCAACGAATGAAAAAATCCTCCCCGTCTCCGACGTGCCGAGAACCGCGAGGAGCGGGCTGTTGCGCGATCCCGCGCAGACGCAGAACTCCCTGACTCCGATCCCTACCAGGCCGGCGAGTAGACGTTCTGCATCTCCGACGTTGCTCATCCATCCTCGCCGAGGCCGAACAGCAGCCGCACCTGCCGGCGCTTCTGGCTGAGTTCTTCGAACTCCCGCTCGAGCACACTCTCCGCGAGAATCCCAGCCCCCGAGCCAATCCGGATCCGATCTCCATTCCATTGAACGTTGCGGATCGCAACTAGCGCAATCGCGGACTGATCCTCCCGTTCCACGCCGAAAGGCGCGCCGAACGCCCGCCGCTTCACGCCCCGATCTGCCTCACGCAACCAGCGCTCCCCCGCCTCGGTCCGCGGAGAGACTCCAAGCGCGGCCGTTGGATGCAGCCGGCGGACGACGTCCGCATAGGACATTCGCTCGCCTGCGCCGCTTTCTTCGAACTGGATCGGCGTGACGAGATGGGACAGCCCGGGAAGTTCCACGATCCGCAAGGTATCGACTTCGACATTTCCGAACGGGGCGATCCTGCGGACGATGTCCTCGACCACGAGGCGATGCTCGCGCAACTCTTTCGCATCGGTCAGAAGCTCATCCTGGCGTTCGCGAATCCGGGTTCCGGCCAGGGCCATGGTTCGGTAGCCGCGGCCTTCGGAACGGAACAGCAACTCCGGCGTTGCGCCGATCATCCCGTGGGTCTGGAGTCCATATCCATACAGCCGCAATGAATCGGGAACGTTGCCAACCTTTTGAATGAGGCTGGAAAGAAGGTCGGCGCGACGACGCATCCGCCCGTCTTCGAACAGGACCGGAACAATCTTGGTGAACTCGCCACATGCGATCGCCTGCTGCGCAGAAGTGAACATCCCGCTGAACGCTTCGATCGGGCAGGGAGCCCATTGAATGGTGATCGGGCCAGCGACGCCCTCGAACCTCGACATCAGTTCCTGGACGGACAGCTCCTCCCACTCGACTGGATGCCGCCACGGGTGCGGATCGTCGAGAAAGAAGTCAGAGATGAAGAATGCAGGGCGGCCCGGACGTCGAAACGGGAGTTGCTCGAATGGACCCCATCCGATGAACACCCGGTCAGGGGCGATCTGCACGAAGGCGAAGTCGCGCGACATGCTCGGGCGGAATTGTATGCGCGTCGCGGGTGGGCGTGGCGGTTGTCAGCAGGGTCACGTTGTGAGATTGTCGCGCCCCACCATGGCAGATCGCTCCCCCAGAGATCCCGAACCACCGTATCGCGGACCGGACGCCGGAAAGATTCATGAAATGTTCTCGTCGATCTCCCGCGGTTACGATCGGGCGAACACCGTGCTTTCGGGCGGAGTACATCATCTCTGGCGCCGTCGTGCGGTCCGCTGGTCGGGAGCGAAATCAGGCGATGAGATTCTCGACTGCGCCACTGGCACAGGAGACCTGGCGATCGCCTTTCGCAAGGCAGTCGGTCCATCCGGAAGGGTGATCGGCACCGACTTCGTCGCCAACATGCTCGAAGTCGCGCGCACGAAGGCCAGCGACATCGAGTTCGAGGTCGCCGACGTCACGGCGCTTCCCTACTCCGACTCTTCATTCGACATCTCGAGCATCTCGTTCGGCATCCGCAACGTCAACGATCCCAGCAAGGGAATCTCAGAACTGGCCCGCGTGGTGCGGCCCGGCGGACGGGTGATGGTGCTCGAGTTCGGCCAGCCGTCGAATCGTGCATTCGGCGCCGTGTATGACGCTTACCGTCGTCACGTGCTGCCACGCCTTGGCGGCCTGGTCACAGGCAAGAGGGGAGCCTACGAATACCTGGAAAGTTCCGCCGGCAGGTTCCCGTGCGCCGACGACTTCGTCGCACTGATGCACCGCAGTGCGTCGTTCCAGTCGATCGAGTTCATCCCGCTGACATTCGGGATCGCTTACCTCTATCGAGGGGTCAGGGCTTGAGTGATGAGTGACCGGTGTCTTTCATGAAGGTCGACGTCTATAAATTTGGCGGCGTTGCCGTCGGGTCCGCGAAGGCGATTCGCGCAGCCGCGGGTCATGTCCGCGCGGCAGCACCGAACGTTGCGGTCGTCGTCTCGGCGATGAACGGCGTCACCGATCTCCTGCTGGAAGCGGGCGATGCCGCGTTGAAGCAGGACAGGTCGCGTTACCTCGAAGCATCGACGAGGTTCGAGCAGCGACATCTCGAGATCGTCAGCTCCCTGATTTCGGGGAAGAAGCGCGCATCCTCACTCAACGCGATGATCGCCGGATCCTCACAGGACATGCGCTCGATGGCGGAGAGCATCGCCGTGCTGCGTGAACTCACTCCGCGCGCGCAGGACGCACTGGTGGCTCGCGGGGAGCGGGTGTTGGCGATGATCTTCACCGAGTTCCTGATCGAGCAGCGCATTCCAGCACTCTTCGTCGATGCGCCCGACGTGATCATTACTGAGCGGCGTCTCGGCAGTCTGTGGCCCGACTTTCTCAAGTCGGAGCGAGCAGCAAAAAAACTGCTGGCGCCTGCCCTCGCGGCTGGAACCATCGTGGTCATCCCCGGCTTCCTCGGCAGCGGTCCGGATGGAGAGGTGGTCACGCTCGGCCGGGGAGGCTCGGACTTTTCCGCCGCCATCCTCGCGCGGTCACTGAATGCAGGAGCCGTGGTGCTGTGGAAAGAAGTCGATGGCCTCATGACCGCCGACCCTCGCAGCGTTCCTTCGGCGCGCATTCTCCCGGAGCTTCATTACCGGGAGGCGTCCGAACTGGCCTACTACGGCGCAAAGGTTCTGCATCCACGCACGATGATTCCTCTCGTCGATCGCAAGATTCAGCTGTACGTGCGCAACATCTTCGGCGATGGCACGGGCGGGACGCGCATCGGCGACGACGTGAAACCGGGCGCATACCCGGTCAAAGCGCTGACTGCGATCCACCAGCAGGCGCTGGTCTCGATCGAAGGAAGAGGCATGGTCGGGGTGCCCGGAGTCGCCGGTCGCGCCTTCACTGCGTTGTCGCAGGCTGGCCACTCCGTGTCGATGATCAGTCAGGCTTCGAGTGAGGCGAGCATCTGTTTCGTCGTCCCGGAGAATGAAGCACCCCACGCGATGGCCGCGCTCGAATCTGCGTTCACGCTCGAACGGCGCGCGAAGCTGATCGACAAGATCCGCGTCGATCGCAGGATCGCCCTGATCGCGGTAGTCGGTCTCGGCATGCGCGGCCGCCGCGGCATTGCGGCACGAACCTTCTCTGCGCTCAGCAGCGACGGAGTCAACATCGTCGCGATCGCGCAGGGTTCGTCTGAACTCAACATCACCATCGCCGTCGATGAGAGCGACGCCACCCGCGCGCTCCTGTCGCTGCATGCCGAGTATCAGCTCGACAAGGTAAGGCCGCTTGCTGACTCCTCGGGTCGCGAGTCGAAAGTGACGATCCTGGGACTCGGGCAGATCGGCCGCGAGCTGGCCAGGCAGATCGTCTCCCAGGACGCGCATCTTCGCCAGGAACTCGGGCTCGACATCAAGGTCATCGCGGTCGCGGATCGCTCCGGAATCCGCGTTGAGGACAAAGGCTTCAGCGCCGCCGCGCTGAAGCGCATGGGCAGGCAGAAAGCATCGGGCGGCAAATTGTTCGATCGATCCTCGCCGCTCACGTTGCATCAGCTCCAGTCCACGCTGCGATCCGAACTCTGGCTCCTGCCGTCGCACCGCCCGATCCTGGTCGACCTCACCTCCGAAGAGACTGCGCCGATCCTGCAGGAGGCGCTCGAGAATGGCTTCCACGTAGTTCTCGCGAACAAGAAACCGCTGGCGGTTCCGCAGATCGAGTTCGACAGGCTGATTGAGACTGCGAAGGAACGGCGGGTCTCGCTCCGTTATGAGGCAACTGCAGGCGCCGGCCTTCCAGTACTCGATACGCTCGGCAAGTTGCAGGAATCGGGCGATCGTGTCGAGAACATCCTCGGCTGCTTCTCGGGCACGCTCGGATTCATCATGACGGCGCTCGAAGACGGCGTTCCGTTTTCCCAGGCGGTACGAGAAGCCTGGAAACTCGGATATACGGAACCCGATCCCCGCGACGATCTCTCCGGCGTCGACGTCGCACGCAAGGCACTGATCCTGGCGCGCACGCTCGGCCGCCGCGTGGAGCTCTCCGACATCCGACTCGAGCCGCTGTTCGGACCATCCGTCGACAGCGCCGACCCTGCGAAATTCATGGACAATCTCGTTTCGCTCGATGGAGGTTTTGCGGAACGAACCGCGAAAGCACGCAGGGAAAAGAAGGTTCTCCGTTACGTGGCGCGCATCGGCCGGCGGATCATTCAGGTAGGAGTGGAAGCAGTCCCGGAGAGTTCTCCCATGGGCCGCCTTCGCGGCACCGACAACCAGGTCGCCATCTACACGAAACGCTACAGCACCAACCCGCTGGTCGTGACCGGTCCGGGTGCCGGCGCTGCCGTCACGGCAGCGGGAGTCCTCAACGACATCGTGGCAATCACGATGCAGGAGCGGAGACCGAAGCGATGAGCCGCGCCACCGCGTTCGCGCCGGGATCGATCGGAAACGTCGGCCCGGGATTCGACGTTCTCGGACTGGCCGTCGATGGCATCGGAGATTCCGTCTCGGTTGAACTGACAGGCGACGCATATTCGCGGATCGACCAGTTGACGGGGCGCGACGCTTCACTCGTTCCCTCGGATCCGAAACGTAATGTCGCTGTCGTCGCCGCGGAAGCCTGGCTGCGCAACGCGTCGATCGACCGGCGCGTCATCGTCTCGATCCACAAGGGGCTGGCGCTGTCCGGAGGGATGGGCGGGAGCGCGGCGAGCAGTGTCGCCGGCGCTGCTGCCGCCGCGTTCGCGTCAGGCAACCACTCCCCCGATCCTCGCAGCATCATTGCGGCCGCTCTCGAAGGCGAAGCGATGGTCTCCGGACGGCACCTGGACAACATCGCGCCATCCGTATTCGGCGGGCTGGTGATCTGTCGCAGCACCGATCCGATCGATGTGGCTCCGGTCAAACTCGGTGCCGAATGGTGGGTCGCACTCGTTACGCCAGCCGTTCGGATCGAGACGAAGAGCGCACGCGCCATCCTGCCCGCCTCCTCGGAACGTGAAGAGTGGATCCAGGAGATGGCGAACACTTCAGCGCTGGTGTGGGCTTTCGCCACAGGGGATCGCGCCCTCGCGTCGCGGGCGCTCGATGACGTGTTCGCAGAGCCACGTCGGGCTTCGCTCATTCCTCATTTCCACGAGGTAAAGCGCGCGGCGCTGGATGCAGGCGCGATCGGCTGCTCGATCAGCGGATCGGGGCCGACGCTGTTCGCACTCGCTGCTACCGAAGGCGATGCCACGCGATGCGCCGGCGCAATGCTGGAGGCGTTCGCTGAAGTCGTCGCGGTCATCCACGTCGGCCCCGTTGCCCGCCAGGGTGTGCGCGCGGTGGAGGAGAGACCTCAATGAGTGAATGGCTCCAGTGCGTGACCTGCGCGAGCCGGTTCGACCCGCTGAAGATCCGGTATGTCTGCGACTGCGGCGGATTGCTCGGTGTCGAGCGCGAATCGATCGCCGCGAGCCCCGAAGTCTTCGAGTCCCGGCGGAGCAGCCGTCGCGGCATCGACCAGAGCGGCGTCTGGCGGTTTCGAGAGGGCGTCATGACGATCGATGACGACCGGATCGTCACCCACCCGGAAGGGGCGACACGACTCTACGAACGCGAGGGAATCTACTTCAAGCACGAAGGAGAAAATCCGACCGGCTCCTTCAAGGATCGCGGCATGACCGTGGCCATGACGCAGGCCGTGCGTGTCGGTGCGACTGCGGTCGCCTGCGCATCCACCGGCAACACGAGCGCCTCTCTTGCCGCGTATGCGGCGCAGGCGGGACTTCGCGCGATCGTCTTCGTGCCGAGCGGAAAAATCTCGACGGGAAAATTGGCGCAAACGCTGGCGTATGGCGCCCTCTGCCTGAAGGTGCGAGGCGATTTCGATGATGCAATGCGGCTCGTGCGCGAGTGCTCGGACCAGCTCGGAATCTACCTGGTCAACTCGATCAATCCCTTCCGCATCGAAGGACAGAAAACCATCGTGTGGGAACTCCTGCAGGATCTCGAATGGCAGGCGCCCGACTGGATCTTCGTCCCCGCAGGAAACCTCGGCAACACCAGCGCGTTCGGGAAGGCGCTTCGCGAAGCGCACGCTGCCGGGTGGATTTCTTCCGTCCCCAGGATCGCATCGATCCAGGCGAGCGGAGCCAATCCCTTCTTCCGCAGTTTCCGCGACGACTTCTCGACGCGTCATCGCGTGGCTGCAGAAACCATGGCGACGGCGATCCGCATTGGCGATCCGGTCAGCTATGACAAGGCCGTCGACGCGATCCGCTTCACGCGCGGAGTGGTGGCCGAGGTGAGCGACGCTGAGATCATCGTTGCAAAGGGCCGGATCGATGCGATTGGCATCGGCTGCGAACCGGCGTCGGCGACGACCCTGGCGGGCCTCGAGAAACTGAGGGCCGCCGGAATCGTCCAGCCGCATGAGCGCGTCGTCTGCGTGCTGACCGGCAACATCCTGAAAGATCCCGACGCGATCCTGCAGACTCCCTCGCTCAGCAATCGAGTCATCGAAATCGATGCAGATGTCGCTCAGGTCGCGCGGGCGTTAGAATTGCGGGCGTGAAGCAGACCACCTTCCTTCTCGTCCTCGCGCTCCTCGCCGGTTGCTCGGGCAGTCCGACTGATCCCCTCGCCGACCTCACCCGCGGGAGGCTCGCCGGGATCGTCACCATCGGACCGAATTGCCCGGGCCCGCAGACCGAGAACCCCTGCCCGACTCCCCCGTCCGCGTACTCGCTGCGCAAGATCCTCGTCTCCAACGCCGCGGGCAACGCTCTCCTGCACACCGTCGACATCAGCTCCCAGGGCGCTTATCTCATCGACCTGCCGGTCGGGACCTACACGATCGACGTGAAGAAAAGCGGGATTGACCGGGTCGATGGCTTTCCGCAGTCGGTCACGGTAATGAAGAACAGCGTCACCACGATCAACATCAACATCGACACCGGGATCCGGTGACTACGGACGCATCATCCGCTGGAGCGTGGCAAATAGCGCGCGCAGCGCCACCACTGCGGGTGGGAGACCCGCCGATTCGACATCCTCGTTGAACAGCGGGATGTCGTGAATGGATACGATCTGGAGTTCGAGCTCTGGCGGCGCGACCGCAACAGCTTCGCGCAGGAGCGCGCCGTTGTACGAATCGCGCCGCAGGCTTCCGCAGAGCCCGACGACCTGCATCGGGAGACTCAGGCCTTCAGATGCTTGTTGACCAGAGCGGTCATCTCGAACATCGAGACCTGCTCCTTGCCGTTGAAGATTTTCTTGAGGTTGGCGTCGGCGTTGATCATCCGGCGATTCGCCGAATCCTGCAGGCCCTTGGCCTTGATGTAGTCCCACACCTTTTTCGTGACTTCGCTGCGCGGCATCGGGGTGCTGCCGATGACTGCGGCGAGATCTGCGCTGGGCGTGACTTCCGCGGCGAGACCTTTGCCCGGAGTTTTGGTGGTTGTCGCCTTCTTTTCAGTGGCCATATTGGAAATCCTCTTTATCAGTGAAGTTCAGCGATTCTCTACGTCCTGAGAGCGCACGTCAAACTCTTGACGCAGACGGCACGTGCGTGTGACCGGTTTCTGCGCCGTCCGAAGCGCGCTCATCAGGGCGTGACGAGCGCGTCCGGCAACCGGTCCCGACGGACTGCCACGATCGCGGCCACGACCAGGTAAAGAGCGAGACCGATCAGTGCGGCAGACGAAATTGCATTCGCGAGTTCGATGATTCCTCCGCCGTGTCCGATCAACCGGGCGTTGCCGATCACCAGACGGACCAGGGCCGTGAGCGTCGTCACGAGGACGAACAGCATCGGAAGCAGTGTGTACGCCAGTTTCTTTCGCCGCTGGTGCAGCCAGACCGTGATCGTAAGGAGGGTCAGCGCGGCCAGCAACTGGTTCGACGCGCCGAACAGGGTCCAGAACTTCACCCACGATCCCGGAACGGCAATCGACACGAACACCGCCGGCAGCGCCACGGTAGCCAGAGTCGCGAGCAGCGCTCCAGCGCGTGACGTGAGCCCGATCAGTTCCTGAATGATGTAGCGGCCCAGCCGTGTGGAAACATCGAGCGTGTCGAAGACGAAAGTCGAAAACGCCATCGCCCCGAAGGTCACGGCAAAGTTGCGGTGCTGTTCGCCGATGAGCAACGTCATGAACTGCCCGATTCCGTTGCCGTAGATCGTTCCCGGCTTCAGTCCCTTCAGATCGCTCTGCGCGACGATCATGACCGTGACCATGGCAATGAGCGCCACGAACGCCTCCGCCAGCATTCCACCGTAACCGACCGGCTTGATGTGGGTTTCGCGATCAATCTGCTTGGAGGTCGTGCCCGAGCAGACCAGTCCGTGAAATCCGGAACAGGCTCCGCACGCGATGGTCACGAACAGAAACGGAAAGAGCATTCCCGTCATCCCGCCTGCGTCAAAAGAGCGAAACGCGGGCTGCTTGATTTCGTATCCCCCGAAGAACACGCCGATCACGCCGAGCGCCAGCGCGAAGTAGAGAACGAAGCCGCCGAGATATCCGCGTGGTTGCAGCAGCGCCCACATCGGCACCATCGAGGCGACCACGCAATAGGCCAGGATCAGGAGCGCCCAGGCCCGGCCCGAAAGAATGAAATGCGACGAGTACTGGGTGCCGAGCCACACAGCCACGAATGTTGCCGGCACGAAGATCACGGTCACGAGCCAGAGCGGCGGCTTCAGGTACCGCTGCACAAGCCCCATGACCACGGCCAGCATCAGATAAAAGATGCTGGCAGCAGCCACCGCGCCGCCCGGATGAAAGGCGACCTTCGCGCCGCTCAGTTCTTCGACCCCTGTCACGAAACTGCCCGCAGTGATGTCGGCGAATGCAACGATCACGTAAATCAAGGCGAGCCAGATGAAGATCATCATGGCGATTCCGGCGCGGTGTCCGAGGTAATCGCGGGCGATGTCGGCAACCGACCGCCCACCATGCCGGACGGACAAGGTAAGAGCCATGAAGTCGTGGACGGCGCCGATGAGGACGACTCCGAGGCCGATCCAGATGAGGCAGGGAAGCCAGCCAAAGGTCTGGCACGCCAGAATCGGACCGGCGATCGGCCCCGCCGCCGCAATGGCGGCGAAGTGCTGGCCGAAAAGATAGAACGGCTGCGTGGGGACGAAATCCTCACCATCGTGCTTCTGGTGGGAAGGGGTTACGGCGTCAGGATCGAGCCCGACCTGTCGCGCAATCCACGATCCGTACAACCGATAGGCAACGATGATGATCACCAGAAAACTGGCGGAGATCAGGGTCAGTTTCATCGGCGGTGGCCGCCCCTCGAGCAGGTTTGAGTTCCATCCTCATGGTAGCCGAACACCGCTGGAGAAAGTCCGGCCTCAGCGATATTCGGGCGGAACCAGGTCCGCGTATTCGCCGTGTCGCTCGATCCATGTTGCTACATAGGGGCAATCGGGTACGACCCGGATTCCGTTCTCGCGCGCGTAGTCGAGCGCTGTCTTCACGATCGTGCCCGCAATGCCGTGTCCTTCGAGCTCCTTGGGCACGATCGTGTGCGTGAACACCATCACCCCGTCGTCGCCGGTCTCATACTCCGCGTAAGCCTTCTGCCCGTCGATTTCTGCTTCGAACCGGTGCGCCTTCTCGTTGTGCCGTACGTCAATGTCAGCCATTTTACTGGTCTCCTGAAGGATCAAGTTGATCGTCACCAACGCTGCGAAGCATGCCGGCGGATCGCACCCGATCCAGCGAAAAGCTCGCCAGCGCCTGTTCGAGCATGCGCCGCGGTTCGTCCGGAACCACATCGCAGCCGAGGACTTCCAACGCGAATGCGAGGGTTTGTCCCAGACGCTTTCCATCGAGCATCGGGAGTGGCAGTGCACCGTCGCGCTTCCCGAGCTTGTTTCCTCTCACGTCGACGAGGAGAGGAAGGTGAGCATACCGAGGCGTCGGCAGGCCGAGGAGGCGCTGCAGTGCAATCTGCCGCGCGGTCGAGGAGAGCAGGTCTCCACCGCGAACGACTTCCGTCACGCCCTGGTGCGCGTCATCCACCACCACTGCGAGCTGGTACGCCCACAAACCGTCAGCACGCCGGATCACGAAGTCTCCCACTTCCTGAGCCACGTTCTCCTCCACGCGTCCGCGAATGATGTCGTCAAACTCTACGGTTGAACCCTCGGTCCGGAGCCGGATGGCGCGCGCCGTCTTCCCCGCGGGCAGTCCATGGCGACAGGTACCCGGATAGACCGCCACCGAATCACCAGGATCACCCGCCGCCGGCGCGGAACCGGCGCGAAGCAGGTCCGCACGTGAACACGCGCAGTCGTAGGCGAAGCCTTGACTGCGCAGTCGTTCGAGCGCTTCTGCGTAAAGGTGCTGCCGAGTCGACTGGTACTCCACCTCTCCGTCCCATTCGAGACCGTACCTCGTGAGTCCTTCGAGAATTTCCGAGGCCGATCCAGCGCGAACGCGAGGAGCGTCGAGGTCCTCCATCCTCACCAGCCATCGCCCGCCCTGCGAGCGCGCTGACAGCCAGGACCCCGCTGCGGCTACGAGGCTGCCGGCATGAAGCGGCCCGGTCGGGGAAGGTGCAAAGCGACCGACCACGGGCGCCTGGTTCATGCCAAAGCCCGCCACCGCAGCTCGCGTCTCGCGATCAGCATCTCGATGACTTCGAGCGCCCTCCAATCGCTAGGGCCATCGGAGTCATGGGGATGCTGATCGCGAGACGCGAGCTGCATCTCGATGACTTCGAGCGCCCTCCAATCGCGGGGGCCATCGGAGTCCGGGCCGGTCCCCTTGTCATGGTTACATCGCGCACACGCCAGAGCTAGATTCCGAGGGTCGTCCGCGTCGCTGAGGCGTGCGCAGAGTTCCCGCGCCGCCGACTGCCCGAACCAGCTTCGCGGAATGATGTGCTCGAGGGTCGCCGAACCATGCAACGTTCCGTCGAGCCCGACGATGAGTCGCGATCGACAGTGGATGCACCGCGTTTCCCAGTGAGCGTCCAGCCGTGATGCCTCGGAGTCACTCTCGATCGCCGTCAGTACGCGCTTCGCGGTCGCAGCCATCTCGTGGCATCCAGTCTAGCCCGAATGACAGAGAGTTCACGCCGCTCGGGCGAGCGATACATCCTGGATCGCGCAGATCAGCAACTCGTACGCCGAAGCCCAGGACTGTCTCACCTGGGGTGTGAACTGGTCCCGCAATTTCTCGTGAAGTGACCAGAGCAGCGCCTCTCTCACCGTGTCGTAGTCTTCGGCACGGACTCCGTAGACTTTGTGGCGGATGCCCAGCGCGCGCAGGCCTGACATGATCCTGTCCAGGCTCCCGAGGTTCACGACCGCCAGTCGAAGAGTGTCCATCATCATCCTGTCCTGTTGCTTCCTGTCGCCACGGAAAAGAGGCGTCAGGGAAGGGTCGAGGAACAGAAGGCGACCCAGAAAGAGCTCGGCAAATGCTTCAGCACCGGGAGCGACCTTCAGAAATGACGACTGGACCAGATCAACCTGAGACGGTGTCATGGGTCTCCTCGCAAGCTGATTCAATCTCGGTCGCCACCCGCCTGGCTTTCGTGACCCCGCTCACAACCCAGCAGGTTTTTTCGTCGCTGTCGAATAAGATCCAGCCGTGCCCTCTCTCTTCGAGCCACTCTCCCTTCGCAGCCTGACATTTCCTCATCGCATCTTCGTTTCGCCGATGTGCCAGTACTCGTCCACTGACGGCCTTCCAGATGCGTGGCATCTCGTTCATCTCGGAAGCCGCGCGGTGGGCGGCGCAGCCCTGGTCATGGTGGAGGCCAGCGCCGTCACCCCGGCCGGGCGGATCACAGCGTGGGATAGTGGAATCTGGTCCGATGCGCACGCCGCTGCATTCCGGCCGATCACCACATTCATCGGGGAATGTGGCTCGACCGCAGGAATCCAGCTGGCTCACGCGGGGCGAAAAGCATCGACCGATAAGCCATGGCGAGGTGGAGGGGCCATCACCGAGGGTCCGCATTCATGGACTGCCGATGCGCCGTCACCCATCGCGTTCCGGGAAGGTGATCCGGTGCCGCATGCGCTCACGACCCGGGAGATCGACCAGGTCGTCGATGATTTCGTTTCGGCGGCCCGCCGGTCATTCGCCGCCGGATTCAAGGTGGTCGAACTCCACGCGGCTCACGGATACCTGCTCCATGAGTTCCTCTCACCGCTCTCGAATCATCGCGATGACGAGTACGGCGGTTCGCGAGAAAATCGCATGCGACTGACGTTGCGCGTTGCGACTGCGGTGCGGGCAGCGTGGCCGGACGAACTTCCGCTGTTCGTTCGGATCAGCGCGACCGACTGGGCTGACGGCGGCTGGACCCTGGACGACTCCATCGTGCTCGCACAGAATCTTCGTGATGCCGGCGTCGACCTGATCGATTGCTCCAGCGGCGGAGCCGTCGCCAACGCGAGCGTTCAAATTGGCCCGGGATACCAGGTTCCGTTCTCCCGCGCGATCCGCGAGGAAGCTGGCATCGCCACCGGAGCAGTGGGCCTGATCACCGAGCCAGGGCAGGCGGACGAGATCATTCGAAGTGGCTCGGCCGATGCGGTGCTTCTCGCGCGCGAGTTGCTGCGTGACCCCTACTGGCCGCTGCACGCTGCAAATGCTTTGGGCGCTGAACTCGACTGGCCAAAGCAGTACGAACGCGCGAAACCACGCTAGCCTTCGTAAATCATCCGAGCGAGGGAAGGGCGAGCCGCTCGCGCACCCGGACGAGATCCGCAACCAGCCACGCGTAGTACTGCGCCGCCAGTTCTTCCTCTGCGCGAAGAACGGCAGCCGGATGGATCGTAGCGATCATCGTTCTGCCGCTCCTGGTCTGAAGAAACTCACCCCTCTCCTCCATGAGCCGAAAGGTCGGACCACCAACGGACCTCGCGGCAGTCGCCCCGAGGCAGACGATGAGTTCCGGCTTCACCAGTTCAATCTCCGCAGCGAGCCAGGGCTTGCAAGCCGTGACTTCAATCAGCTTCGGCGAGCGGTGAATCCGTTTCGTACCTCTCTCGATATATGCGAAGTGCTTGACGGCATTGGTGACGTAGAACTGGGCTCGTTCCAGGCCGGCGTCGGCCAGCGCGCGGTCGAGCATGCGGCCGGCGGATCCGAGGAATGGATGGCCCTGGCGATCTTCTTCGTCGCCGGGCTGCTCTCCGACCATCATCACACGCGCCGTCACGGGGCCCTCACCAAAGACCGCCTGAGTCGCGCCGCCGAACAGCTCACATCCCTCGCATTTCTGCGCAGCTGCGGCGAGTGAATCATGGTCGCGCTCCGCCGGAATCCACGGCGTGGCATTGCGCGCACCGCGTTGCAACTCGACCATCGTCTGGACCCGTCCGGGGGCCTCATCGATCAGTCTTGCAAGATCCTTCAACTCAGGAAGGTTTCTCCAGAATCGTGCCGGCATCTCGGAACGCATCGCCGGGAGGTTGAGTCGTGCGGGATTGAACGTCGACGCGTAATACGACCTCCACATCGCCTCGTAGTCATCCTCAGCGGGAGCTTCGAGAAGGGACACTCCAGCCTTGAACTCGAGCGCGCCGTTTTCGAAGTGCGCCGATTCCTCCGGCGTCAGGATCGACCACCGCATCGTCCGAAAGCGGTCCACGAAAAACGGGGCGGCCAGCCGCACGATCGCGTGGTCCGGACGATGCCACGCGACGAAGCGCTCGCCCGACTCGTCACTCACCTGCCGGAAACGAACGAACGCGTGCATCTTGTGAATGTCCCGCTCGATCTGCTTCGCCATCGTCATGAGGCGCGACACATCGTCGTCGACCTCGTCGGCCAGCAGCTCACGATTTTCGTTGAGTAGCCTGAATGCGATGCGATAGAGCAGGTCCCACCGTGCGGGCTCGCGATGCGCGGAGACGTTCTGCGCGAGATGAACGAACCGTTTCGAGAGCGCGACCCTCGCCTCAGCGTCAGCGGACGGCATCTCCTCGTCATCGATCGCGAGAAAAGCCTCCGACCCATCGTCCCAGAGCAACCTCGATGGAGCGATCCCCGCGGCGAGCAGAGTGCGGGCGGCGTTCCGCCAGCCCTCAAACGTCGGCTCGATGCGGACCCGCATCAAAGCTCACCCGTCACAGGACTCAGCGGCCGGCCGCCTCACAGCTTCATGACCAGCATCGTCATGTCGTGCTGGTTGCCATCCGGGTCGACACCGTACTTGGGCACCACTGTCGGCTTGAACCCGAGCGTCTCGAGCGTCTTCACGGCGGAAGCCTCGAGATCGGAAATCAGCATGCAGTTCAGGTAGTGCAGGCCGTTCTCACGCGCGATGGTGATGAACTGATTCACGAGCAGGGTGCCGAGTCCGGCGCCTCGCCAGGCAGGATCGATCATCCATTTCACACGACCGACCATTCTGAGGGGACCTGTCTTCCGCCGGTTCAGCGTGGCGTCAGCGACGATCTTGCCGTTGGCGATCGCAAGAAGTGGAAATGCCTTCGCATAGTCGAGTGAACGACCAAACTCCTCCACGACACGACGATCTTCGACATGGTCCCATGCGAACCGACGGTAGTCGGCAGGCAGGTTCATGAAGAACTGGTGGAGTGCATCGACGTCCTCAGCGGTGAAGGGACGGAGAGTAACGCGGCGACCGTCCCGGAGGACGGCTTCGTGTGGATAACGATGCGGCAATGAAGAACCTCCCGCTCGAAGCTTTGGGGAAAGCATATCACCGGCCTTAGCTGGTGCTATCCACACAAAAGGGGCGACCGTTTCCGGCCGCCCCCTTCAATGGCTGAATCAGAGATTATTGCTCGTCGTCGAAATCCGCGAGCATGGCTTCGTCTTCCTCAGCCTCACGGATGAGTTCATCGAACGTCGGCTCGACCTTCACAGGCTCGTCCTTCTCGATGAAGACGTTGCGATACGTCGGCATGCCGGTACCGGCCGGGATGAGACGTCCCACGATGACGTTTTCCTTGAGTCCACGGAGGTGGTCCACACGACCGGCGATTGCCGCTTCCGTGAGTACACGCGTGGTTTCCTGGAACGACGCCGCGGAGATGAACGAGTCGGTCGAGAGAGAAGCCTTGGTGATTCCGAGGAGGAGTGGAACTCCATCCGCAGGCTCGCCGCCGCGATTCATGACCTTTTCGTTCTCTTCCATGAAGCGGAAGCGATCGACCTGCTCGTCGACCAGGAAATCCGTGTCGCCAACGCGCGTGACGCGCACCGAGCGAAGCATCTGGCGGCAGATGACTTCGATGTGCTTGTCGTTGATCGCGACGGACTGCGAACGATAGACCTCCTGGATCTTGTCCACGAGGTAGCGCTGCAGTTCCTTGATACCGAGGACCGCGAGGACGTCATGCGGATCGATCGGACCGTCGATGAGCGGATCGCCCGGACGGACGCGCTCCCCTTCCTGCACGTTGACGTGCACGGAACGGGGAACCGAATACTCGTGACGCGTCCCTTCGTCCGTCTCCACGATGATGCGGCGCATGCCCTTCACGACCGGGCCGTGATGGATGACACCTTCGACCTCGGTGATGACGGCCTTGTCGCGCGGATGACGTGCTTCGAAGAGTTCGACGACGCGCGGCAGACCACCGGTGATGTCCTTGGTCTTCGTGGTCGCACGAGGAATCTTCGCGAGAATGTCGCCCGGGTAGACTTCCTGGCCGTTCTGCACCATGACGTGCGCGCCGGTCGGGAGGAGGTACTTCTTCTCCTCGCCACCCTTTGAGGATTTGATGGTGATGGTCGGAGTCCGCTTCTCGGCCGTGGCCGATTCGACGATGACCATCTGCGTGAGTCCGGTGACCTTGTCGGTTTCTTCCCGGACGTTCTCGCCTTCGACGATGTCCTTGAAAATGACCTTGCCCCCAACCTCGGTGAGCAGTGCTGAGGTGAACGGATCCCATTCAACCAGCTGCTCACCCGGCTCGACGTGCTTTCCGTCATGGACCTTGAGAGTGGAACCGTAGACGAGAGCGTAACGCTCGCGTTCACGGCCCGTACCCGTCTCGGAATCGACGTTGGACTTCTTCCCCTTCTTGACCGGGGTGTCGTCCATGATCAGCAGCTTGCCGTTACGGTTGATGACGACGAGGTGACCGTTCTTGTTCGTGACGGTGGCAACGTTGACGAGCTGGACGCGGCCAGGGCTGGTCGCTTCGTGCTTCGACTGCTCGGAAACGCGCGACGCTGTACCACCAACGTGGAACGTACGCATCGTGAGCTGCGTGCCCGGCTCGCCGATCGATTCTGCAGCGATGACGCCGACTGCTTCACCGATCTCGACGAGCTTGCCGCTGGCGAGGTTGCGGCCGTAGCAACGGCGGCAGACCCCGCGGCGCGTCTCGCACGTCAGCACCGAACGGATCTTGACCTGCTCGATGCCTGCTTCCTGAATCGCGTTGGCGAGGTCCTCGGAGAGTTCCTCGTTCTGCCCGATGATCTGGTCGCCGCTGAGCGAGTCGTAAATGTCTTCCTGCGCCACGCGACCGCCGATGCGGTCGCGGAGCGGCTCGAGAATGTCGCCACCTTCCATGATGGAGGTGACGACGATGCCGTCAGGCGTCTGGCAGTCCTGCTCGGTGATGATCACGTCCTGCGCGACGTCGACGAGACGACGGGTCAGGTAACCCGAGTCAGCCGTCTTGAGTGCCGTGTCGGCGAGACCCTTGCGGGCGCCGTGAGTGGAGATGAAGTACTGGAGGACCGACAGACCCTCGCGGAAATTCGCGGTGATCGGCGTCTCGATGACTTCGCCCGACGGCTTCGACATC
>JBKJVD010000090.1:0-61470 GCA_046590585.1 Thermoanaerobaculia bacterium | reverse complement strand
GGGAGGCGAGGAGAGGCAATCCGGCGATCGAGTTCGTCACCGCAGAGGTCATCGGATTTCATCCCGACCTTGCGAGTGCGATTCTCGATTCGGCAGCGGGGGCGCAGCATCCCGATCACTGGCTCGGTGCCATGGTGTCGAACGAGGCGTGGTGTCGTGAGAACCCGAAGTGTCCGCTGTACGGAAGCACACGCTGTCGTACCGGCGCCGAGGCTCGCGCGTGAAAGCGTTGCTGGTGATCGCGCACGGGACTCCCCGCCCGGAAGCAAACGCCGACGTTGTGGCCGTGACGGACCTGGTTCGCGCACGCGGCGACTACCCCGTCGTCATGCTGGGATATCTCGACTGCAATCAGCCCGACATTCCTGCGGCGATTGACGCGTGTGTCAGAGCAGGAGCCACGTCGATCGTGGCGGTGCCGTACTTTCTCCACAGCGGAAAGCACTTCCTGATCGATGTGCCGACGCTGCTAGTGGCCGGTGCCGCACGTCACGGGATCGCGATCACGATGGCCAATTACCTCGGCCGTGCGCCACAACTCGCAGATATCCTGCGCGATCGTGCCGCGGCGAGCATTATCTGAGTTCCTCGGGTTCCTCGGAGTTCCTCGGGTTCCTCAGACGGGGTAGGCCAAGATGGCGCGGGAGACCTTTGGACTGCGGCCACTTCAGTGGCCGCTTTTGTGACGGGACGGACAGGTCACGCTAACGTCGCACGCGACCAATCGGCAGCGGTGGACCTGCGCATACCCGCTTCGTAGCACGGACCTCTCACCTTGCCACAAAAGCGGCCACTAAAGTGGCCGCAGTCCAAAGCGAATCGGGGGAACTGACTTCTGCGTTCTGCATTAAAGGGTTCGAACTTCCTTATGGGTTCGGCACACAGTCGAAGGCCGAGATCACACCAGTCGGTTGAGTTCTTCCTGCAAATGCCGCAGGGCGTGCTCGAGTGAGGTCTTGCGAAGGTCGGACCGGGTTTCTGCCAGCTCACGTTCCACTCGCCTGCGCGAGAGTTCCAGCCCTTCGCGCCTGCGGACCCGTTCCAGTTCTTCGGGGGAGATGTCGTCCCTGGTCGATCGTGGAGCCCTCTCCTCCTGCTGCGCCTCGACTGACTTGCTCTCCCATCCTCTGGCCATGATGTCTTCCTTCGGTTCAGTTCACCGACTTAGCAGCAAGCGCTCGATCGCGCCTGGCGGATGACTGCTCTCGTCCCCCAAGCCTGAACTTACGCCTGAATGATCAACGCGCAAGGCTCCGGGACAGATCGTCGATGGAATCACTGTGAGGGTGATGGAAGTGAAAGCTGGGAACCAGAAAAGAAAATGGCGGCGGCGGCTGAAAAAACGCCTGCCGCCGCCATCGATTTACCTGGTGAGTTCGCGTCCTGAAATCACGCCGTCGCCATTGAGGTCGTGATTGCGGAATGAACGATCGTTGCCCTGCCATTCGCTGCGCGTGATGCGGCCGTCGTTGTTGCGGTCGAGACCATTGAAGCGCTTGTTCATCTTCTGCTTTTTGCCATGTTCGTTCCGGTCAGATTCCGACAGGACACCATCGCGATTCCTGTCGAGGCGATCGAAGGCGTTGGCATCTCCAGGAAATTCATTCCGCGCGATCACGCCGTCGCCGTTCCGGTCGAGTTGACGGACCTGGGATTCGATGGCGCCTGGATCGCCGAGAATGCGCTGCGCTTCACCGGCGCTGATGGAGCCGTCCCGATTCAGGTCGAACTGGTTGAACTGATTCGTGTCACCGGGGAACTCACTTCTAGTGACCCTGCCGTCGCCATCGCGGTCGTAGCGTGAGAACTCGTCGTCGAACGAGCGACGGTCATCGCTCTGCATGGTGCGTGAAGAATCGTCGGACTTCCTGTGCCCCTTGTCCGAGTGAGCGAAGGCCGGATTGGTCGACCCTATGAGAAGCGTGAGCGCGAGAGCCGAGCTGATTTGTGTGATGTTCATCGTGTCCTCCGGCACGAGATCACTGCGATGGCTCTGCCATGTTAGGCCTTTTGCAACTCACTAGAAACATGACGGTTAGCCGATGTCTGGTCATGCATGAGCTACAAGAGCGTCTCACCGTTCAGACGATCCGTCCGCGTAAGGGCACAGTTCGAGCCGAGTCGGACTGTGCCCTTAGCGCGAGGCAGCGATCTCTCATTTGGCAATTTGTTCACCGGTACCAGAGCCTGCCTCACTTACGATTCTCGAAGAATCCGAGAGCAGGAGTTGATTGTGAAACTTCGTATCCTTTCACTGGTGTTGCTGTTCGTCTCTCTCGATGTCATCGACGCGCAACCGCTGATGCGCGCTCCGCAACTCAGTCCCCGGGCCGTGAGCGCGGAGACATTCGGAGTGACGGACGTCGAAGTTTCCTATCACCGGCCGGGCGTCAACGGCCGCCACATCTTTGGCGGGCTCGTTCCTTACAACGTGGTGTGGCGTGCCGGCGCGAACGAGAACACGACCGTCACCTTCTCAACGCCGGTGATGATCGAGCAGAAGGCGCTGCCTGCCGGAACCTATAGCCTCTTTTTCATTCCCGGACAGCCGCAGTGGACCGTGATCTTCAATCGCTTCACCGGTGGCTGGGGAACCTACAGCTATGACGCCGCCGAGGATGTGATTCGCGTGAAGGTCACGCCGCAGGATGCTCCGATGCAGGAGCGTCTGCTCTTCACGTTCGATGACGGCAAGGCCGACTCCGTCACTCTGTCCCTGCGCTGGGACAAGCTGCGAGTGCCGGTGCGTCTCACCGCAGAAACGACGAAGCTGACGCTCGACGGCATGGACCAGCAGCTCCGCAGCGCCATGCACTGGGTTCCGCAGGCATGGCGCGAAGCCGCCGGCTACGCGCTTCGCGTCAACGAGACTGAACGCGCCCTCGGATTCATCAACCAGTCGATCGCAATCGGCGCCGACGGATCCAACCTCCGCACGAAGGCGAGGATCCTCGAAAAGAAAGGCGACGCCGCTGCTGCGAAAGAACTGCGCGACCGCGCCGCCGCGCTGTCGCCGGAGACGGCGTTCATGTCGACCGCCTATGAACTGATCGGTGCGAAGAAATACGACGAAGCGATCGCTTCACTGACTCGTTATGCGGCGGACCACCCGACCTCATGGCGCGCCTATGGAGCGCTCGGCCTCGCCTTCGCATCGAAGGGCGAGCGCGCAAAAGCCGATCAGCTGTTCGAACGCGCCATGCAGCTCTCCCCGAGCCAGAGCGAGCGCGTCGAAGTCCAGGACCTGATCAACGACCTTGGCGCCGAGAGCCGGTGATGAGGAATGTTGAATGCTGAATGTTGAATGTTGAATTGCGAGGCAGCGGAGTTTGAGTGCGCACTCCGCGGGCTTCTGAGAAGCTCACAGTATTTACGCGGGTTTTGCGACTCACCACGGCTGTCATCCTGAGCGATTTGATCGCGGGCTCGCGGCCACGGGGTTAAGAAACTGGTCTCGGGGTCGCCCCGCCCAAGCACGTCATGCTGAGCCGGCGGAGCGCGGCGAAGCAACTCAAGATACGGCGCTGTTCTTTTGCGCCACCCGCTCGCTCCGTTGTTTCCGATTCTCGTATGTTGAGTTCCTTCGCCGCGCTCCGCTGCGGCCGCGCTCCGCGCGGCTGCAGCTCCGCCGACTCAGGATGACGTGGCACGAGCCCGCTCGAACCGCTCAATTGTCATCCTCGCTTCAGCCCATGTCACTCGATCCGCAGGTTGTTGTTTTCCGGGTTCGTGTCGATGCGGGTGATGTAGGGGTCGATCGCGGCGATGCGCGGCTTTTGATTGACGACGATCGCGATCTGGTTGTCGCCGTTTCGCAGGGGGTGGCGCTCGAGGTGGAGAGCGACGTGTTTCTGCGCCGGATCATCGATTTCGCCGGTGAAGAGGCCGATCGCGACGTCGTCCCTGAATGGGACGGCCGACTCGCGGCCATCAGGAGCGGTCGTCGTTTTCTCGGCTGAGATGACGAGACGCACGTCGAATCGTCCGTCTGCGCGTTTTGAGGCCCTGGCCGATTTGAGTTTGTAGTCATAGAGCGAAACGGTCGTCATCAAGTCGATGATGAGGGCCTGCTGTTTCGGAGTGGCTCCTTGTGCCAACTGGCCGAGAAGATCCGAGGTTGTGGGCTGATGGCCGGGACCGCCCTGGGCCGCCACGAAGCGGCGAAGGGCAAGATCCATGGCGTCATCGCCGAGAAGATCGCGAATCGCGTTCATGACGATTGCCCCCTTCCGGTAGTAGAGGAATGGTTCATCCCCTGAATTCATGAGCGATGGCTCGCGTCGCGCACCGACACGCTCGCGCAGGTAGCGGTCGAGTTCGAACCGCAGCGCGGCGCGCACGTGTCCCGGCCCGGAGAGTTGCCGGATGATCAAGAGCTCGGAGTCTTTGGTGAGAGTCTCCGTAAGCATCGACGCCCCGGGGAGGTTGGCGGCGACGACGTTGTGACCCCACCACTGATGCGCGACCTCGTGTGCGACGCGCCGCGTCACCAGGTCGAGCGTCGACGGCCCCGGCTTCCCGACGAGCATGACTCGCTCTTCGTTGAGCAGAACCTCACCGGGCTGCGCGAAGCCGCCGAACGACCAGTACATCGGCACCGCGGCCAGACGGAGTGTGGAGTAGGGATAAGCGCCGAAGCGGCGGCTGAACTGCTCGAGAGAATGGGATGCGGCGCGGCGGATGCGCGGAACATTGTCAGCGTGACGAGGATCGTAGTAGGTCTCGATGGTGGTGCCGTTGATTCGGTCTGACTGCATGACGTAGCGGGAAGACAGGATCGAAAAGGAGTTGCGGATTGCCTTGTCGCTGGTGAAATGAAAGTACCTGCGGCCCTTGCTGTTCCAGCTGCGCTCCATCCTGCCCGGCGCGACCACGACCTGGTCCGGCGTCGTCGACACGGTCAGGTCGAGCTGGACCCACTCCTCGCTGTTGCCCGAGTCGGCGGGAGTCAGCTCGCTTTCAGTGGATGGCTGGAGGCGCGTCAGTCCCTGCCTGCGTCGTTCGTCCGGGTCGGAGATCTCGTAGCTCGTCCGGTAGCCGATGCTCGGCAGAGCGCGGAAGTTCATCAGCACCGATCCGTTCGGAACTACTGACGTCTCCGGGCCGTCATCGTTGAACCCGTTGGACGGGAAGGCGAGATCGAACTCGAGTGATGCATCGCGGCCGGGCAGGAGAGGTGGCTCGAAGCGGAAGGCACGCTGTCCGAATCGGGGGTCCGAAGCGTTCAGTCGTGCGCCGGCGACTGTCATGCGAACGTCCCTCGCCTCGCGCCGGTTGACGACGATGAGTTGCCCGATCGGAGCGTTGGTCGTGTTGAGAAGTGTGTAGCGTCCACGGACGCGATAGCTGCCTCGCTCCGGCTCGAGGTCCACCGTGGCGAGGATCCTGGTGATCCGTGGTTGAGGGAGCGAGGCGAGAGTCCGGTACTGCCGTTCGTAGCTGGCTTTCCACCGCGTTATCGAGGCTTGGGTGACGAACTCGTTCCTGACCGTGGTGTTCCACGCAATGAAGCTGGCCGCTCCCGCGATGACGACGACCAGGGTCGCAACCGAGACGCGGGCTCCTGCGGATGAGCCGCGAACCTCCGCGCCCATCGTGCGCAGGAGTCGTTCCCCTGCAGGCCGGCGCCAGAGGGCTCCGGTGATGGCGAGCATCAGCGCCGCGACAGCGATCCAGAGCAGTGAGTACCAGTGAAATGCGGCGGAGCCGATCGTCCCGCCCATGAAGGAAAACGCTGTCGCGGGTGCGGTGCCGAAGCGGAGCAGGTGGTGGTCGAGGTGAAGTGACTCCCCCCTCGTGATGAGGATGCCGGCGAGGAGAGAGACGAGCATCCCGGCGTACTTGTTGCCGCAGGCCACCTGGACCAGCAGCGTGAGCGCCGCGAAAAGAACCAGCGGCAATCCATCAAAGTACGCGAACCGCACCATGGAGCGGACGTCGAACTCGAAGAAACCATGAGTTACCTGGAAGAGGAGCGCGGTCGCAATGGTGGCAGCGATGAATGCCGCGACGATTGCCACCAGAGCCAGCCAGCGCGCGAGCATCAGCGAGAAGTTAGATGCAGGGGTTGCGTTCGCCACGTCGGCAAAGCGAACGAGACGTTCACGCCAGACGATCTCGCCGCAGTAGTAGATCAGCACGATCAGGGTGAGCAGATGAAAGGGACGATCGATCGCTCCGAGCGCGAGGCCCGTAAGCGGGATCACCGAGGAGCCGTACTCGCGACCGGAAAGCGTCGAGAGCATTTCTGAATATGCCAGCCCGGTCCAGAGAAGGACGACTGCCGCGAACGGAACGCTGAGCAAGGCCCGGACTTCAATGCGCAATGCTGAAAGACAGCTTGCCATTTCAGTTCCGATTCCCGAGGCCGGCGTGACGGCTGCGTAGGTGACGCTGCGCGCGACTTGAGCAGCGCGAGACTGCGTGCTTTTCTTCGCTCCCTCGGCGAGCAGGCCGAACGTGAAGAAGCGATACGTGAGTCCGAAGATCGTCGCGGCGATTCCGATCCAGAGCAAGCGGTTCTGCAGGAGCGTTCCGGTCAGCGAGACGATTTCGCGATCGCGTCGTGCTGCGCTCCAGTACTGCGTCTGCTCGAAGAAGGCGGAGAGCGCGAACGGGTCGAGCAGTGCCGAGAGCGATGCGCCGTGCCGCGCCGTGGTGGTCGACGCGGCCATCAGAGGAGAATTCGTGAATGCCGCGGACACGAGGTACAGCACGTAAATGAACACGGCGCCGGTATAGCTGGCGAGCGAACTGCGCGTGAGCGCGGCGATGCCGAACAGCAGCACCCCGCCCAGGATCAGATTCGGCAGGGCAATGGCCAGAAGCGCGAACAGGTAATGCGTCGGGTGAAACGCGCCGATGCGTTGCGCCTCGTGCCACGGCACGTGCACGGCGGAGATCATCCCGAGGATCGATGCGCTGAAGGCGGTGAACGCTGCGAGAAACGATCCGCCGAAGCGGCCCAGCAGCAGCTGAAACTTCTGCACGGCCGTTCCGAACACGACCTCTTCCATCCGATGCTCGCGGTCGCGAACGATGGCGCTGGTGCAGAAGAGAGCGAGGATGAAGACGGCTGGAAGCGAGAGCACGCCGACCGACTGCACGATGCTGTACGGTGAGTTGATGTGAACGTTGTCCGGACCGAATCCGGTCGAGGTCACTCCGAAGCCGAACAGGAAAAACAGAACGGCGGCTGCTGGAAACGTGACCTGGCGCGTGTGGTAACGCCACTCGAACCGGAGCAGGTCGATCAGCACGCAGCAACCGTCCCCGCGCCGGTGCGGGCGGTGAGCGCCGCGAAGTAGACATCCTCGAGGTCAGCGTCGACCGCATTGAACGTCGGGTCAGGGCGGACGTCAGCGATCACGTGGATCTGCGTCTTTCCTTCGAAGAGTTGTGTCGAGAGAAGTCGCATCGACGAACGGTAGGCCGCGACCTCGCCCTTACCGACGGTCTTCTGCCAGATCCGCCCCTGCAGTGCTGCGACGAGATCGGCCGGGCGGCCCTGGAGAAGTACCTGGCCGTCTGCAAGCACGGCCATCCGCGAACAGAGTTCGCGCACGTCGGCCACGATATGGGTGGAGAGGATCACCACCACGTTCTCCCCGATCTCACTGAGGAGGTTGTGAAAGCGGTTGCGCTCTTCCGGATCGAGACCGGCGGTCGGCTCGTCGACGATGATGATGCGGGGATCGCCTAGCAGTGCCTGGGCGATCCCGAAGCGCTGCTTCATGCCGCCGGAAAACGTGCTGACCGCGCGCGACCGCGCATCGTGAAGATTCGTGAGCTGGAGCAGCGAGTCGACCTGGTCGCGTCTTTGGCTGCGACCGGTGATGCCTTTGAGTACGGCGATGTGATCGAGCAGTTCAGCGGCGGGGATTTTCGGGTAGACCCCGAAGTCCTGCGGGAGGTAGCCGAGCTGCCTTCTCAACCGGCGCGGATCGGCAAGCACGTCCCGGCCATCGAAAGAGATACGTCCCCCGTCGGCCGGCTGAAGCGTGGCAATCGTCCTCATCAGGGTCGATTTGCCCGCACCGTTCGGACCTAGAAGTCCGAAGAGTCCGCGTTCGATTTCCATGGTCACTCCATCGAGCGCTCTGACCCCATTGCGATACGTTTTCGTCAGGCCGGAAATCGACAGCATGAATGCTCCCTCGCAAGGCATTACGCGCCCGACCCGTTCCGGTTTCACGCAGCCGCTCAGCGGACATGATTTGCCTCGCAACCCAGCATCACGACAGGAACCCTCGGAGCGGAGCCGCCGACCCCACGGCTGCATGCGCCTGCGGCCTGCAGCACTTCCGCAAGCACGCCACTCGCCGTCACCTCGGGGCCTGCGCCGGGACCGGCGATCGTCAGCGGAACGTTCGCATAGCGTTCACTGTGAATGACGATGACGTTCTCACCGGCGCGGGCGCGCGCCAGTGGATGATCTTCGGGGATTGCGACGACGGCGGCGCGAGCGGTGAGTCCGTCGAAGGTCGCCGCGTACACCAGCCTTCGTTTTCGCGAAGCAGAATCGGCGGCGCGATGTCTCCAGAGGTCGTCGTGACCACGCAGTGAGTCGACGAGGGCGTCAATCGAGCCATCCCAACGGGTTTCCGCCGGAATCAGCGGTTCGACCTCCACCGCACTTTCGAACCAGGCATGCCCCGCCTCGCGCAGCAGGATCAGGAGTTTCCTGCCGACATCTGCGCCCGAGAGGTCGATGGTCGGATCGGGCTCGGTGAGCCCGCGGGCGAACGCCTCCCGCACCGCCTCGCTGAACGCCTGCCCTGAATGGACGCGCGTGAGGATGAAAGAAAGCGTGCCGGAGAGCACGCCTTCGATGTTGCGGATCCGGTCGCCGGTGGCGATCAGGTCGGCGATCGGACGAAGCAGCGGCAGCGCCGCCCCGACCGTCGTCTCGTGCAGGAACGCAACGCCATGAGTCCGTGCAAGGTCTTTCAGCTCGAGAAAGCGAAGTAACGGACCCGAGCTGGCGAGTTTGTTCGGAGTGACGATACTGATCCGCGCGCGCATCAATGCGGGATAGAGCGATGCCACCTCCTCGCTTGACGTGCAGTCGACGAACACGGTGCGATCGGCCACTGCTTCACGATCGCGAAGCAGTGAGAGAGTGAAGCTCCAGTCGGTTGGAAACTCAGTGGGGCCTCCGTCCAGGTAAACCGTCGTCGTGGTGCGATTTGCTTCGACGAGCAGACGGAACTCGATGTCCTCACGGTTCAACTGGGCCAGTTGTTGACGGAATGCCGATCCGACCCGTCCGCGAGCTCCTGCGACGATCAGGTAGGTGGTTGCGCGTTCTGTTGAGGTGCTATTGATGGTCATCACGATTCTCCACTCGCCCCTGGGCGGTCTTCACGCGGGCCGGGCGAGCTTGATCCGCGTTGATTGTCGAAAGCCGGCGACGATCTCATTGAGCGCCTGCAACTCGATCAGGAAGGCATCGTGACCGTGGATGGAGTGCAGCGTTTCGAACCTGGCGTTGGGCAGCATCATCGCCAGTTCTTCCTGTTCCACCGGCGGATAGAGCACGTCGGAATCGATGGACACCACCAGCGACGGCTGGTGAATGCTTCGCAGTGTCTCCTCGTACGAACCGCGATCGCGCCCCAGGTCATGGGAGTCGAGGGCACGGGTGAGCGCGACGTAGCTGTGTGCGTCGAAGCGTTCCGCCAGTGCCGCGCCGTGATGCTGCAGCCACGTTGCGATCGCAAAGTCGCCGTCACTGGCTCGCCGGGCGAACCGCGACTCGAAACTGGCGTGACTGCGATACGCAGACATCGCGATCATGCGGGCGACGCCCAGCCCGCCAGCGGGCGGTGCATTGTCCGCATAGGCTCCGTCGTTCCATTGCGGATCATTGAAGATGGCCTGGCGCTGTGCCTCACTCAGGGCAACGGCCCATGCGGAATGACGTCCGGATGTGGCGATTGGCGCGATGGACTGCACGATTCCGCTTGCGGAGGCCGCCCACTCGAGCGCCTGCATTCCGCCGCTGGAACCGCCGATGACCAGTTCGATGCGGCGGACGTTGAGGTGCCGGACCAGGAGCCGCTGCAGCGACACCATGTCGCGGATCGTGATCGCCGGAAACGCCGCCGCGAAACGCCGGCCGTGCGAATCGAGCGAGGCTGGACCGGTCGTGCCGTAGCAGCTTCCGAGGACGTTCGAGCAGAGGATGAAGTCGCGGTCGGGGTCGAGTGCGCGGCCGGGACCGAAGAGCGGTTCCCACCACTCATCCGCATCAGCGTTCCCGGTGAGCGCGTGGCAGACCACGACGGCATTGGTGCGGGCGGCATTGAGCCGCCCCCACGTTCTGTATGCGACACGCACGTCGTCGAGCACGCCGCCCGACTCGAGCACGAGCGGAAATGGCAGTTGGAAAATGCGGGTGTGCCGGGAGAGAGGTTTCATGCCGCCGCCTCCTTGCGAAGACGAAGGAACGACTGCTGGAAGTCGGACTTGATGTCCTCGATGTGTTCGATTCCGACCGACACGCGCACCAGGTCCGGCGTCACTCCGGTGGCGCGCTGTTCGGCATCCGAGAGCTGCTGATGTGTGGTCGACGCGGGATGAATCACGAGAGTCTTGGCGTCACCCACGTTGGCGAGGTGGCTGGCCAGTTCGACGCCGTCGATGAACGCGCGACCCGATTCGAGGCCGCCGCGCACGCCGAATGTCAGCACGCCGCCGAAGCCGTTGCGGAGGTATTTCTTCGCCGCCGCGTGATACGGGTGATCCTCCAGCCCGGGATAGCTGACCCAGGCGACGTCCTCGTGTTGCTGCAACCAGCGGGCAAGTTCCAGCGCGTTGTCGGCGTGACGCTGCACGCGAAGAGAGAGGGTTTCCAGCCCCTGCAGGAAGAGAAACGAGTTGAACGGGCTCACCGACGGCCCGATGTCACGCAGTCCTTCGACGCGCGCCCGGATGATGAACGCGATGTTTCCGAACTGGCTCTTGGGGCCGAAGACTTCGTGAAAGTTCAGGCCGTGGTAGCCGGGCGATGGAGTGGTGAACGTCGGAAAACGGCCGTTGCCCCAGTCGAACGTTCCTGCGTCGACGATGACTCCGCCGATGGAGGTGCCGTGACCGCCGATCCATTTCGTGGCGGACTGCACCACGATGTCCGCGCCATGATCGATGGGCCTCGCGAGATATCCGGCTGCGCCGAACGTGTTGTCGACCACGAGGGGAACGCCGTGCTTTTTGGCCACTGCGGACAGTGCCTCGAAGTCCGGGATGTTGAAGCGTGGATTGCCGATCGTTTCGACGTAGATGGCCTTGGTCCTGTCGTCGATTCGTTTTTCGAACTCCGCAGGATCGTCCCCGTCGACGAAGCGGACATCGATGCCGAGACGGGGGAAGGTGACCTTGAACTGGTTGTAGGTCCCGCCGTAAAGGAAGCTCGTCGAGACGATGTTGTCACCGGCCTCCGCGATCGTGGTCAGTGCGAGGAACTGCGCGGCCTGACCCGATGCGGTAGCGAGCGCGGCGACGCCGCCTTCCAGCGCCGCCACCCGCTTCTCGAAGACGTCGGTGGTCGGATTCATGATCCGCGAGTAGATGTTCCCGAACTCCTGCAGCGAGAAGAGGCGGGCGCCGTGGGCGGTGTCGTCGAATGTGAACGACGTGGTCTGGTAGATCGGGACAGCGCGGGCGTTCGTTCCGGGGGCAGGCTCCTGGCCGGCGTGAACCTGAAGAGTTTCGTAACGGTGATCTGACATGGTGATTCTCCTTTTCGTTCGTTCTCGTGTGGTGAAGCGCGCCTGAATGAAAAAAGCCCATCTCCCCGGGATCGGGGCGATGGGCCTGATTCAAAAGGCTCACGAGAAACGACGTTGACGCGCGGCGAAGCATCGCCACGGGATCTCGTTCGTCAGGTGAGGATTGGAAATCTGGTTCTGGGACCGGCTCCACCGCCTCGGCATGTGCCGCGGGTGAAGTCGGAAGTTGTGCCGCTACACCCGCGTCAGCGCATTCGCGACTGACACATTCGTGAGTTTCGACACATGCAACAGGTGGAGATGAGAACTCTCATTCGGCGGCGGGAATGATGAGCGCGCGATCGGGCGGATGTCAAGTGTGCCGGCGAAGACCACTCGCCGCGTCGTCGTGAAATCCGTTCCTTCCCCCCGTGACACGCTGGCGATCTGGGAGCTAACATCAGGCGATGCTGCGCCGGATCGTTTTCGCAATCGTCGCTATCGCTCTCGTCGGCGCGGGCGCGTGTGCGATGCAGCAGCCGTCGCTCGACCGCGACTGGACTGGCGACCAGAGGTTGCTGCCGGCCGCGGAGTTCCGCGGACCCCTTGTGACGGTCCACAACGTCAGGAACTTCGACTACCGCTCCGAAAGTGACTTCACTCCCCGCTACGACGATCGGACCTATGACCTCCGACAGCTCGATTCAGTCTGGTTCGTGGTCGAACCGTTCAGCGGATTCGCCGGCGCGGCGCATACGTTCGTCAGCTTCGGGTTCTCCAATGGCGGGTACGTGGGAGTGTCGGTGGAAATCCGGAAGGAGAAAGGGGAGTCGTACTCACCCTTGAAGGGATTGCTGCGTCAGTACGAACTCGCCTACGTCGTCGGTGATGAGCGCGACCTGATCGGACTGCGCGCGAATCATCGCAGGCATGACGTCTACCTCTACCCGGTCCGGACGACCAGGGTCGCAGCGCGGCAGATGTTCATCGACATGCTCACCCGGGCGAACAAGCTGCGCGTCGAGCCTGAGTTCTACAACACCGCCACCAACACGTGCACGACCAACATCGTCCGGCACGTCAACACGATCTCGGGAGGTCGCGTTCCGTTCCATCCGGCGGTCCTCCTGCCGGGCTACTCCGATCGGCTCGCCTACACGCTTGGCCTGATCGACACGTCGGTGCCGCTCGAAGAGTTGCGGAAGAGGTACTACATCAGCGATCTGGCCAGGGGAGCCGAGGATGCACCCGATTTCTCGAGTCGGATCCGGCGACGTTGAGGGTGTGGAACTGCCCGGCGGGTGCTGCTACTCGAGAATCGACGCCTTCAGGATTTCCACGGCATCGTCGTTCCTGACGACACGCCGGGCTCCTGCGAAGCGGGCCGCGTAGTACTCCTCCGAGAGGCTGGAGATCGCGACGCCGTTGCGGGAAGCGTGGATGAAGCGGGAGCCACCGATGTAGATGGCCACGTGCGAGATCCCCTTGCGGTAGGTGTTCTTGAAGAAGATCAGGTCGCCAGGGAGGAGATGTTCGCGAGCGACCTCTTCTCCCTCCTTGAACTGATTCGTCGATTGCGGCGGAACCACGACTCCCAGTTCGCGGAAGACGAGCCGGACCAGACCGGAGCAGTCGATCCCCTTGAAGGAACTGCCACCGAAACGGTACTTCACTCCGAGGTAGCGGAGGGCGACGTTGACCGGATTCGGCTTCCACGCGCCATCTTCGGCAGGGCACGAAGCGGCTTCTGGCGCGGGGGCCGGTTCAGCCGCCCGGGCGGAAAGCGAAAGTGAGCCGGCGAGTGCAGCGATGAGAAGAATCGAGAAAGATCCGCGCTTTGCGGAGCCACCGGTCTTTTCTTCGCCTGCTCGCCCGTCCCACCCACGCGCGTTTGATTGCTCCCGCGTCATCAGTTCAGGGTGCCGGGGAAGCGCCGGAAGGCGCCTGCCGAGGCCGTCGATTCGCACCGACCGGCGGACTCTACCCCAATTACGGCTGTGTCCGCAAAGCTCAAATAACTTTTGATGCGATGACGCCGTGAGGAGGACCGAGGGCGGTGGGTGTCGCCTGGCGGGCTCCCGCATTCAGTTTATCGCCACGCCCTGGAGAACTTCGGCTCGGCTCGTGCGTATTAGAAAGTAGTCGGGATGCGCGGGAGCCGCACAGAACGACAGGACTTCATCTAACTCCTCCTCGTAGAAACGCGCTGGCGCTCACCAGCGCGTTTCGCGTTTCAGGCAGCCCCGCGCCGAAGGCTGTTGGCTTTTGGCTGTTGGGTCTTGGGAAAAGCGGAATGCGGGTAATTCTTCAGCTGTGCCGGCGATTCCGCGTCCGTTTTCAGGCGAGCCTTCCGCCTTTCCCAACAGCCCAAAGCCAACAGCCAAGAGCTGCAACACCGCCTTTCCCAACAGCCAACAGCCCAAAGCCAACAGCCAGCCTCACAGGCACACGCCCTGCACCCTTCCCTGGCGTGAGATTGATTCCGTGGTGGCTTTCCGGACGCGAAGAAAAGTGCGGAGCGTGTGGTCATCACTTCGCGCATCGAGGTGGAGCGCGCTGCGCGACCTGCGACCGCGAGGTTTGCCTGACCTGCGTCGAACACGCGGACGGTGAGCTTCGATGTGTTCCTTGCGGCGATGGCGAGGCGAAGCCGAAGAAAAGGAGAGTGCCGTGGCGGCCCGTGCGATCTGGAAAGGGGTAGTGAAGATCGGATCGGCGGATGTGCCGATCAAGTTGTACTCCGCGGTGCAGGACCGTTCGATCCACTTCCGGCTGCTGCACGAGAAGGATCTGGCTCCGGTCAAGCAGCAGATGGTCGACCCCGAAACTGAGGAGGTCGTTCCTTCCGAAGCGATTCGGAAGGCATATCCGCTGACGAAGAGCGCGGCGGTGATTTTCGAGGAAGAGGATCTGCAGGAACTCGAGCCGCCTCCATCGCGCGACATCGAACTGACCCGTTTCGTCGATCCTGATGAAATCGATCATCGCTGGTACGAACGCGCCTACTTCCTCGGCCCGGATGGCAGTACGCCCGCGTACTTTGCACTGGCGACAGCGCTGGAACGGCAGAAGAAAGAGGGAGTGGCGAAGTGGGTGATGCGCGGCAAGCGCTATATCGGCGCGCTCCGGAGCGAGGACGGCTACCTGGTGCTCATCACCCTCCGCCACGCCGAGGAGGTGATCGACGCGGGAGCGCTCCCTGCACCGGGCGGACGCGCTCTCGAGAAGCGTGAGATCGCGATGGGCACGCAACTCGTTGAGGCGCTGACCGACCGTTTCAACCCGGCCGACTACCGCGACGACTACCGCGCCCGGGTTCTCGAACTCGTCGAGACGAAGGCGGCCGGCCGGAAGCCGAAGGTGACGAAGTTCCGCCCGAAGAAGGTGGACGATACAAGCCTCGACAAGGTCCTGGCGGCGAGTCTCAAAGGAATCGAGAAGCGGAGGTCGAGTGGCTGAAGAAGAAGTCGAAAACGAGGGGAGTGATGGCGGACTCCGGCCGTTCTGGTCGGGCACGATCACGTTCGGGCTGGTGAATGTCCCGGTCAACCTCTTTTCCGCCACGCGATCCGCCCGCGTCGGGCTGCACATGGTTACGGGAGAAGGCGCTCAGCTGCAACGTCACTACTTCTGCAGTGAGGAAGGGGTGGAACTCTCATGGGACCAGATCGTCCGCGGCTACGAGATCGAGAAGGGGAAGTATGTCGTCGTCACCGATGACGAACTCGAGGCGATCGAGCCCCGGAAGTCGCGCGACATCGACCTCCGTATCTTCGTCGACCGCCATGAGATCGATCCGATGCTGTTCGAGCGGGCCTACTACCTCACTCCGGCCGGCGGCTCGAACAAGGCCTACCGGCTGCTTGCACAGGTGATGGAAACCACCGAGCGCGCAGGGATCGCCACGTTCGTGATGCGGACGAAGGAGTACCTGATCGCCATCTTCGCGGAGAAAGGGATCCTTCGCGCCGAAACCCTCCGCTTTCCGGACGAGATCCGCACGCCGGCCGCCGTCGGATTGCCGGAAAAGAAGAAGGCGAATGAAGCGGAAGTGAAGAAATTCGAGCGCGCCATCAAGAGCCATACGAAGAAGCTCGACCTGCGTGAGTTCCTCGATCCCTCCGAGCAGGAAATGCAGAAGGTCGCACAGCGGAAGCAGAAGAAGCACCAGGGCGTGATCAAGCGTGCCCCGGAAGAGAGTCGCGAAGACCGAGGCGCCGAGGTCGTCGACATTCTCGAGGTCCTGCGCCGTTCACTCGAAGGAAACGCAGCGAAGCCGGCGAGGAAGAAACCGGCGTCAAAGAAATCCGCGCCACGCAAAGCGGCAAAACCGGCTCCGAAGCGGGCCGCTGCGAAGAAAAGCGCCGGCAAGTCCTGAGGGCGTGAAGGCTCGGCGCAACCCGAGAGGCTCGCGGGCGTCCCCGCCCGTGCTGGACGGCGTCGAGCCGGCCAGTGCCCTGTTTCAAAACCCGGCCACGTTCGGCACGAGCCGCGTGGCGTTCACGAGGGCGGTGCGCTCCGGCGCACGACGAGCGGGGACGCCCGCCAGCCACCGGGTGTATCGGCCTCGCGGCGCCGTTTGTCACAGCAGGGCGGCGTAACGCTCGGCACTGAACCCTACCCAGCGCCACTCGAAGAGTTCTGCCTTCGCAGGATTTCTTCGCACATACGTGACTGTGCGCTCCGCTTGACGCGAATCTCGGATCAGCACGTCAAAGTAGCCTCGGCCCAGAACGTTCCCTTGCGTCCGAGGATCTTGTTTGCAGCGTGCGCGGTGAATGACTTCCATCGTTGGACGAGTTCATCGAGTTGCTCGTGCAGACGGAAGACGACGTGCACGTGATTGGGCATCACGCTGTATGCAATCAACTCGTGAGTCTGGCCATCGCCGTAACGGAGTGCGCTGTCTACGAGATCGGCGATCGCGGGATTGAGCATGAACGCTTCGCCGCTTCCGCAGTCGAGCGAACTATCGAGAAGCCGGAAGTACTCACGCTCCGCTTCCTCGATGCTTCGATCAGGAAAGCCCAACTCGCGTATTCGGGACAATTCGTCGCGCAGCTTGCCGAGCGCTTCCTCCTGCTCGCGAGGGATTGAACCCGCGAGGCGCCAGGTCAGAAAGTAGACTCCACCCGGCACCTGCCAATGAGGAACGCCGTGATGCTTCTTCACGTCGACTCGTTCGTACCAATACTTCCTGATCACGAGATCCGAGGCTACCTCGGTTCATTGTGAAACGTCGAGCACGAGCCGCGAGAGCAGTGCGCTGGGGCGCACGACGGCAGCCCAAGAGGCTCGCGGGCGTCCCCGCCCGTGCTGGACGGCGTCGAGCCGGCCAGTGCCCTGTCGCAACTTCCGGCCACGTTCGGTACGAGCCACGTGGCGTCACGAGAGCGGTGCGCTGCGGCGCACGACGGGCGGGGACGCCCGCCAGCCACTGGGTGCGTCGTCCTTTTGATAATCTCCAAACCATGATTGTTCTGGAAACGGAGCGGTTAGCCATCCGTCACCTCACTCTCGACGATGCCGAGTTCGTCCAGGAGATCGTGAATGAGCCGTCGTTCCTCGAGAACATCGGCGACCGCAACGTCAAGAACCTCGACGACGCCAGGCGTTATCTCACGGACGGCCCACTCGCGAGTTACGAGCGCAACGGCTTCGGACTCTTCGCCGTCGTCCTCAAGGGCACGGACGCTCCCATCGGGATGTGCGGCCTGATCCGTCGCGACACGCTGCCAGACGTCGACATCGGCTACGCCTTCCTGCCGCGTTTCTGGGGGAATGGCTACGCGTATGAATCGACCGCAGCGATGTTGAAGTACGGCCGGAACACGCACGGACTCGAACGGATCATCGCCATCGTCAGCCCTGGCAACACAGCGTCGATCAAGGTTCTGGAGAAGATCGGCTTGAGGTTCGACCGCAGGATCGATACGCCGGACGGAAAGCCGACCGCTCTGTACGTCCCCGCCTGATCGCCCAGCCGCTAAGCCGTCTGCATCGAGGCGAGCATGCCGCATGCGGCGTGTCTAGCGGCGCCGCCGGAGTAGCGGCGTACGACGGCGATGTCGAGACGCCGCAACTCGTCGCGGAAGAAGCTCAGCTCTTCTTCCGTGGCGCGACGGAAGCCGTCGGGGCGTGCGTCGTTCACGTCGATCAGATTGAGGCGAAGCGGTACGTCGTGGAAGTGATGCGCGAGTGCGGCAATCTCGTCGGCGCCGCTGTTGATGCCGCCGAGGAGGACCCAGGCGACGCGGGCGCGTCCTCCCATGGCTTGTTGATACGCGCGGACGGCACCGGCCACTTCCTCGACACTCCACTTCGCAGCGACCGGGATGAGGCTCTTCCGCTTTTCATCGATGGCCGAGGTCAGCGAGACGATCAATCGGTAGGGCAGCTTCTCCTCGGCCATGCGAAGGATGCCGGGCACGAGGCCGACCGTAGAGATGGTGATCGACTTCGCTTCGATGCGTCCTCCGCATGGATGCGAGAGCAGTTCAGCCGCGCGCATCACGTTCGCGTAGTTGTGCAACGGTTCGCCCTGCCCCTGAAACAGGACGCCGTGAATGTCTCCGGGGGCCTCGCGCTTGATCGCAACGTACTGCGCCAGGATCTCCCACGGCTCGAGATTGCGGGTCAGGCCGAGGCGGCCGGTCGCGCAGAACGCGCAGGCCATGCCGCAGCCGACCTGGCTGGAGAGGCAGATGGAGAATCGTCCCGGAACTTCGAGCGGAATCAGGACCGCCTCGGTCAGTCCGCCGTCGTGAAGCCGGAAGAGGTACTTCACAAACTGATCGGACGGATCGGTGGCGCGTTCAACGATCTCCAGCGGACGGCGATCGACCAGTCGGTCCACCGCTTCGGCGACTCGCTTCGGCACCGGTCGCGAGATCGGATACCCGTCGCGTCCGTGCGTGATCGCATGCGCAAGTACCCGCCGTGCCTCACCATCCCGCACCTCGACCCCGTTCGCGCGGAGGAAGGCCGCGAGATCCTCGGGGAACATCCCGTAAAGGTGCGGCGTGGTTCGTGGCAGTGGCATCGGAGCGACCGTAACAGACAGGCTCGCGGTTCCATTGCCCCGCGCGCTGCTACTATCGGGAGTCTGACACGGACTGATGACCTCGATGACGACGACGAGCCGCTTCTCCGCCGACGATCTCGCGCTGTTCGCGGCTCGCGGCATTGACGCCGGAGCTGCCAGCCGGCAGCTCGCGCAGCTCCGCAACCCACCGCCCGGGATCATCCTCGACCGGCCGTGCACCCTCGGCGATGGCATCTTCCGAATCGAACCCGAGCAGCAGGGCAGCTTCATCGATCGCGGCGACGCGGCCGCCGCGGCAGGACGTGTCACCAAGTTCGTTCCCGCCTCGGGCGCTGCGACGCGGATGTTCAAGGACCTGATCGCCGCCCTCCAGAGTTCGAGACGTCCCTCGGCATCGCCTGCTGCGCGCGAGCTGTTCGAGCAACTCGACTCATTCCCATTCGCGGAGGAGCTGCGAAGGCGCACGAAGATCGACGACACCGTCGAGCATGAGCAAGAGGAACGGAAGATTCTCACGACGCTGCTCGAAGAGATGGGTTACGCGCAGAAGCCGAAGGGACTGATCCCGTTTCACCGGACCGACCAGGTGCGCACCGCATTCGAGGAGCAACTGCTGGAAGGGACGCGCTACGCACGAGCCGCCGACCATCGCTGCCGCATGCACTTCACCGTGGCACCGGAATTCCGCGCCGAGTTCGAGAGCACGCTGGCGTCGATCACTCCCTACATCGAGCAGAGGCGGCGCGGTGCGGCGCTCGATGTGGGATTCTCTGAACAGCATCCCGCGACCGACACGCTCGCGATCGACGGACAGGGCGAGCCGTTCCGCCAGGCCGATGGCTCGCTGCTCTTCCGGCCGGGCGGCCACGGGTCGCTCCTTCGTAACCTGGGCGCATTCCGCGGTGATGTCGTGGCCATCAAGAACATCGACAACATCCTCCCGGACG
This sequence comes from Thermoanaerobaculia bacterium, assembly GCA_046590585.1. Lineage (GTDB taxonomy): Bacteria > Acidobacteriota > Thermoanaerobaculia > Gp7-AA8 > Gp7-AA8 > JBKJVD01. The sequence goes on along the minus strand of JBKJVD010000090.1, from coordinate 41,767 downwards.
AGGCGAGCGGTGAGGTGGTGCGGTGGAAGCGCATCCTGATCGGTTACCTCGTCGGGGTGCAGAACGATGTGTTCGAAATGCTGACTCGATGTTCGCAGCAGGACGTGTCCGAAGCGGCCATCGACCGTGCGATTGCGTTCGCGGCGTTCCGATTCTCCAGACGTCCGGAGCATCCACTGAATACTCTCGAGGAGAAGCGCGAGTTCGTGTTCACGGCGCTCGATCGTCCGATCCGGATCTGCGGCGTCGTAAAGAACGAAGGCGAACCGGGCGGCGCTCCGTTCTGGGTCATCGAGCGGGACGGAACCCGTTCCGTGCAGATCGTCGAGTCGTCGCAGGTGGATGCAGAGAATGCGGCACAGGTGCGCATCTTCAAGGCGTCAACTCACTTCAACCCTGTCGACATCGTCTGTGGATTGCATTCGTGGAAAGGCGAACCGTACGAGCTGGAGCGATTCGTAGATCCCGATTCGATCTTCACCTCGAAGAAGACTCACGAAGGGCGCGAGCTGACGGCGCTCGAGCGTCCCGGACTCTGGAATGGTGCGATGGCGCGCTGGAACACAATCTGCGTCGAGGTGCCCGCGTCGACATTCGTTCCAGTCAAGACGGTGTTCGATCTGCTCAGGCCGCAGCACCAGTTCCGGCCGGCGGTCGTCGATGGTGGCGCCTCGGTTCAGGCCGAGGGGCGGGTGCTGATCGTGGGCGACAGCGTGGAAAACCAACGGATGCTCGAGGGGATCCTGACCGCTGCCGGATTCGAAGTCACAGCCGTGAGCGAGGGCGAACGCGCTCTGGACATCGTGCGCGCTGGCAAGGCAGACCTGATCATGCTCGATCGTCACCTTCCCGGCCGGGATGGATCTGAAATCGTGGAGCAACTGCGCGTCACTCCGGCGGGTCGTGACCTGCCAGTCGTGCTGCTCTCCTCGCCCGAAGAGATGAGCGGCGAGCTTTCTTTTGCCGCGTCTGACATCGTGACCCGGCCCTTCAACGCGCGGGAAGTGGTGGCGCGCGTTGGGGCACTGTTGCGCATCCGGCAGTTGACCGCTTTGCTGGCGAAGGCGAACGCACAGCTCGTCGATCGCCGGGAAGTCGTGGCCGGCTATCTGCGTGCTGCCGGCGACCTGCAGGAATCGCTGCTGCCGCAGTCGAATCTCGACCTTGCCACGCTGACCAGCGCCTCCCTCTTTCAACCATCCCTCCAGATCGGGGGAGACGTGTTCAACGTGGTCCAGTTGAACGACCGCTACGTTGCCGGCTGGATGGCGGACGTCAGCGGTCACGGGGTTGCTTCCGCGTTGATGGCGGCCTCGATCGCGCAGCGGCTCACGGCGCCGGGCGGACTGCTCATCGGCGCGACGGGAAACGTGTCGCCTTCCGCAATCCTGCGGCAGCTCGATGACGACTATCCGTTTGAACGGTTCAACAAATACTTTTCGATGATCCTGGTCGTCATCGACGTCGACAGCGGTGAAATCCGCTACGCGGCCGCGGGTCATCCGCCGCCGTTCATCGTGCGAGCCGGAGGCGGGATCACCAGCCTCGATCAACCTGGTCCGGCGATCGGGATCGGGTCGGAACTGGACTTCACGCAGGGCGGTGAGACGCTGCTGCCCGGCGATCGCCTGGTGCTCTACACCGATGGGGTGATCGAAGATGAAAGCAGCACTGGCGAGCGGTTCAGTGTCGAGTCGCTGGCCGATCTGTTTCAGCGCGATCGCGCGATGCGCCTGAGCGAAACCTGCGCGCACGTCATCGACCTGCTGGCCGAACGGCGGGGAGACGCGCCTCCGCACGATGACATCGCTCTGCTGGCGTTCCTCTGGAAAGAGCAGTCCGAACGGCGAGCGAGCGACGCGGCGGGCTCGATTTGACGACTGCGACGGCGCGCAGCTGATGGACTTTGACGCCCTGGTCGAGTGGGTTCACGGCGCGGTGCAACGCCTCGGCGAACGATTCGGACCGCGCGAGCTGACCCACATCCGGACGCTCTTCGGGATTCTTGCTGAGCATGGAGAGCCTTCCACGACTCACTGGCTGGACTGGCACCGGCTGGCAGTGAAGTGCGCAAAGCGCCTCGATGACGAGCCACCCGCCGCGCCATCGCCGGCGATGCTCGATGCGGCGAAGAGGAAGCGCAAGGGCAAGGGAAAGGCCGGCGTTCGCTCGCGGAGTGCAGTTGCGAAGAAGCCACGATCCGTTCAGGCACCCGCGCAGCGCGTCCGCAAACAGACGGCCCCTGCATTCGAAGTCAGCGCCGAGTTCGAGCGTGCCCTCGCTGTGGTGAACGGTGGAGCGCCGCTGCTGTTCGTGACGGGCCGCGCAGGGACAGGCAAGTCGACCTTCATTCGCTACCTGGAGCGCGAGCTTGCGGAGCGGAGCATCGTCGTGGTCGCGCCGACCGGCATCGCTGCGCTCAATGCAGGCGGGCAGACGATTCATTCGTTTTTCCGGCTGCCACCCAGGCTGCTCGCTGCGAGTGACGTACGTCTGCTTGACGACCCGGCCGCCATCGAGAAGCTGGAGGTGCTGGTCATCGATGAGATTTCGATGGTGCGTGCCGACCTACTCGATGCCGTCGACGTCTCGCTGCGGCTGCATCGCAAGACGGAGACTCCATTTGGAGGAGTGCAGCTGGTGTTGATCGGCGACCTCTTTCAGTTGCCGCCGGTCGTGCCGCGAGGCCCCGAGGGGGACGCGATTGCGGCACGGTATGCGACGCCGTTCTTTTTCGGCGCTGCGGCGTTGCGGGGACTTCAGGCGACGGTGGTCGAGTTGACGCGCGTACACCGTCAGGAGGATCCCGAATTCATCGAGATCCTTGGCGCACTGCGATCCGGTCGCGGGATCGCTCCGGCGGTGGAGGCGTTGAACCGTGCCTGTTCAGGACGACTTCCCGCTGGTCCTCACCTGATGCTCGTCACGCGCAACGACGCCGCGGACCGGGAGAACGGCCAGCGACTCGAAGCGCTTCCGGGACAACCTCGCTCCTACCTGGCGACACTCGAAGGCGACTTTCCGGATGATCGTCTCCCTGCTCCACGGACACTCAAGCTCAAGAAGGATGCGCAGGTGATGTTCACGCGCAACGATCCGGAGCGGCGCTGGGTGAACGGAACGACCGGGATCGTCGAATCGCTGAATGCCACGGCGATCCGTGTGCGTCTGCAGAACGGGACGACGCATGACGTCGAATCCGAAACGTGGGAAAACAACCGCTACTCCTTCGACCGGCGCGAGAACCAGGTCATCGCTGAATCGGTCGGGTCATTCCGGCAGTTTCCGCTCATGCCGGCGTGGGCGGTGACGATTCACAAGGCGCAGGGCCTGACGCTCGACCGCGCCCACGTCGACTTCGGCAGCGGTGCCTTCGCGGAAGGACAGGCGTATGTGGCGTTGAGCCGCTGCAGACGGATGGGCGATCTGACCCTGGCGCGTCCGTTGCGGGTCTCGGACATCCGCTGCAGCGGGGCCATTCGGACCTTTCATAGAGCATTAAAGAGGTCGATGTCGACGGGTCCGGGCCGGATCGTGGTGTGGGACGTTCGCGAATCGGCGGACATGCGTGAAGTGGCAGCCGCGATTCTGGAGCATGATGCCGATGTGGCGGTGCTGGCTGTCATCAGGCCGGAGGACGGACTGCGCGAGGAACTGACGCGAGCCGGCTTCGAGCACGTCGTTGCGCACGGGTCGCTGCTCGTGGCCTCACGGGTGGAACTGATGATGACCGGATCACCGCAGTTCGACGACGAAGCACTGCTGTCCGTGGATGTCGGCGGTGTTACGGTGATCGCGGCGCTGCTTCCTCAGGGAGAAGCGAAGCGGCCGCTCTGGCACGCGCTGCACGAAATCCCGCTCGATCGTCCGCTCCTGCTCGCCGGCAACCTCAATACCGGGGCGCACTTTGCGGATGAGGAAGGCGGCACGATGATCTGCGCGGAGGAGTTCGCGCGATTGACGTTGCTCGGATGGAGCGATCTCTGGCGTCGAACGCATGGCGACGCCCGCGAGTTCACCTGGCTCAGTCCTCGGGAGCGGGCCTTCCGGATCGATCACGCCTTTGCTTCTCCTGCGCTCGTGGAGAGGGTCGCTGCGTGCAGCTACTCCCATCACGAACGCGAGGCGGGAATCGCCACGCACTCGATGCTCATCGTCGATTTCGAGTGAGGCTGCTCACTGCGGCATCACGGGTGCGGGAGACGCGGTGTCGGAGTGGGGTCCGATGCTGCGCAGCAGGAACGCGGCCGTCATGGCGCAGACGACCAGAATCCCTCCGAGCATCGCCAGCGTGAGACCGATGCCGTAATGCTCGGCCAGCGCACCGCTTCCAAGGTTGCCGAACGGGAAGAAGGCGTAGAACGAGAAGGTGTACATGCTGAGGACGCGGCCGCGCATGTCGTCCGGGACGCGCTGCTGGATCGAAGTGTTGCAGAGCGCGAGGCAGACGACCATCACCACACCGCAGAGAAAGAGCAACGACATCGTCGCGAGAGGTACGCGGAGGTATCCGACGCCGCTGAGCGCGATCCCGAACAGGGCGAGCATTACGACGATGGCCGGAAGCATCACCCGGCGCGGCGGCGTCTTCACGGAGAGAAAGAGTGAGCCTAGGAGCGCGCCCGCGCCAATGGATCCCATCAGGTACCCAAGGCCGCGTGCTTCTTCCGCGAGGTAGAGACGCCGCGCCACGATCGGCATGAGGTTGAGGTAGGGAAAGCCGAACGCGCTGGCGGCCCCCGAGACGAACAGCGCGAGCATGATGCGCCGGTCGGCGCGCACATAGGCGAACCCGGCGCGTAGCCTCTCCCACACCGCTCCCGTTGCCGCCACATGTTGCTGCCGCGGCTTGATGCGCTCGAGAATCCAGATCAGCGGAAGAAACGAAATCGCATTGATGAAGAAGCACCAGAAGCCACCGAAGGCCGACAGCATGGCGCCGGCCAGCAGCGGTCCCAGGGCTCTCGAGAGCTGGAATTGCAGCGAGTTCATGGCCACAGCGTTGGCGAGTCGCGAACGATCGTCGAGCAGGTCGAGCACCATCGCCTGCCACGCCGGCGCTGAGAACGAGATCGCGATGCCGCTCACGAATGCGGCCGCCACGATCTGCCAGACGGCGAGGTGACCTGTACGAATGGAAATCGCCAGGGCGAGGGCGGCCAGCGCCTGCGCCCACTGCGACACGATGACCACGCGCCTCCGGTCGAGATGATCGGCGAGCACCCCTCCGTAAAGCATCAGGAAAAACGAAGGGATCGCGTTCGCAAATCCGACAAAGCCGAGCAGGAAGGCAGAGTCGGTGAGGTGGTAAACCAGGTACCCCTGCGCCACCGCCTGCATCCACGAACCAACGTTCGAGAAAAACTGCGAGACCCAGAATCGCCGGTAGTCAGTTTCCTGAAATGCTTCAAACACCCGTGAAGCATAACTTGCTGAGCGGCGGGTGCTTCGCCGAGTGCTGAACCCGCTACGGGCTTCGCCGTGAGATGACCGGCTTCCGCGAGCGTGCTGCGAGAACTGTCTGGATTCCGACTACCCGAATGCAAGCTTTCTCCCTTCTCCCCGCGGGAGAAGAAAGCTTCGGCACGGCTTCGCCGACAAACCGGCGCTACTTTCGTGAGCTTGCCGCAAGAACCGTCTCGATTTTGACTATCCGCATGCAAGCTTCTCCCCTTTCTCCCACGTGGGAGAAGGGAGATTCGGAACGGGCTTCGCCATGAGAGGAGCGGCTTTCGTGGGCGTGCCGCCAGAACGGTCAGTAATGGGACTACCCGCGTGCAAGCTGTCTCCCTTCTCCCCGCGCGGGAGAAGGTGGCGCGGCGCGCCGGATGAGGGGGTGCGCGAAGGTTGATTGAATCCCGCCGGAGTTCAGAGCTCAGGTGAGACTAACGGCCGTTGCACCGTCTTCGTACGCCAAATCGGTCGCCAAGCTAATGTTGCCCGGCCCCTTGTACGGCGCTGCGGCGCCACCTTCTCCCACGGGGAGAAGGGAGATTAGGCACGGGCTTCGCCGGCAGAGCGTCCGACTCTCGTGAGCGTGCGGCAAGAGCCGTCTGGATTCCGACGACCCGCAGGCAAGCTGATTCCCTTCTCCCACGCGGGGAGAAGGGAGATTAGGCACGGGCTTCGCCGTTAGAGGACCGGCGTAGGTGAGTGTGCTGCCAGAACCGTCTGATCAGGTGAGAGGGAGCGTTTTTCGCAATCGAGGAACCCGGGGGACCCGAAGAACCGCTGACCGGCTAGCTTCCCGGCCTCTACATTCATACAATCCCGGCCACTCGAGACTCGACATGCACTTACTCAATCACCTTCTGACGAACAACCGCGCCTGGGCCGCCGAGGTCACGCGGCAGGACCCGGAGTTTTTTGAACGCCTCTCGCTCCAGCAGGCGCCGCACTATCTCTGGATCGGATGCTCCGACAGCCGCGTGCCGGCCAATCAGATCGTCGGCCTTTCTGCTGGCGAGATGTTCGTCCATCGCAACGTCGCCAACGTCGTGGTGCACACCGACCTGAATTGCCTCTCGGCGATTCAGTTTGCGGTGGATGTCCTGCGCGTGGAGCACATCATCGTCTGTGGTCATTACGCGTGCGGCGGAGTGACTGCGGCGCTGCAGGACGCAAGGCTGGGGCTCGTCGATAACTGGCTGCGTCATGTGCAGGATGTCCGCTGGAAGCATCAGGCAGAGCTGGACGCGCTCGAGAATGAGACCGAGCGCGTCAACCGGCTCTGCGAACTGAATGTGACCGAGCAGGTGGTGAACGTGAGCAATACGACGGTCGTGCGGGAAGCGTGGACCCGCGGCCAGGCGCTCGCCGTTCACGGCTGGGTCTACGACCTCCGGGACGGCTTGATCCGCGACCTCGGCCTCTCGATCACGGGTGAGGCGGAGTTGACGGCACTCTCCCGAGTCGCCAGGGGCAACATCGAGCCGGACCGTCGGCTCTGAAGCACGGCTCCACGCTGGGCCTTCGGGACGGTATCATTGCGAAATACTTCGCGCTGCGCCACGTCGGACGTCGGGTTCTTGCTTCACCCGATCGCTCGGCGGACGCGCCGAGGCGCAGGATATCGTGAGCGAATCTGACCTTCACAGCAGCCGGCTGTCCGAGGACGCGGTTGGCGACGTCGAGGTCGATCGCCTGCGGCGCGAGGTCGAGCTCCTTCGAGCGCTCAGCGACACGACTACGGCTCTCATGCAGCGTCTCGACCTCGACGAACTGATGCCGACGGTCATCGATCGAGCGGCAGACCTGCTCGGCACCAGGCACGGCTTCATCGGCTTGACCGGGCTGGACGACTCGTTCATCGAGATCCGCTTCGCCCGCGGCAATTCAGTTGAGAAGATCGGACGCAGAATGGTTCGGGGAGAAGGGATCGCCGGACGCGTGCTCGAGACGGGCGAGCCGATGTTCGTGAATGCGTATCGCAGCTGGGAGGGCCGGATCGACAGCTCCTCTGCAGAGTACGCCGCGATCGTGGAAGTGCCGCTCCGGATCGAGGGGCGGATGCTGGGCGTCCTCGGCATCGGCACGATGGACGAGCAGCGGGAATTCGGACAGAACGAGATCGACGTGCTGGTCCGCTTCGGCAACCTCGCCGCCATTTCCATCCGCAATGCCGAGTTGTTCGAGAAGGAACGCGAGGCAAGGAATCGAGCCGAGCGGATGGTCGAGGCGGCCAAAGCGCTGAGCACATCACTCGAACTTCCGGTGGTCCTGGAGGCGATCCTCTCGCAGTTGCGCAGCGTCGTTCCGTTCGACAGCGCGTCAGTGCAGGAATTGCGCGGGGACGAGGTGGTCGTCGTCGCAGGAATCGGATTCGAGGATGTCGACGGGATCATCAACATCAGCTTCGACTTGAACAACCCACGCCTTCCGAACGGAACGGCGATCCGTTCGCGGCAGCCGCTGATCCTCAACGACGTCACGACGTTCTCGGATTTCGTCGATGCGAGTCCTACGTCGAGACACATTCACTCGTGGATGGGCGTGCCGCTGCTCGCACCGAACGAGGTGATGGGTCTCCTCACGACGGACAAGATGGAGGCCGGGTTCTACACGGAGGAGCATGCGCGCGTAGCGATGGCGTTCGCAGCGCAGGCGGCGATCGCCATGCAGAATGCGCGGCTCTATGCCGCGGCGAACGCGGAGATCGCCAAGCGCGCTTCGATGGAGAAGCAGTTGCGCGATGCCGAGGCCGGCTACCGGACGCTCGTCGAGCAACTCCCCGCGATCACGTACCACTACTCCATCGAGGAGGGGCGGACGCGTTACATCAGTCCGCAGGTGCAGACACTTCTTGGATACACCCCCGACGAATGGCTCGGCGATTCCGATCTCTGGTGGAAGGTGATTCATCCGGATGACCGTGAGGCGGTCATCCAGTTGCTGGCCATCAAGGATGAGACCGGCGAGAACATCGAGATCATCCATCGGCTCGTGGCCCGCGACGGCCGCGTGCTCTGGTTCCAGAATCAGTCCAGGACCATCGTGGAAGACGGCAGGCCGCTGGCGACACACGGCCTCATGCTCGATGTGACCGCGCTCAAGAAGACGGAGGAAGAGCTTCGCGTCGCGAACTACGAACTCGAGAGGCTCTTCCAGGAAGTGACGGAAGCCAGGCGTGACGCCGAAATCCATGCCGAACAGCTGGCGACGCTCAACCGGCTCGCCGTGAGGCTCACGAACGTCATCGATCTCGATCGTGCCCTGACTGTGGTGACGACCGAGATGGTCGGACTGCTCAATGTCCGGAATTGTTCAATCACCTTCATCAACGAAGCGCGGACGGAACTGCGGGTCGTGGCCGAGCATTCGACCTACGGCAGCGCTGCGGGAATCGTGTTTCCGCTCGGGTCTGGCAATGGGTCGGCGATGAGCGTGATCGAGAACGCGCGGCCGGTCATCGTGACCGACGTCCAGAACAGCCCCCTGACCTCCTCACTCCACGAGCTGTTTCGAGAGCGGCGAACCGAGTCGATCGTCATTGCGCCGCTCATCGTCCGGGGGCAGGTGATCGGTACGATCGGAGTGGATACGGACAATGCCGGTCGGCGATTCGGCGAACAGGATGTCCGCCTTCTCGAGACGATTGCCGGGCAGGTGGCCGCAGCCGTGGAGAACGCCAGGTTGTTCGCGCGTGAGTCGGAGCTTCGGCAGGTCGCCGAACGACTGCAGGCGAGCGCGGAGGTTCTCAACGAGAGCCTCGACCTGGCTGTGGTATTGCCAGCGATCCTCGACGAAATCCGGCAGGTGATTCCGTATGACAGCGCCAGCATCCAGTTGCTCGACGGCGAACTGATGCGAGTCATCGCGGTGCGTGGGGTCCATGACAGTGAGATCGGTCGCGAGCGCCCTCTTTCCGAGTTTCCTTACAACCGGAGGCTGGTCAGCGAGCGGGCGCCACTCATCTCCGCCATTGAATCGGACGACCCGTCCTGGAAGATGTATGCGCGCAGTAACATCGGAATCCCGCTGGTCGTGCGCGATCGGGTGATCGGTGCGCTGACCCTAGACAGCCTGGCCGAGAACTTTTACGCCGACCGGCAGTTGAGCATCGCCACGGCGTTTGGCCGGCAGGCGGCGGTGGCCATCGAGAACGCGCGTCTTTATACCGAGGCGCAACAGGAACTTCAGGAACGGATACGGGCCGAGGGCGAACTGGTGCGCGCGAAAGAAGCCGCCGATGCTGCGAACCAGGCGAAGAGTGCATTCCTGGCCACGATGAGCCATGAGCTGCGCACCCCTCTCAACGCGATTATTGGTTTCTCCAGCGTGCTCGAGTCGACGACGACGAGCCAGCTCACCGAGAAGCAGACGCGCTTCCTCCACAACATCAACGCTTCCGGCGAATACCTGCTCGGGATCATCAACGACGTTCTCGACCTCTCCAAAATCGAGGCCGGCAAGATGTCGCTCGACGTGGAACGGGTCGATGTGCTCGACCTCATCGAAGGAATCTTTCGCGTGCTGCGAGGAATGTCCATGGGACGGAATGTCTCGTTCGTGCTGGAAAGCCCGGAGCAGATGCCGCCAATGGAGGCCGACCCGATCCGGGTCAAGCAGATTCTGTACAACCTGCTCTCGAACGCGGTGAAATTCTCCCCGGAATCGTCGACTGTGCGAGTGAAGGTTGCGAGCCTGATGGCGGAGGATTCGCCGCTCGGCCGGGATGCGGTGGAAGTCGTCATCATCGACCGCGGGGTCGGGATCGACGCGCACGATCACGAACTCATCTTCGAACAGTTCCGCCAGGTCGGCGGCCATCGCCTGCCAGGCACGGGACTCGGCCTCACACTCGTGAAACGCTTCGTCGAGATGCACGATGGGCTGCTGCTCGTGAAGAGTGCACCAGGCACGGGAAGCGAGTTCACCTTCGTGCTGCCTCTGCGCAGGCATTGATGGCGCTCTCGGATCCGCTCGCGCCTCGCTTCAACCGTCGTGAATGGCCCGGGCTAGCGGGCTAAGCAGGTCCCTGTTGCCTCTCCCGCTCGAGACTGGTCCTGGTCTCCTCGAATCGTTGCTCGAGTGCGAGCAGAAGTTCGGCGGAGCGCTGGAGCGAACCGCTGAGGGCCAACTGTTCGACTGCAGCGGATGCGCGCGACAGCGCTTCCGCTCCGACGTTGCCGGCGGAACTCTTGAGAGCGTGCGCAGCATCGCGTACGCCTTCTGCGTCGGCCGAGGCGATGGCAGAACGGATGGCGGCAAGCTGAAGAGGGGCATCGCCCAGAAAGAGGCCGATTACCTCCTGGTAAAAAGCTTCATCGCCCATCGAGCGAAGCGAGGCGGTAACTCCGGGATCGAGAATCTGTTCCCGATCCGGCTCCGCGAGCATCCACTGTTCGATCATCGTGGCGAGTTCACCAGGCTTGACGGGCTTGGAAAGGTAATCGTCCATCCCGGCTGCGATGCAGCGCTCGCGATCTCCCTCCAGCGCGTTCGCTGTCATGGCAATGATCGGAATTCTCGGGAGTGCAAGCTCGATTTCCCGCTGGCGGATGGCGGCCGTCGCAGCGAAGCCGTCCATCTCCGGCATCTGGCAGTCCATCAGGACGAGGTGGTACGGAATTCCGCGCACGGCTTCGACCGCCTCGAGCCCGTTGGCAACGGTGTCCGAGAAGTAGCCGAGGTTCTGCAACTGACGCTGAGCGACCTTCTGGTTGACGACGTTATCCTCGGCGACGAGGATGCGTCCCTGCTGCCTCGCCCTCGGAGCGGGCGTCTCGGGCATTTCGGGTGTTCCGCGTTTCACATCCATGGCCGTGAGGATGGCTTCATGCAGGGTGCGCTGCTTGATCGGTTTGCTCAGGTATGCGGCAAGGCCGGCCTCCTTCACGCGAGGTCCGCTTTCGCGACTGCCGAGTGATGTCAGCAGGATCAATCGGGTGGGTGAGAGCGCGGGATCGCGCTTGATCATCCGGGCGAGATCGAGCCCGTCCGTGACCGGCATCTGCAGGTCGAGGATGGCCAGGTCGAACCGGCTGCCCTGTTCGTGAGCCGTGCGAAGCGCGCTCAGTGCTTCCTCCGCCCCTTGAACCTCCTCGGTGGCGATGGAGATGCGGGAGAGTTGATGCCGCAGTATCCGGCGGTTGGTCTCATTGTCATCGACGATCAGCGCACGGAGTCCGGCGATCACGAACGCAGGATCACTCGCAGGAAGAACGTCGAGCTGTTTTTCGAGCACCGCCGTGAAGTGAAACACGGAGCCCTTGCCCGGTTCGCTATCGAAGCCGATCTCACCTCCCATCCGTTCGACGAGTTGCCGGGAGATGGCCAGTCCCAGTCCGGTCCCGCCATAGCGGCGGGTGGTCGAGGCGTCCGCCTGCGTGAATGCTTCGAAGAGTTGCGACTGGCTCGCCACGGCGATCCCAATTCCCGTGTCGCGCACAGCGACGTGGACCGATGCCTGGAGATCATTTTCTTCGAGGAGGGTGACCTCGACCACCACTTCACCCTGGTGCGTGAACTTGACGGCATTGCTCAGGAGGTTCGTGAGCACCTGGCGGAAACGGCCGGAATCGCCGCGCACTGCGGTCGGGACGGCGGGGGCGAGGTCCGCGGCGAGTTCGATGCCTTTCGACTGCGCGCTTTCCGCGACGAGGTCGATGCAGGCCTCGATCGTGGAGCGGAGGTCAAAGTCGGTGATCTCGAATGTCATCTTGCCTGCTTCGATCTTCGAGAAGTCGAGGATGTCGTTGATGATCGTGAGCAGACCTTCGGCGCTGCTGCGGATCGTCTCCGCAAAATCCCGCTGATCCGCGTTGAGCGGCGTATCGAGCAGCAGTCCGGTCATTCCGATCACGCCGTTCATCGGGGTGCGGATCTCATGACTCATGTTGGCGAGGAATTCGGACTTGAGCCGCGCCGATTCCAGGGCCGCTTCGCGTGCCTTTTCACGCTCTTCGTTCAGCTCCCTGTTGCGTGTGATGTCGAGAATCTCGGAGATGAAGTACATCGGCGCGCCCGTGTCGTCCCGGAGCAGCGAGACCGAGATCAGGGCCCAGACGATATGACCATCCTTGTGGAAGAGCCTCTTCTCGATCTGGTAGCTGGGAACCGCTCCGTCAATCAACTGCTTGAGCAGAAGCCTGTCGTTGTCCCGGTCGTCGGGATGCATGGAGTCGCGAATCGGGCTGAGCATCAGTTCGTCTTCCGAGTAGCCGACCATCTCGCACAGAGCCCGATTGACCCGCAACCAGATACCCTCGCTGGTGACGAGGGCCATGCCGATCACGGCGCTGTCGAACGCATTGCGGAAGCGTTCTTCGCTTTCGCGCAAGGCCCGCTCGGATCGCCTTCGCTCGGACATGTCTCGAACGATGACGACATTGACGCCGGCATCCTCCTCGGCCGAGATGCTCACGTCTGCCGCGAAGATCTCACCGGTGCGGCGGATACCAAACGAATCGGACGACTTCCCGCCGTCCGCCACGATCTCCGTGATGTCGGGGATCAACTCCCGGAGCGGCCTTCCGATGACCTCGGAAGGGGTGGCTCGGAACGTCTGTTCGGCGACGCGATTCAGCGAGTGGATCGCGCCGCGGCTGTCGGTGGTGATGAGGGCTTCAGCCATGTTGTTCACGATGGTCGAAGTGCGGGACTGGCTGGCCCGAAGGGCGTGGGTCATATGGTCGGCGATCGCGAGCGCACGTCCGCGGGTGCTGGCGATGCTCCAGACGATCGTAGCGAGCAGGAAACTGACGACCAGGCCGAAGATGAGGATGACGAGTGGGATCGTCCTGCGCGATCGCTCCTCGAAGCGGGGCAATGCCGAGAAGCGAAGCTGCCACCTCTCGCGATAGATGGAGACCATCTGGCTGGATGTCAGGCTGGAGTCTCCGATCTGCGCGTCGGGAGCACTGTCGAACAGCAGTGACGCGTGGGCGCCGACGCCATCGAAGACCTGCATCCGCAGTTCGCGATTACTCGCACCGAGTACGTTGGCCATGACATCGGGCGCACGGAATGCTGCGTAGACCCAGCACTGCAATGCGGCGCGTCGTAGCGCGGGGGTGTCGGTGGGCAGCCCGCGTCGATAGATCGGAACCAGGAGGATGAAGCCGGGTGCGCGTTCCGGATCCTGCACGAGTGCAATACGCCGCGTGATCACGGGAACACCAAGATCGCGTGAAGCCTCCGCTGCAGTCCGGCGCAGCGTCTCGGAGGCGAAATCGAAGCCACGGGAGATTTCGTTCTGGTGGAGAGGCTCGACGTACGTGATCGGGTAGTGCACAGGGCGTGACTGCCGGGGGTGAATCCGGAACTCTCCCAGTTCCGCACGCCGTGACGCCTCGAACGCGGCCACCTCGGCGTCGGGAACCGATTTAACGACTCCGACGACGCGCAGTCCGGGATAGTGCCTCTCAATTTGAAGTGCGCCGACGTATCTCTTCCACTCCGCGCCGGTCACGTCATCGCTGGCGGCAAACAGCGCCTTCGCGCCCTCGAGAATTCGTTCGTACCCGTCGATCCGGCTGACCAGTTGCTGCCCGGCCTGCGCGACCAGGCGTTCGAACCGGTCGTGCCGCCGCCGCTCGATCTCCTGGCTGGAGAGGGCCGCAGCGAACAGCGTGAGGATCATCGGAACGACGAATGCCAGCGTCACCCATGGCCACACATTCCGCAGCCGCGTGCGTTCGGGCTGGAATGCGGTCCGTTCTTCGAGCGCCGCCCGGAGCACCTGTTCGGCGTGCTCCCGTTCCTCGCCGGTCTGCCTCAGGTCCCGTACGGTCTTGCGCAGGTCGAGCTGTGCCACGACCTGCCGGGAGAGCGCGGCCAGGGCCTCCTTCTGGCTCTCGGTCACCACGCGAGGCTTGTCGTCGATGATGCAGAGTGTCCCAAGCCCCAACCCGTCGTGCGTGACGATTGGTGCTCCCGCATAGAAACGGATGTTGGGATACGAACTGACCAGCGGGTTGTCGGCGAAGCGCGGGTCGAGTGCGGTGTCGGGAACCACCATCACCTCATCCGGTTTGAGGATGGCGTGAGCGCAGAACGCCAGCTCGCGCGGCGTCTCTGAGGCTTCCAGTCCGATTCGAGACTTGAACCATTGCCGCTTCTCGTCGATGAGGCTGATGAGCGCGATTGGTGTTCCGCAGATCTCCGATGCCACCCTGGTGATGTCGTCGAACGCGAGTTCAGCGTCGGTGTCGAGAATGTCGTACTCGCGCAATGCTTCGAGGCGGGCTTTCTCGTTGCCTGGTGCGGGTGCGCTTTTCATCGTCTGGACATCCCCTGACCCGATACAGTACTCCCGACCCGCGCCCGGCCATTGCAAAAGGGCGAGCGCCGCGGCCCTGATCCTGACTCGTTGACGCCTCGCCCGGATGAGGGATGCCGCTTCGGTGGGGCGGTGCTATGATCCCCGCGGGTCAGCATTTTTCCAACAATCGAGTCGGTGACTTTTCGATGTACAACGCCTATTTCGGCTTCAATGAGGCGCCGTTCAACATCACGCCGGATACCCGTCTGTTTTTTTTCAGCCAGACTCACCGCGAAGCATTCGACCACCTTCTGTTCGGCATCAGGGAGCGCAAGGGGTTCATCCTTCTGACTGGTGAGGTCGGATGTGGAAAGACGACGTTGTGCCGGGCGCTGCTCGAACAGCTGGACTCCCGCTTCAAGACGGCGCTGATCCTCAATCCATGCATGACCGGGCCGCAACTGCTCCGTTCGATCGTGTCGGAACTGGGCCTGAAGCCGAAACGGGATCGCATCGGCAACCTCCAGCTCCTGAACGTGTTTCTCCTCGAGCAGGTGGAGCAGGGCAACGATGTGGTGCTCATCATCGATGAGGCTCAGGACATGTCGGCCGCCCTGCTCGAGGAAGTGCGTCTGCTTTCGAACCTCGAGACGAGTTCGCGAAAGCTGTTGCAGATCGTGCTGGTCGGACAGCCGGAATTGCGCGACATGGTCGACCGGAAGGAGTTGAGGCAGCTCCGCCAGAGAATCACGGTTCGCTACCACGTCCAGCCGCTCTCCTATGACGAGATGAGGCATTACATCAGCCACCGGATCAGTGCGTGCTGCGTCACGGCCGAGCCGACGTTCAACTGGCTCGCGCTGCGTGCGATCTATCGCTACTCGGGCGGGATTCCCCGGCTGATCAACGCAGCCTGCGACAAGGTGCTGCTTTTCGGGTTCGTGCGAGGGACCCACCATTTCACCGGCACGCATGTCTGGAAGAGCATCCGGGAGTTGGAGGGTCACGTCGCGTGAGCCTCATCAGCGAAGGTCTGAAGAAAGCGCATTTGGAAGCGCTCCGTCAGGATCGGGAGCAGCGCAAGCATTATCTCGGCCCGGGGCGCGTGGATGTGCCATCGCGAACCCCCTCCTCCACCACGGTGCTGGCCGCAGCCATTCTCGGCGCGTCGGTGGTCGTGGCCGCGAGCGCGCTCTGGTTGAGGGGCGCAACTCCATCGCGTTCCATCTCCAGGCAGGTTGTGCTTCCCTCGCGCCCAGTCGTCACTCTACCGGCCGTCACTCCACCAATGGTCGCTTCACCTGCGGCCGCGCCAGTTGTGGTCGCTCCCGCGTCGTCGGTCGTGCCCAGTGCGGCTAGTGCGGCTACACCACTTCATCGGTCGCTGGCTGCTCCTGCGGCACCCATGGTGCCTGCGAAGGGTTCACCGAAAGTGATTGAGGTACGCCCACCGATCGCTGAGCCCCGGCGGCAGACGGTTTCGAACGACGTGCTCCGCGCCGACGAGCGGGTACCCGCCCCTGCTCCCACTGCCCGTCGGAGGGACAGTCTCAAGGATGGAGAGACCTACGCGAGCCCGATCAAGGCTCCAGGCGGAGTGGAGGTCTCGCTGTCGGGGATCTCGTCGGCACGCGGAGAGTCCGTGGCGATCATGAATGGAAACGTCGTGCGCGCCGGTTCTGCGGTTGGACCGTTCGTCGTCGAAGCGATCGAGCGAGGGCGGGTGCAGTTGCGCTACATCGACGTTCACATCTGGGTTACTTACTGAAGGTTCCTCGGAGTTCCTCGGGTTCCTCGGCGCTGCGAACGAGCGTCCCGAGTAAGAGGAGCTTCGTCCACATCGAGCGCCGGATGTCGGGCGGAATCTCGGGCAGTGCCGTCCGCCTTTCCCAACAGCCAACAGCCAACAGCCAACAGCTAGCGACCGCGCCGCAGTTTCCCGCCGGCTTAGGCCCTAGCCAGCGGGGTTGCAGCGGCTGCATGGCTTGAAGCGCTGACTCTCGGCTTCGTCGGTCGTCGCAAAGTAGATGCGTTGCTTGCGCGGAATCGTCTTTGCGCTCCGGCAACTGCGTGCATGGTACGTGCGGGTGCGACCCGTGGAACGACCGATGAATGGCAGCGAAGCCTCTGCGGTTTCTTCCTCGATGTTTTCTTCGAGTTCTTCCTCTGCTTCGTCCGCCTCGCCTGCCTGGACCCTGACCGGGTCTGCGACCTCCGTTCCGGCTGGTTCTGGTTCACGACGAATCGGACCCGCCTGATCGCGTTCGGGAAGCGGCGCCTCCTCGGTGTCTCGTTCGCTCGGATCGCTTGCCGTCAGCGTACCGACCGAGTGCAACTCCGCGAGGATGGCGAGGACATCGACAGAGATCGGCACCAGGTTTCCCGGGGCGGTGGCATCGGTGAAGGAGGTCTCGGCGTCCTCCCACGACTCCGCATCTGCGAGCTCACGTTTCACCCTGGCCCGGAGGATTTCTTCGAGTTCACTTTGCGTCACCAGTCCGAGGTTGATCAGGCTGGTGCCGAGCGAGCCGCCACTTGCACGATGAACTTCCAGCGCCGAGTCGCGCTGCTCCTGGGTGATGACTCCCGCGTCGACCAGGAGGTTGCCCAGCAAGGTGTCATCGCTGTCCGAGGTCACGGCGACGAGGTGGCCGTCGTCGAAGATGAGGTGTTTCTGTCCCGAAGCGGAACGGAGGCGCAGGATCCCGCTCCTCGACTCGGCGGCCACGTTACGCACGGTGTCGTTGATCTCAGGCCCTTTGAGTCCGACCCACGACGATTCCAGGGAGAGAGTCGGAATTGTCGAGGCGTCCTGATGGGCGACGACTTCGCGTTGCGTCTTCCGGGCACCGATCAGTTTGCGGATCGCTCCACTCAGGACCCGGAGCTTGCGCGATAGTTCATTGTTGGCAGTCCTGAGCGAGACGATGACCCCACGAAGCTGATGCTCGGTTTCGTCCCGTGAAGCAAGTTCGGCGATCAGCGTCTGGTTCTGGTGGTGGATCGAGGAAAGTTCACGCACGGCGTGGAGGCTCTGGCGGAGTTCTCCCTTCAGCAGGGTGTTGTCTTCCTGCATTTTCAGGAAATCGGAGAGGGTGCCGTCGGTCGAACCGACACGGTGTGCCGCGAGACCGGTGGAGACGGCATCGTCGCGACAGATCTCGAGAAACCCTGCAGAATCCCGCAGCCGCAGGTCAGGGATGATGATGCTGCGAACCGTGATGGTGGATTGATCGCTGCGCGCTCGCACCGAGACGCTCCGTGCGAAGCCGTTCGTCGCCGCGGCCGTGAGCAGACGAGTGGCCGCAGTCTGATTCGCGTCGCGATGCAGCAGCGTCCACGGGCGGCCGAGAATCTCGGTTTCCATGTAACCGTACAGGAGTTCCGCGCCACGGTTCCAACCGGTGATGACACCGGACGAGTCGCAGAAGACCACCGCCATGTCATCCAGTTCCGAGAGCGCGGAAGCGATCAGCTCGAGCCTCGTGGCCTGCTGTTCGCCATCGTCGATCGTGCATTGATACACGGGCTGCGGCGCCTCGGTCACGCGCAGCATCTGTACCCGGAACGAGCGGAATTCGCCGCCCTTGCGCTGCATCCGCTTGGTCATCGTGTAGCCACTGCGCTTGCCGGCTCGCAGTTCAGCGAACAGCGTTGCCTCTCTCTTGCGGTCTTCAGGATGAGTCAGCAGGCGGAGTGGGACATTGAAGAGTTCCGCACGGTTGTATCCGGTCAGGCTGAGGAACCGGCGATTCGCGTCGACCCAGTGCCCATCGCCGTTCATGAAGCCGATTCCGAGTCCGGAACGATCGAAGGCATTGCGCAGGAGGAGATCTTCGCCGGGAACCAGTGGCTCGGCGGAACCATCTTCCGAAACGCGGCGGTTCCTGAGCACGATCAGTGCAAGCAGGATGGCGCCGACGATCGACAGCAGCAGAATCGTAATTGACGAGGACATGAGGACCCAGCGGGTTGCCGCATTCTAGCTCCGCTCGCGGGTCAGAGCAGCAGTTTGGGGGAAGCAGCGATGAGATTCAGTCGATCTGATGGGCGGGCATCGCGGAGTCGGGGGATGCCGGGGAGGTGATCAGTTCGATGGCACGATCGAGCGATTGCATGTCGAATGGCTTCGACAGGAACGCCACGTTCCTGCGTTCGAGGAACGCTGCGAATTTTGCGGCGTCACCGTGAGCGGTGGCGATGACGATCGGCAGGTCGGGGCGACTTGCTTTCACACGCTCGAACACGACCTCGCCGGAAATGTCGGGAAGTCCGATGTCGAGAATCATCAGGCCGGGATCGAACACACCGAGCGCATCCAGTGCGCCATGACCGGTCGAGGCACGGCTCACGATCATCCCCGCGCCATCGAGGTGCATCGCCAGTCCCGAGGCCACGATGTCATCGTCTTCGACGAGCAGGACTCTGCCTTTCCAGGCTGCACGAGGCGTCACCGGCGACCGCTCCTCAACCGGCTGCGTGCGAGGGAGGCGCATCGTGAAGAGCGTTCCGCGTCCACCGGTCGGCGTCACCTCGATCTCTCCCTCGTGACCGCGGACCGTCTGGCGCACGATGGCCAGGCCGAGCCCGTGGCCATGGTCGCGACGCGTCGTGACCATGGGGTCGAAAATTCGCGGCAACACCTCGGGCGGGATTCCCACGCCATCATCGGACACGTCGAAAATTACCGATGCGCCGTCGTCCGACGCGCGTGCCGCGATCCGGAACTGACCGCCAGCCGCCATCGCATCATTCGCGTTGGCGGCCAGGTTGACCAGGACCTGCTGGAGTTGTGCGGGATCGCCGGAAAGCCACAGGTTCCTGTCGACCGCATCAAACGTCGTGACCACGCTCGACCCGAGCTGGGCGCGGACTTCCTGGCTGCACCCATCCAGGAATGAAGCGACGTTCACCGGCTGCAGCGAGGGGCGGCCTGCGCGACTCATCCGCAGGACCTCGGTGGTGACCAGCTTCCCGCGCGAGATGGCCTGCTCGATGTGCCCGATCGCTTTCATCGCCGACTCTTCCTTCGCCGTTCGACCGATCACGGTGAGCATGGTCTGAATCCCCATGAGCACGTTGTTGAACTCGTGAGCCATCCGCGATGCAAGGTTG
Organism: Thermoanaerobaculia bacterium; assembly: GCA_046590585.1. Taxonomy (GTDB): domain Bacteria; phylum Acidobacteriota; class Thermoanaerobaculia; order Gp7-AA8; family Gp7-AA8; genus JBKJVD01. Next base: position 21,948 of record JBKJVD010000090.1, on the reverse strand, counting down.
CCGAGCGCCGACGTCAGCTCGGCGGTCCGCAACTCTTTCTGCATGCGGCGCTCATCGGTGATGTCGCGCATCACGGCCACCGCGCCGAGGATTTCTCCGCCGACGGACTGCACCGGCTGACCGGAGACCAGAACAGTGCGGCGCTCATCCGATCCTGGGTGGACGATCACGACTTCCTCGTTCGTCATCCGTTCTCCGCGCGCGGCCCGGAGCAAAGGAACTTCCTCGGGCGGGAGCGCAGTCACTCCGTCCGATCGATACAATCGCGAGTTTCTGGCCCACTCGCGCACATGCTGCGGCGCGAACGGAGTTCCATGCAGTTCAATCGTTTTCCTGTTGAGCAGCGTCAGGATCGAGTTGGCATCGCAGGCGATGATCGCTTCGTCCACGGTGTCGAGCACGGCCGCCAGAAACTCATGGTCTGCTTCGGCCTGTCGCCGGGCGATCTCTGCGGAATTACGGAGCCGCACCTGCTCGGTGACGTCAAAACCGAAGATCAGGATTCCGTCGACGGAACCCGACGCATCCCGATGCGGCTGATAGGTGAGGTCGAGGAAGGTGGATGAAGCCGGTGCGACCGCCAGTTCACGCGCAGCAACCGGTTCTCCACTCGTATAGGCGCGATCGAGCAGGTTGACTTCGGTCCCAGGGAACAGCTCGGGCAGCGTGACGGCGATCGGCTCGCCTACGATACCGGAGGAGCCGAACAGCCGGTTGAACCAGGCATTCGTGTACGTGCAGACGTGTGTCGGCCCGCTCACCGCACAGATCACGGCTGGCACATCATCAAAATACCGATAGTTCAAGAGTCGCAATGGTAAATCGGAACGGCCAGGTCGCGTGAATTAGTTAGGAATCAGGACACAAGGCGCCGTTACGGGGGTTCGGGTCAGGTCGGTTCAGCAGGCGCTCGTTTCCGGTTACTCCTGCCTGCTGCGTCCCTCCGATTTCTGAGCCAGGAGAATCGCCTGCACCAGAACTTCCGGAGGATCTTCGAACGGAGCGCGCGGCCTCGAAGCCATTCGCGCCATCGCGATCGTCTCGCGGTAGGCCGACAGGTAGTTACGGCACGAGACGCAGCGTTCGAGGTGCCACTCGAATCTTGCCAGCACCGCGTCCTCGAGGGCGTGATCCAGGTAGTCGGACAGGAAGGAAAGGACTTCATCGCAGTGCATCGGCACGGTCTGATTCACGGATGAACGCTCCGCATGTGTGGGTCCAGGAGTGTGCGCAGGGCCTGTCGGGCCCGATGGAGGCGGATCTTGAGCGCGTTCGCTGTGATATCCAGTGTCTGCGCAGCCTCATCAGTCGACATTTCTTCAATGTCGCGTAGAAGCAGCACCACCCGGTAGGTCTCGGGCAGCTTGTCGATCGCATCTCGCACCACCTGACGAAGTTCGGCGCGCTCGAGAATGACATCCGCCGGATCGTTCCAGGCAACGCTCGGTTCGACCTGGTGCCCATCCTCCGTGAAGCGTGGCAGGAGCAGTTCGATGTCGTCCTCAGGATGACGACGCTGGGTGCGCAGTTTCATGAGGCAGGCGTTGATCACGATCCGGTGCAGCCAGGTGGAGATCTGCGCGTTCGCTTCGAATTTCGCGATCGAACGGAACGCCGAGATGAACGCTTCCTGCACGGCATCCCGCGCGTCCTCTTCGGCCCGCAGGTAGCGGCGCGCGGTTCGAAGAAGTGGAGCAGTGTGCACGCGGACGAGAGTCTCGAACGCCTGCGCTTCACCAGAGCGAAGCTGCGCAACCAGTTCTGCGTCGGACGTGGTGCTGCTCACTGGTCGTTCATCCGTCGCGAGTATCCACTGAATCGCGAATGGTTGCACGGGGCGGTTCCTTGGTTCCTCGGAGTTCCTCGGTTCCTGGTGTCACGCTTTTCAGGAGACGCTTGCGGGAAACAACCCGAGGAACCGAGGAACCCGAGGAACCCCGAGGAACTCAGAAAGGTGAAACCGCGGGGCGAACGCCGGCATCTCATCGCAAAGGGGCGACGCACGACATCATGACGAGGAAAACAATCTGGATTCTGCTCGCGGCTCTGGTGCTTGCGGGATCCGCCGCCGCACTCGTGTCAGCGAGTGGTATCGCGCCGGCGCGGCAGACGTTCCATGCTGCGAACCCCGTGATCGTGGAGCTCTTCACCTCACAGGGATGCTCGAGTTGTCCGCCTGCCGATGAACTCCTCAGCGTTCTGAGGAGTGAGCAATCGGGCGACGATGCCGTGATTCCACTCGCCTATCACGTGGATTACTGGAACTACCTCGGCTGGTCTGATCCATTCTCTTCGTCGCAGTGGTCGCAGCGACAGAAGGCATACGCCCAGACGCTGCGCGGCGAGGTCTACACGCCACAGGTGATCATCAACGGTCGCGGCCAGCTCGTCGGCTCCTCCGAGGGTGAGGTGAGGCGTGAGATTGAAAAGGCGGGAAATGTGAAATTGCGCGGTTCCGTCTCGGTCGAAGGCGTGTCGATCGCGAAAGGGAAGCTGGTGGTTTCGCTGCGCGCGAACGTCGATCGCGCGGCCGGTGCCGGCAGGCCCCAGCTCGTCGTCGCGCTCTTTGAGGATGGAGTCACGACGAAAGTGACCCGCGGCGAGAACCGCGGTCGTGCGCTGGTGAACGATTCGATCGTCCGCTGGCAGGCGCCGGCGTTCCTGCTTCCTGCCGATGGAGGCAGTGAAACAGGAAGCATCGCGATTCCGCTCGATGCTGACTGGCGTCGCAGTCACCTCGGCGTTGCCGCATTCATCCAGGACCAGCAGTCGCTGACGATCTACGCTGCTGCTGCGACGCGACTGTCGACGACGAGTGCAGGACTGCGCGGAAACGCTCATGTGGTACTGCGCCCATGAGTGCAGCCAGCATGATCAATTGCCGTCAGCTCATTTCGTTCATCGTTGACTACCTTGAGGGCGCGCTGAACGCCGCGGAGAACGACACGTTCGAGCGCCATCTGGAGCGCTGCAACTCCTGCCTGGCCTACCTTGCCAGCTATCGCAAGACGATCGTGCTCACGTGCGAGGCGCTGGAAGCACCGGTCGACGATGATGTTCCCGCGGAACTGATCCAGGCCATCCTGGCTCGTACGAATGTTGAATGATGAATGACCTTCGGGATATTTATAGGATCGAAGCCCTCCTTTCGCGCTGGGCGATCTGAGGTTGAGAGGAGCGCGGCGCAAGAACATTCTGGATTTTGACTGCCCGCATGCAAGCTGTCTCCCTTCTCCCCGCGGGAGAAGGTGGCGCGGCGCGCCGGATGAGGGGGGGCGCGACAGTCGATTGAAACCGGCGCGGATTTCAGAACCCCGCGAGGGCTAACCACGCCTTGCACCGTCCTCGTAGCCACGGGTCGCCCAATCTACATTGCCCGTCCCCTCATCCGGCGCTGCGGCGCCACCTTCTCCCGCGGGGAGAAGGAAGATTGTTACCGCTTAGCCGACAACCACGCGGTTTTCGTGAGCGAGGTGGCGCGGATCCGAGGAACGGCATTCCCTGGATAGCGCGACCCGCTCCATTCAGAGTTCGTCATTTTCCCGTTGGATGCGACAATCCTGTTCATGGCCGACGGAATCGTGTTTCGAGATGCGAGTGAGGATGATCGCGCATGGGCGGCGGCGGTCATGGCTTCGTCTGAACCGTGGACGACGCTCGGCCGCACGCTCGAAGCGTGTCAGAGGATCGTGGACGGAGACAGAGGCGTGATCGTGGTCGCAGCGGCCGGGCAGACTCGAGTCGGGTTCGCAATCGTCGATCCGGCGGGCTTTGCAGGCGGGGCGTACCTGAAGATCCTCGCGGTCGATGCGATGGCACGATCGGCGGGGGTGGGGACGGCGCTGCTCGGTCATGTAGAGGAACGCTTCGGACATCCCTCCGGGAATCTCTTCCTCTGCGTTTCTTCGTTCAACGACCGCGCGAAGGCTCTCTACGAACGCCAGGGGTACGCGCAAATCGGGGCGATCGATGACTATCTCGTGAAAGGCGCTGCGGAACTCATCCTGCGCAAGCGTTTCTAAGCGGCGAGCCGGGTCGAGCCTACCGCAGAAATTGCGAGTGGCCGAGCCACTTCGAATCAGGGTAGTAGGCGAAGATCGGTGAGCCGCCCTTGAGCGTGTCGATCATCTTTTTTGCCACTTCCCGCCGGACCGCCGGACATCCCCAGCTGCGACCGATCCGGCCCATGGCCTGCGCCGTGAGGCGGCTGACGTAGTTGGCGCCGTGCATCACGATGGCGCGGTCCCAGGCGAGGTCATTGAATCCTTCATCGAGGCCGCGAAGGCGCAGCGAGTAGCCGTTGCTGCCGTTGTAGGTTTCATCGGTCACGAAGAGACCAAGGCTCGTGGCAAGGCTTCCCGGGCTGTTCGAAAAAGACTTTGGCAGGTTGTCGCCACTGTTCTTTCCATGCGCGACGAGTTCGCGGAAGAGAAGCCGGCGTGAGGCGAGGTTGAATACGAAGAGGCGGGGTTCCGTCGAAGGGAGCGAGTAGTCGATGACGGTCAGCAGATCGCGGCGTTTCACCAGGCCGCGCTGCGCCGCGCAATCGGTTGCGCTCAGCGCGAGCTTCAGGATCTCAGTGCGGAGAGTTGGTGCCTGGCTTGCGAGGGATTGAATCAGCGTGTCGGCTCTTCCGGCGGTGCAGCCGGCCCGGGCCACGGGAGCGACCGCCACGATTGCGAGCGCGACCGTACCGGCTGCCGTGGAGTGACGCGCCAGGCGGATCAGCCGGGCAGCATTCGCGCGAACCTCATGATGGGCACGCTGCGCGAACCTGCGGCGCGCAGTGGTGAATCGTTGTGTATTCATCGGGTGCCTTCTAAATCACCGAACCACCATGCCTCATTCCGCAAGGAGCTGGAAAGTTTTTCTTTCATACGGGCTGGTGTGTAGAGTGCGAGCGAAACCCCGAAAGCTCTGAGGTGGGCTCGCCGGCGCGATACAAAACGAAGCAAGCTCGGGGTTACACTCCCGTCATGGCATCTCCATACGAGAACAGCTTCCACAAGATCGTCCGTGCCGACGACCTGACGATCGATCGCCTCCAGGTGTTTCGCGCTGCCGGGACGACCATTGTGCTCCGGCGCGTCGCTGACGGGATCACGGCGATCGACGGTTCTGCACTCGTCGATCGCGGCGATCTCGAGCCACGCGTCCGCCTGGAGAAGATCATCGAGAGTGCCGGCGGTCACGACAACGCGAGCGAGTGGGTCACCCTGGTCGAGCGCGCCGGCCTGCCCGTGAAAGTCGAGGACGGCGACGTGTGGGTATGCATCGAGGGATGCGAGACCTAGCTTCATTCGCATCGCCGACTCGGCTCGAGTCGTAACCACAGCGAATGACTCATCCTCCGAGGAAGCCAAGGAACTCTGAAAAGGGCTCCTCCCGGGTTTTCAGTGGGTGAGGTCACAGCGATGAGTGATGAGGCGCTAGACAGGTGTGCACCCCTTTGGACTGCGGCCACTTCAGTGGCCGCTTTCGTGACGGGACGGACAGGTCGCGCTAACGTCGCACTCGTCCAACCCGCAGCAGGCCTGCTACCCGCTTCCTGGCACGGACGTCTCACCTTGCCACAAAAGCGGCCACTGAAGTGGCCGCAGTCCAAAGCGCGTCGGGCGCGTCAAGGGAAACGGGTGGACGGTCCACTCGCGGGTGAGGGGAGCGTGAAGTGAACGACGGTTCCGCTTCCGGGCTGGCTCTTGTACTCGAGGACTGCACCGATGCTTTCGGCGCGCTCGCGCATGGTGGCGAGTCCGAACTGCGGGAACTCACCACGCTGCCGTTCCGCGGGATTGAATCCGACGCCGTCATCCCGGATGGTCAGCTCGATTGCGCCCGCAACTCTCCGCAGCTGGATCGCGACGTGAGTCGCTCGCGCGTGTTTCCGGGCGTTCGTCATGGCTTCCTGCACGATCCGGACGAGTTGAAGTTCGACGATCGGAGTCAGGTCCAGGTCCTCTTCGATCGTGAGGGACGCAATCACGCCCGACTGAATCTGCCACTGCGCGAGATACTCGTTGAGTACCTCGCCGAGCGGGCGATCCGGCTCGGGCAATGTTCGCAAGCCGACGATTCCCTCGCGAACTTCCGTGTAGGCATCGCGTGCAGCGACGGCGAGCTGGCGCAGTTGTTCGCTGGCCTCGTCCTTCTGGTCACGGCGGAGGTAGGCGTCGGCCGCCTGCACTTTGATGTTCACATAGCCGAGCACCTGGGCCAGACCGTCGTGCATCTCGTGCGCGATTCGGACTCGTTCCTGGGCAATGGCCAGGTCGGCGGCCTGAGCGTGCAGGTGAGCATTGTCGATGGCGATGGCGGCCTGCACCGCGAAACGGATCAGGGTTTCCTCGTCACCCGGAGTGAAGTCCGCCGACTCGGCGCGTTCGCTGAGGTAGACGTTCCCGCGAAACGGACCCTTACACTGAATCGGCACCGCCAGCAGCGTCTTCATTGCCGGGTGATTCGCGGGGAAGCCTGCTGAGCGGGGATGCTGCGAAACATCGTGAAGCCGGAGGTGCTCGCCCTCGTGCAGCACCACGCCGAGGACGCCGCGTCCCACGGGTGGGGCTCCGATGGCGCTTCGATCGTGCTGGGAGATTCCGGACGTGACGAACTGCTCGATCCTGCCCTGCCGGTCGACGACGGACACGGCGCCGTAGCGGGCGCCGACGAGCTGGCGCGCCTCGTCCACGACTTTACGTAGAACGGCATCGAGCGACAGCTCCGCGGAGATGGCCAGGCCAGCTGCATGGAGCGCGAGTAGTTCCTCGTACTGGCGTTGCAACCGCCGCTGCATTCCAGCGACGTAACGGAAGATCACCGTCGAGAAGATGACGATCGACGTCACCACGACCAGACTGAATTGCAGGTGCTTGATGAGGGGCAGGGGACCGAGCAGCATTTCGCGCGAGACCTCCAGCGAGATCACGGCGGCGATCGGCGCAATCGTGGCGACGAGTTTCAGGCGTCTGAGCGGCATCTGCGGTGAGCGGGTGACCTCGCCCTGCCGCACATTCTCTCTCGTTTTCCGCGCGCCGGGGAACGGAACTTCTTTCATGCTGCCTCCGCTCGGTGGTCCCATGGTCGGTTCACCGTGCGAGGAGCGCGAACCTGAACGGGGTAGCTCTCCCAACGTGGATGGGCAGGCCCGAACCCACCCCAAAGGGTTGGCCGGCGTACCGATGTCCGTATACTCGGCCCGGTGAGGCTCCTGATTGCAGACGATCACTTTCTCTTCCGCGACGGGCTGCGAAGCCTGCTGGTGGCGGCTGGTCACGATGTGGTCGGTGAAGCGAAGAACGGGGCAGAAGCGATCCAGATGGCGGCCGAACTGAAGCCGGACCTGGTGCTGATGGATGTGTCGATGCCCGGGATGGATGGAATCTCCGCGACGCGTCAGCTGACGGCGGAGCAGCCGGACGTGAAGGTGCTGATCCTCACGGCCTCGGAAGACGATTCGATCCTGTTCGAGGCGATCCGTGCCGGAGCGCTCGGGTATCTGCTGAAGAATCTCGAAGCCGACGACTTCTTCGAACTCCTCGACCGCGCCAGCCGTGGAGAGCCGGCGCTCACGCCCGCGTTCGCTCGCAAACTGCTTCAGGAATTTGCCAGGCCGGAAGAGGCGACGGCACCTCAGGTGGATGAAGCACTGACCACCCGTGAGCGGGAGGTGCTCGAATTGATGGTCGAGGGCGTGACATCCAATCGCAAACTTGCCGGCCGGCTCAATCTCTCTGAGAACACCGTGAAGTTCCACGTCCGCAACATCCTCGACAAACTGCGCCTTCACGATCGTGCGCAACTCGTGGGCTATGCGCTCAAGCGAAAGCTGAGCGACTCGCGAGAGTAGTGGACCCATGCAGGTTCCCTGCGCCCCCCTGACCGCTGCCCCCTGACACCCGGACAGGACGGACCCGCTCGCTGCCTTGGCCGATTGCGCGTATGGTGATCGGCAGTCGAGGGCTTTCCTCGGCTCTTCAGTCCTTCTGAACTAAGTCAGATCCTCTGGACTCACCCCTCTTAGGTTCCCCTCTTCCAGACGTGCATGACGACGAGCCCTCACGGGATCTGTCCACGCGCATCGGGAGGCCCGCCGGGTTTCACCGGCCAGGAGCTTCAAATGAAAGTGTACGTAGGAAATCTCTCCAAGAAAGTCACCGATGCGCAGTTGAACGATCTCGCAGTGCCGTTCGGCAAGCTGATCTCTGCCAACGTCGCCACCGAGCGTTCCAGCGGCGAGTCGAAGGGCTTCGGCTTCATCGAGTACGGCAGTGAAGACGAAGCGCGTGCAGCCATCACCGGACTCGATGGCCGCGACGTTGAAGGACAGGCGCTGAAGGTCAACGAAGCAAAGCCGCGCAAGGACGCTCCGGCTCAGAACTGAGCTGGCCTTCCCGAGGGCCGCTAGCCCGAGGCCCGGCGGACGGAGGGAGAACGGTCGTTTCGGCCGTTCTCCCGTGATTGACTGAAAGTGAAGCGCTTGCTGACTCCCGGTGGGCGTCGTCGTTGCATACACCCCGCCGCAAGTGACCACAGCATCCGCGGAACAACTCGACGCAGACCTTTTTCGATCACTCTTTGACCTGATGCCCCAGCTCGGCTGGACGGCGCTGGCGGACGGGTACATCGATTTCTACAATCGCGGGTGGTACGAATACACCGGAACCACGTTCGAAGAGATGCAGGGATGGGGTTGGGAGAAAGTTCACGATCCCGAAATGCTGCCGAAGGTGGTCGAGAAGTGGAAGCGATCGCTCGACACCGGCACGCCGTTCGAGATGGAGTTTCCGCTCCGCCGGCACGATGGCGTTTTCCGGACCTTTCTCACGCGCGTCAACCCCGTGCACGACTCCGCCGGCAACATTCTTCGCTGGGTCGGGATCAACACCGATGTCGACGACCAGCGCCGGCAGGCGCGAACGCTCGAGCGCCTGAGTGAAGTCGGGCGGACGATCTCCGCCGACCTCGATCTCGAGAAAGTAGTGCAAGCCGTGACCGACGCTGCCACGGAACTCTCGTGCGCGCAGTTCGGGGCGTTCTTCTACAAAGCGATCAGCGAAGCCGGCGAGGCATACACGCTCTACACGATTTCCGGAGTTCCGCGGGAGATGTTCGAGAAATTTCCCATGCCGCGCAATACGGCCATCTTCGCTCCAACCTTCGCCGGGGAAGGCACCGTACGGATCGACGACGTCACGTGCGATCCGCGGTTCGGCCGGAATGCGCCGTATCACGGGATGCCGGCAGGTCACCTGCCGGTGGCCAGCTACCTTGCGGTCCCTGTGATTTCGCGCAGCGGCGAGGTCATGGGCGGACTTTTCTTCGGGCACGCTGACGCGGGCGTCTTCACCGAGCAGTCGGCTCAGGTGGTCGAGAGCCTGGCGGCCCAGGCAGCCATCGCACTCGACAACGGCCGGCTCTATCAGCGGGTCGTGGCCGACCGGAAGCTGGTCCGGCAGAACGAGGAACGATATCGCTCGCTTGTTGAGGCCAGCCCGACTGCGCAGGCCGTGGGGACGAGCAATCCGCAGGGCTATGTCGTCGAGGATTCGCCATCGTGGCGGGCGCTCACCGGCCAGACATTCGAACAGATGCGTGGTCGCGGGTGGCTGCAGGCGGTCCATCCCGATTTCCGTGAGGAGACCGCGCGCCGGCTCGATGCCGCCATTGCAGCGAGACAGATCTATCAGATGGAATTCCGTCTGGCCATGAAGGATGGAACGTACCGGTGGTTCGCCTCCAAAGGCGTGCCGGTATACGACGAGGATGGAGCGGTGCGCGAGTGGATTGGAACGTCCTCCGACATCGATCAGCGTCGCTCATCCGAAGAGCATCTGCGGTTCCTGGCGCGCGCGAATGAACTGTTCGCATCCTCCCTCAACTACGAGTCGACGCTGGCGAACCTGACGCATGCGGCCGTCCCCGCGCTCGCAGACTGGTGTGCGGTCGACATTGCAGGTGCGGCAGGCGCTCCTTACCAGCGCCTGGCTCTGGCGCACGCCGATCCGGAGAAGGCCGAACTCGCATGGGATCTCTACCGGCGCTTTCCTTCTGACCCTGCGACCGACCCCATCGCAGAGGTCATCCGAACGGGGAGGGCGCAGCTGGTTGCTGAGATTACGGATGACCTGCTCCGCGCCATTACCCAGGGAGATGAGCACTATCGCATCGCGAAAGAACTCGGGCTCGTCTCCTGGATGATGGTTCCAATTCCGGGACGGCGCGGATCGATCGGGGCAATCTCATTCGTCTCCTCCGACTCGAAACGACGGTTCACGATGGACGATGTCACCCACGCCCAGGAATTCGCGCGACAAGCGGGCGTGGCCATCGAAAACGCCGCGCTCTATCGCGACGCGCAGGAGGCAAACCGCGCCAAGGATGATTTCCTGGCCACGCTCTCGCACGAGTTGCGGACGCCGATGACGGCCATCCTCGGCTGGTCGCGAATGCTGCAGGAAGGAGATCTCGACGACGAGACCTACGCCACGGCCATCGAGACCGTTTTACGGAGCGCCCAGGCCCAGGCGGTGCTGATCGACGACGTGCTGGACATGTCTCGCATCATCTCCGGAAAGATGCAGATGGACCCAAAGCCGGTGGACGTCGTGGATGCGGTGGAAGGAGCGATGCGCACCGTGCAGCCTGCGGCCGAAGCGAAAGGGGTCGTGCTCGAGTTCCAACGGCGGCCCGGGGTCTCACTGGTGACGGGCGATTCGAACCGCCTTCAGCAGATCGCCTGGAATCTGCTTTCCAACGCCATCAAGTTCACTCCCCGTGGAGGCGAAGTCGTCGCGCGTGTCGAGCAGTCGGGATCGTTCGTGCGCCTGAGCGTACGGGACACCGGCAAAGGGATCGGCCCGGAGTTCCTGCCGCATGTGTTCGAACCGTTCCGTCAGGCCGAGAACGTGAACACACGCATTCACGGTGGCCTCGGCCTCGGCCTGGCCATCGTCAGGCAACTCGTCGAACTGCACGGCGGGAACGTCTCGGTTCAGAGCGATGGAGAGGGAAAGGGATCCACCTTCGTGATCGAACTGCCGGTGCGCGCTGTCCGCGCCGGGGACCTGTTGCGTCCCACCACGGCCGGCCGGCCGGTGCCGCGAGGTTCCGACCTGCACACAGCGACCGCCTATCCGTCCCTCGACAAGGTGCGGGTGTTGGTAGTGGACGACCAGGAAGATGCCCGGCAACTGGTGAAGGCGGTGTTGAGCCGCTGCGGAGCTGTGGTGTCGGCAGCCAGCTCTGCCTCAGAAGCGATGGAGGCTCTCGACGAGGCTGAGATCGATATCGTGGTCAGCGACATCGCCATGCCCGATGTCGACGGATTCGCGCTGATCGAGCACATCCGGCAGATCCGCAAACTCGACCTTCCCGTCATTGCCATGACCGCGTTCAGCCATCCCTCCGACCAGGAGAAGATGCGACATGCCGGCTTCTCCGGCTACCTGAAGAAGCCGGTGGAACCGATCGACCTCGCCCGCGAGATTTACGGTCTGCTGCGCCGCTCCGACAGGAACTGAGTCCTACGCACCATCCGGTGGCGTGTAGCTGTCGTGCAGTTTCACCGGTTTCGACTTGCGACGAAACGCGATGTTGAGTACCTCCACGAAGACCGAGAACGCCATCGCAAAGTAGACATAGCCTTTCGGAATGTGGAAATCGAGTCCCTCGGCGATGAGCGACATTCCGATCAGCAGCAGGAAGCTGAGCGCGAGCATCTTCACTGTCGGATGGCGATCGACGAACGCGCTGATCGAACCGGCCGAGACCAGCATGATCAACACGGCAATGATGACCGCCGCGATCATGACGCCGATCTCCTGGGCCATGCCGACTGCGGTGATGACCGAGTCGAGCGAGAAGACGATGTCGAGCAGCGAGATCTGCACAATCACCGAAGCCAGCGACGGCGCGATCCTCTTCACTGCGTCGCCCTCTTCGCCTTCGAGCCTGTCATGGATCTCATGTGTCGACTTGGCCAGAAGAAACAGCCCGCCGAGGACGAGGATGAGATCGCGCCCGGAGATTTCCTGGCCGAGCACGGTGAAGAGGGGAGCGGTGAGCCGCACGATCCAGACGAGGGAGAGCAGTAGCAGGACGCGCATGATCAGCGCCATCGACAGCCCGACCGTCCGCGCTTTCTTCTGCTGAGCCGCCGGCAGTTTTCCCGACAGGATCGAGATGAAGATTACGTTGTCGATCCCGAGAACGATCTCGAGAACGGTCAGCGTCAACAGGGCGATCCAGCTCTGCGGATCCGAAAGCCACTCCATGGTTCACTCCTTCAGTTTCACGAAAACGTTGCGTGCTGCCTCTCTCAGGGACTGACGAAGCCGCGCTGGCGAAGCAGCGTCAGGATCCGCTTCGAGTTCTCGGAGGCACTGGCCGCGGTTGTATCTAATACGATCTCGGCGGCCTGCGGTTCCTCATAGGGGTCGTCGATTCCTGTGAATCCCTTGATCGCCCCGCTTCGGGCCTGCGCGTACATCCCTTTCACGTCCCGCGACTCGCAGACTGCGAGCGGGGTATCGACGAAGACCTCGAGGAATCGATCGTCACCGACCATGGCGCGGACGCTGGCGCGCGTGGAGCGGTACGGGCTGACTGCCGCGCAGACGGCGACGCCGCCGTGACGCACGACTTCAGCGGCGACGAAACCGATCCGCTGAATATTCGCGTCGCGGTCCTCTTTCGAGAAGCCGAGCCCCTTCGACAGATGCGTCCGCACGACGTCCCCATCGAGCAGCGTCGATTGCCGTCCGTGCTCGAGCAGCATCGCGACCAGCATCTCGGCCGTCGTCGACTTGCCGGCACCGGACAGGCCGGTGAACCATACGCAGAAGCCCTGGCGGTGGCGCGGTGGATGACTCTCCCCCAGAATCGCGGCGATCTCGGGGCGAGTGAACCAGGCAGGGAGAGGAACGCCGGCCGCCAGGTAGTCGTCCCGCACCTGCGTTCCGGAGATCGATCGCGTGATCGCATCGGCGGGGACACGAGTCGCCTCCTCGTAGCGATCTTCGTCGGAGAGGTACACGAGTTCGTGAAACGGCACCATCTGCACACCGATTTCGTCGCTGTGCCTGGCCACGAGTTCCTGCGCGTCGTAAGGCCCGTAAAACGGCAGGCCGGCTGAATCGGCCCCCGGGCTGGCGTGGTCGCGTCCCACGATGAAGTGGCTTGCGCCAAAATTCCGCCGGATGATCGCGTGCCACAGCGCTTCACGCGGGCCCGCCATGCGCATCGCGAGCGGAAGGAGTGACAGCAGCACGCGATCGGGCGGGTAATGATTCTCGACGAGAGCCTTATAAGTGCGAACTCGCGTGTAGTGATCGACGTCGCCCGGCTTCGTGAGACCGACGACGGGATGAAGAAGGAGCAGGCCGTCCACCGCATCGATGGCGCGCTTCGTCAGTTCTTCGTGGGCGCGATGCAGGGGGTTGCGCGTCTGGAAGGCGACGACGTGTTCGCGTCCCCGCACTTCGAGCTCGCTGCGAACCTCGGCGGGTGTGCGGCGCAGTTCCTTGAAATCCGCCGGGGCCGGAAGTGCAAGCACGCGCAAGCGGCCCGATACGTTCCGGTCGCCCCACGATTCCATCTCCGCGACGAGGGGATGCTTGCGATCGTTCGTGCCGGCGATGGCAATCGCGGCTTCAGCTCGATCCCACGGATAGATTTCCTCGACTGTGAGGATGGCGAGAAGTTCGTTCTTCAAACTGCGAAGCGCGATCTCGCGACCCGCCTCGACCGGTGCGTCGCGATCGACCGGCAGCGTGATCGGCATCGGCCACAGCGTGCCATCGGCGAGCCGCATTTCAGCCAGCACGCGCTCGTAGTCGCGCTGGCCCATGAAACGGTCGAGCGGAGAGAACGCTCCGGTGGCGAGCAGTTCGAGATCGCATTGCACACGGGCCGAGATCTGAATCGAGGGAAGCGTGGCCGCATGCGAAGCGAGCGACGCGAATTCCCCGCGGGGAACCACAAGGTCGATCAGCGTCGAGCAGTAAGGAGTCTGAAGCTTCATGGCGGCGCGCAGAATACAGGAGCTACGCGGCGGGGACACACGGTCACCGCTCACCTGGATGGCGTACGCTGGCAGGCATGTACGAACATCGGGGAGAGAAGCTCCTTTCGCGCATTCGCTTCGCGAGGCGCGTGGTGATCCACCTGGCCGTGGCGCTCGGGGCAATTTTCCTGGCGCTGATGGCGGGGATGTCCGGCTACCACTACCTGGGGCATTTCCCCTGGATCGATGCTCTGCTCAATGCCTCCATGATCCTGGGCGGTATGGGACCGGTCGACCCGCTGACCAGTTCCTCCGCGAAGCTCTTCGCATCCGCGTATGCGTTGTTCTCCGGCTTGATGTTCATCGGCATCCTCGGCGTGCTGCTCGTTCCCTTCGCCCATCGCCTGATGCACCGCTTGCACGTCGACGATGAAGATGACGGAGGCAAGTCAACTCGCGCGCGGAAGTGACGCCGATCGTGGGAGCGCGTCGTAAGAAACGACGTCACGACGTTACTGGGTGAGGTCTCGCAGCTCCTGAAAATGTACGGAGCGGCATGTGACGCCAGCAAGCGCCGCATCCGTGTATGCACTGTTCCCGAGTGAGAGCGCGCTCCTCGCGGCGTCGAGAGCGCTGCGCAGTTCCGTCAGGTGGACAGCCCGCACGATCGTTCCAGCCGTTGCCGGGTCGGTGACCACGGCGGCTCCCATTCCAGCCAGCGATCGCACCGCGTCGACCGCAGTTCGCAGTTGCGAGAGATGAACGGCTTTGATGCTCAATCCGCTCAGGGCCGGGTCGGTGAATACGACGGTCGTGGCGAGATCGGAAACGCTGCTGGCAGATGCGCCGGACGCGTTTACTGCCCGCACGCGGTAGAGATAGGAAGTGTTCGCGAATGCCGTCAGGTCGGAGTAGGAAGGGCTGGCTGGCGATCCGATCTGAACGAACGCTCCAGCCGGGGCCTTTCGGTCGACCTCGTAGGACTGCGCACCGGCGGTCGGAATCCATGCGAGATCAATCCGCGTCGACGTGATCGCGCCGGCGTTCAGCCCTGTAGGTGCTGTCGGCACGCCGCCGCCCGCGGCCGAGGTGATGTCGATCTGATTGGCCGGTCCGGTGAGATCACGGTTGAGCGTGACCCAGAGCTCGCTCGTCGCGGTGCGGGGCGATGCGAAGTAATCGGCGTCGGCTGTGAGCGTCACGCCTCCGAGTGTGAAGACAGGAGCTCCACCCGTGTAGTTGCCCACGATCAGCATCGGTTTCTTGAGCGTCCCGTTGCCAACACTGATGTTCGCCGCCAGGTGGTTGCCCGAGGCGGTGAACGCCAGCGCGCCGTACACGTGGTTGTATCCGGGTGGCACGTAGACGCTCGAATCGGCGCGGTCGATGCCCGCAGGTCCGCTGGCAACGACGCTGCCGATCGTAGAAGTCAGGTTCAGCGATTGGATGGTTTCGACCTGAGCCAGCTGCGATTCGACCGCTCCGCTCGTGTGAGTGCCGAGAACGATCCAGGTCGAATAGCTCTTTTTCGGGTAGCCGGGAGCAGTGACATTGACGTTGTCATTCACCGCATAGCTCTGCTGCCCGAGGAAGCCGTACTGCGTGCGCCAGGTGAGGCGGGCATTGTTGCTCGAAAGAGCTGGCCCGATTGAGAATCCGTTGGCTTGGTAGGGCCAGTAGTTCGGGTCCGGCATCAGATAGCCCGGGCCGGCTGCGCCATTCGCGGAAGTCTTGTTCCAGAAGGCGCGCATGTCTGCTCCGATGTCGGGATCGCGTCCTCCGGCGGCATCCTGCTGCGTCAGGGTCTGCGTCTGCACGATGCCCATCGTGGCGTCGGCATAGTTGCTTCCATTGAGCGGACCGTCGATCCAGAGTTTCACCCAGGGGACGGTGTTCGCCACGTTCCATGTCCAGGAACTGCCGAGCGTGACCGGCGCGGCGGTGCTGAAAAACTTGAAGCGATCCCCCCAAGCGACACCAGAGATGTCGAGCGCTCCCTGACCATCGATGTTCAACTCACCGTAGGGTGCGCGCGAGTCGTCCCAGAACGTGTTGACGGGTGCCGAAGGCGTAGCCTGATCGACGTGGAACGTCGTCGCCCATAGCGGATTGTCACGGCCGGTCGAGAAGACCCAGTCGATGACCACCGGCATGGCGCGGACCTGAGGTGGCGTGGTCGAACAGTTGCGCGGGTAGTTCTGAGTGAAGCGGAAGATGGCGTGGTGTCTTCCTTCGAAGACGCGCGTCCAGGTACCGCCGACGTAAGCGCCGAGCGGGGAGTCATCGCCCACGCAAGTCGAGCGCGAGGCGTGTGAGACGACGTAACCGAAGCCAGCGTATCCGCCGTTTCCGTAGGTGGTGACGTCTGCAATGCGAGTGGCGCCGTTGGGCAGCCGGTAGCGGAATTCGCGCAGTGCACCGCCGCGAGGGCCGCTGAGGAGTGGCGCGACGTCGTTGTGTGCGAGCACGGCTACCCGCGGGTAGCCGCTCGCATCGTTCCAGGTGAACCGGTCGCTCACCAGAGAGGCGACGGTCACGTCGTGCTCGATCGACATGATCGGCGCGGCCGGCGCTGCTCCCGGCGGTTGCAACGTCACGTCGTCGATGTACAGAACTGGCTGGGGACCCGCGATATCGCTCTGAATGTCGATTCGATCATAAGAGGCGACGTTGAACGGAGCGTTCGCCGCGTTCAATGTGACCTGGCGCCATGCCCCGGCCACGATTGCGCCTCCGGAGATATACGTGTCGAGTTCCTGGTTCACCAGTACGACGTTGTTGAGCTGAAAGTAGATCCGCAGTTGCTGGCCGCCACTGGCTCCGCCGTGGACCCAGAAAGTCACCACTGGAGAATCAGCGGTGCTGACTGGCTGGCCTGCGCGCGCGAACGAGATCGCGTTGTAGTTGATCCCGGTGAGCGCAATCGATTTCTGCCCTCCGTGAAACTGGGCGGTGCTGGCGAAGTCAGAGCCGCCGCCATATGAAAAATTCTGAAATGAATTCTGCAGGACATCGTCGTACACCGTGACCTGGGCGAGCGCCGAACCGGCGCACAGCAGGCAGAGGGCGACTGTCATCCATGCCGCTGTCGAGGCGAACCTGATGAACGGGCGGGCAGCGGTCAGACGTTTCTGCATCGTTCTTTCCTCACGAGAAGCGCTCATGATAGGCCCGTGCAGCGCGAAACTGCCGCGCGCGTTCTGGAAGATGGCGGAGTCAACCGGTGGTGATCCAGAAGATAAGGATCGGTTCGCGACGCCCTTCAGCGCCGACCACTGATTCAAATCCGCCGGCGGTCCAGTTGTGGCAGTATGCGTGTGCTTTTTACTGTCCGTTAGGATGTATAGTCTCATGGCGAACAGAACGCGCATAATTGACGCAAAGGACTCCGCGATGAAACTGATGTACTTGAATTCGCTCGTTACTGCCACCCTGGTTGCTCTTGTTTTGGCCCCGTCACAAGCATCGGCAGCGGTTGCGCCATCACTGGGTACGGCAGCGAGCTACGCAATCCTGGGTACAAACATCGTCCCGACTCCGGGGACGGTAACCTGCACCGATACGGGTCCGGGAACCGCCATCAACGGATCCGTGGGTACCACGTTCAACACGATCACGAACAACGGTCCGTGCACGATTACGGGGTCGATCGTCGCGCCGGTCCCGGCTTCGGTTGTAGCCGACTTCAATGCCGCTTACGCCTCGGTCGACGCCTTGAACCCTGTGTGCACCGGCGTCATCCCGACCACCACCACAACGCTCCCACCCGGTGTCTACTGCTCCGCGGCAGGAACCACGATCGGCGCCGGCGTCATTCTTTCGCTCGACGGGGCCGCGACTGATGTCTGGGTTTTCAGGGTCGGGACCAGCGGGTTGGGTGCCCTCACGATCACCGACGGGCAGGTGGTCATGGCCAACGCCGCGCAGGCGTGCAACGTGTTTTGGAAGACCGCCGAGGCCGCGACTTTGACGCGTTCGAACTTCGTAGGAACCATTCTCTCGGGTTCCGCCATCACCATGACCGACGGAAGCTGGCTCGGGCGAGGGCTGGCACGGACCGACGTGACCGTGACGGACGCAGCGCCATTGACCTTCGCGGGGTGCGGGGCCAACGGGTTCCAAGGTGCCGGAATCCCCACGCTCTCCGGGTGGACCATGATCATGCTGATGGGCATGCTTGCTCTGGCGGGCTACGCCGCGATCCGCTGACGATTCTCGCCGGCCATGTGAAAAACGAGAGGCGCGTCAAGCGTCTCTCGTTTTGTTTTGGCGGAGGTTCGTCCGTTCCCTGCTAGTTCGGTTGCGGGCACCAGGAGTCGAATCCGCGGGCGCGCTCGCGGCGATCGAGGACTCGCGGCTCACGGAGAACGCCGAGTCTCACCAGCTGGGGGCGGAACTCGTAGCGCAAGGCGATGGAGGCGACCGCGGAGGGATCGAGGTCGACGGACACGCGGGTGACGTCGTTCCGGGTGCGCCGCCCCATTCCTGTTGCTGCGTAGTCGTCGTCCTTCGCCGCTTGCGATTCTGCGGCCGCGGAGGGCGCGTTCGTGGAGCCACTCTTGCGCTGGGCTGCGGCTCCGCGTTCGTCGCGGGCGTCGCCTTCGTTCCAGACGTAGGGTGGCGGCGCCGGACGTTCTCGATAGAAGACGGCCTGGATCACGCCGAGATTCTTCGTCTGGCCCAGCGCGGCACCGTAGGAGTGTGACTCGCCGGTGAAGTAGAACTGCCGCGCCGTGCTGCCGCTCACCTGCCACCCGCGAATCGTCGTCGATTCGTACGGTTCGAGGATCCACTTGGAGGCGGTCCATGCGGTGGTGTGCTTCGCGTCGATGGTGTTGAGACCGTCCACCGAAAGCGCCACGGCGACGCGCTCGCCGGTCGGGTTAGTCACGCGCAGTGCGTACGCGCGACCGCGCAGTCCTTCCACGTAGGTGTGGCCGTTCCCGCGATATTCGGGGCGGGTTTCCTCTTCGACTTCCACGGTGAGCGAGTAGCCATTGGTTTCAGCTGCGGCAAGTGGAAGTGTGCCGAGGATCGTGAGGGCGAAGGCGAGGAGTGTCAGTCGGGATTTCATCATGCGTTCTCCAGCAGGTCAGACACGCGTGCTGGAGAAAAAGAAACCGTGGTGGCGGTCAGGGGTACGCTCGGCCGTCAGAAGACGAGCCGGCGGCACACTCCCAGATTTCAGAATCATGGACAGTTGGGCTCGATAAGTGCATTGAGGTCACCGTTCCAGACCTCGACAGCCGCGCTTTGCGCTCGCGTCCGGTTGCAGCAACCAGGAGGCGGCTCATGAAAGACGCAGTTCGTTTACCGGAAGCCGCGGCTGGATCGAACGCGCGCGGTGTCACGAAGCCCCCGCTCGTCGCCGACATCCAGAATTTCGCTCAGGACGTCTTCGACACGGTTCGGGAGCCATTGCTGGTGCTCGATGCGGCGCTGCGCGTTCGCTCGGCGAACAGCTCGTTCTACAAGACGTTTCGCGTGTCGGCCGAGGAGACCGAGAACCGGCTCATTTACGAACTCGGCAACGGACAGTGGGACATTCCGGCGTTGCGCAACCTGCTGGAAGACATCGTGCCGCGGAGTTCGGTGTTCAACGACTTCGTACTCGAGCACGATTTCCCGGACATCGGCCAGCGGGTGATGTTGCTCAACGCGCGGACGCTGCACGCGGAACTCGTGCTGCTGGCGATGGAAGACGTCACCGAGCGTCGCCGTTCGCAGCAGCTCCTCGAGCAGATCGAGTCGTATGCGCAGGACGTCGTCGATACCGTACGGGAGCCGCTGCTGATTCTCGACAGCAGCCTCCGTGTTCACTCGGCCAATCGCGCGTTCTATCAGACCTTCCACGTTTCACTCGAAGAAACCGAGACGCGGTTGATTTACGAGCTGGGCAACGGCCAGTGGGACATTCCCGACCTGCGAACGCTCCTCGAGGACATCGTCCCGACCAGTTCCTTCTTCAACGACTTCGAGCTGGAGCACGATTTTCCTGTGATCGGGCGCCGGGTCATGTTGCTGAACGCACGCAAATTGAGGCAGGGAAGCCATGCCGAGTTGCTCGTGCTGGCGATGGAAGACGTCACCGAGCGCCGCCGGGCTGAGGGCGAGGTCGCCAAGGCCAAGGAAGCGGCCGAAACCGCGAACCGGACCAAGAGCCTCTTTCTCGCAAACATGAGTCACGAGTTGCGCACGCCGCTCAACGCCATCCTCGGTTTCTCCGAGATGCTTCAGGAAGAAGCGGTCGAGCGGGATCTGCAGGATTTCAGCGCCGACCTGCAGAAGATTTCCACGGCGGGAAAGCACCTCCTCGGACTCATCAACGACATCCTCGACCTCTCGAAGATCGAGGCCGGCAAGATGGAACTGCATCTGGAGAGCTTCGACGTCTGCGATCTCATCGACGAGGTTTCCACGACGATCGAGATGCAGATCGCCAAGAATGGCAACACGCTCGAGGTGGCCTGCCAGCCGGATGTCGGGTCGATGCATGCCGACCTGGGCAAGGTGCGGCAGGGATTGTTCAACCTGGTATCGAACGCAGCAAAGTTCACCCATGGCGGCCGCATCAAGGTCGAAGTCCAGCGGCAGACGATGGACGGGAACGAATGGATGATGTTCCGCGTGTCGGACACCGGCATCGGACTCAGTTCGGAGCAGATCCTCCGGCTCTTTCAATCGTTCACGCAGGCGGATGCGTCGACGACGAGAAAGTTCGGCGGCACGGGGCTGGGACTGGCGCTCACGCGCAGGTTCTGCCAGATGATGGGCGGCGACGTCACCGTGCACAGCGTGCCGGGCGACGGCAGCGTGTTCACGATCAAGCTGCCGGCCTTCATCCACGAAGCGAGCGGCGAACGCTCGGCAGTTCAGGAAGGCGAGAGTCAGCTGGCCGTGCTCTCTGCGGACCTGGCGGAGTCTGAACAGGCCCAACCGCTGCCTGTGGTGCGGACCTGCGTGCTCGTCATCGACGACGATCCTCTCCAGCGGGATCTGATGCAGCGCTATCTTCGCAAGGAAGGATTCACCGTGAGGACCGCCAGCGGCGGTGCGCAGGGTCTGCAACTGGCCCGGCAACTGCTACCGGCAGCGATCACGCTCGACGTGATGATGCCTGACATCGACGGATGGAGCGTCCTTGCAGCACTCAAGGGTGACGCCACGTTGCGCGACATTCCGGTGATCATGCTCACGATGATCGACGATCCCGAGCGCGGCTTCACACTCGGCGCCTCCGACTACGCCACTAAGCCCGTCAATCGCCGGCGTCTCTCGCAGATCCTGAGGAAGTACACCTGTCTCAATCCGCCGTGCCCGGTTCTCGTGATCGATGACGATGCTGCGACGCGCGCGGTTTCGCGAGCGATGCTGGAGAAGGCGGGATGGGCCGTGTCGGAAGCGGAAAATGGCGTACAGGCGCTGAAGAGCATGGAACGCGACCGGCCGAGCCTGATCTTCCTCGACCTCATGATGCCAGAGATGGACGGCTTCGCGTTCGCGGCGGAGGTGAGGCGCCATCCCGAATGGCGTTCGATCCCGATCGTCGTTCTGACCGCGCAGGACCTCACCAATGAAGACAGGCGGCGATTGAACGGCCACGTGGAAACCATCCTGGAGCGTGGTGATTCGCGCGAATCACTCCTCGAGCACGTGCGCGATCTGCTCGCCAGCAGTGAGGCGACCCGCACCCCGAGCGATCTGCCGGAGGTGCAGTCGCCATGACCACCATCCTGATCGTCGAAGACAACGAGATGAATCGCGACATGCTGACGCGTCGCCTGCAACGCCAGGGCTTTTTGGTGTGTTGCGCACCCGACGGCCCGACCGGCGTCGCCATGGCCGGCACCGAACAGCCCGACCTGATCCTGATGGATGTGGCGCTCGGCGCCATGGATGGCTGGGAGGCCACGACGCTGATCAAGGCCTCGCCACGCACGGCGCGG
>JBKJVD010000166.1:0-12930 GCA_046590585.1 Thermoanaerobaculia bacterium | reverse complement strand
TTCATCGCGATCTTCGCGCTGGCGGGCCTGATCCTGCGTCTTCCTGGAGCACGCACGACCGCCGCGCTGGCGCTCCTGTCGTATCTACTCGCCATCGGTGACAGCACTCCGCTGCTTCGGATTCTCTACTCGATCGGAATCTTCCGTGGATTCCGTTACCCGGAGAAGCTCGCCTGCTTCGGTGTCGTCGCGATCGTGATCTTCGCGGCATCGGCTGCGGATCGCTTCCTATCGGGCGACCGGCGCGCGTGGAGGGCCGCGATGCTGGCCGCGGGAGCGGTCGCGGCGATGTCCGCTGCGCCCGCGATCTGGTCCCAACTGCCCGGATTCGTCAGCTCGTTCTCCCGGTTCTTTCATCTCCACGAGCTGCGCCCCGATCTCGCCCGGGCCGCGACGCTGCAATGGGGCATCGGCCTCGCGCTCGCGCTCGCAGTGCTGGGAACGATCGCATCCTTCCGCACGGGAGTTCGCCGCACGCCTCTTCTGCTGGCCGGCCTGCTGCTGCTCATCGATCTGCTGCTCGTGGGAAACGAGCTGGCTCCACGCTCGCCGCGCGGGATGTTGCAGCCACCTCTGATCGCAGCCGAATTGACCGGCGATCGCCGGCAGTTCGCCGTCTTTCATCGCGGAAGCTGGCTGGGAGACGACCCAAACGCGCTCCGTTATCGAAGCGATTCACGGTTCTGGCTGGATCGGAACGGAATGCACCCGTACACCGCCGGATCGTGGGGATTCCGCTCGATCCTCGAACTCGATTTCGATGAGACGGCACTGCTTCCGACCCGCGACCTCATCGGCACGATGCAGATGCTCGGTAACAGTGGCTTCGCGAGATGGTCCGACCCGTTCGTCGTTCTCTCCAACGTCGGGTACGTTCTCGACTACCGTGACTACGAGACCGATCAGCGCGAGTCGGGCGGTGAGCCGCTCCTGTCGAAACCGGTCGAGGCCCGGCGTACGCACGTCCAGCCGCGCTATTTCTTCGCCACGCGACAGCAGCTCGCACGGTCTGCCGCGGAGGCGAATCGATTCTTCGTGTCGAATCCGGAGCCGTTCGGAGTGGCCCTGGTCCCCTTCGCCCCGGTCAGCCTCGCCGCGGGGAATGTTCTCGTCGCCGCGGAGACGGGCAATGGCGTGGTCCTCGACGTCGAAGCAGAAGGCCGGTCGTTTCTGGTGGCCACGGTCACCCGGCACAGACACTGGCACGCCACGATCGATGGCCACCCGGCTCCCATCCTTCCCGCGAACATCGCCTTCCAGGGACTGTTCGTCCCGGCTGGAAAGCATCGTGTGGAGTTTCGCTATCGCGATCCAGTGGTGGTGTGGAGCGGCTTCATCTCGATCGCGGCGATTGCTGCCGCGATGCTCATGATTCTGAGACCACGATCCCGTCCCCTTCGAAGCGGATCTTGAATCCGGAATCGCCGTCGGTCTCGATCATGAGGTTGTCGAGCGACTTGTCATCGACGACGGTCGGAATGAGGCTGCCGGTCCAGGCGACGAGCGCGTTCGAGGAGATCAGGAGCGGATATTCGCGCGTCACGCGCAGCGTGAGCGGTTCGATTGAGGTGGAAATAGCCAGCGAACCCCGCCCGAAGATTTTCACCGTATCGATCTTGCGTTGATACGACGTGTCGTAAATTGGTTCGACGCGGTAGGTCAGCGTGTCTTCGAGAGCGAGCAGGTTGCGCCCTTCAACGTAGATGAATTCCTCGTTGAGATCGAGCAGGAACGTCTTGCGCCCCTTTTCGTAGACGAAGACTTTTCCCTGGCCCACAGCCTTCACCAGCATCTGCGCAGTAGTTCCGACCAGCCCCGACTCGGCGACGAACTTGAGATTGCCCGAGTAGCTCGAAACCGTGCCCTTCTTGACGTGAACGCTGCGATTGAAATTGATCTCGAGGAATCCGTTCTCGTGCAGCGCGAACGTGCGCGACGCGCCCTCGATCTTGTGAGCGAGGTCGAGCCGGCGCTCATCGGCATGGGCCGTTTCGTCGACCGCGTCCTGAAGCTTTCTCGCCGCCGCGTTCGAGGCCGATTCCGCGAACGGCTCCGGCTCGTGGGCGGGAGGAGCCATCGGCGTCTGCGGAGTCGGGACTGTGCCCGGCTGCGTGCGCGACTCCATCGCCTCGCTACGGATCCGCTCCGCCTCCTGCAGACTCATCGTCGCCACTCTCTGCGTCGTGATCTTCACGGGCGCGGCCGCAACCGGCGCCAGCTGCGGGGGAGCAGGAGCCGGCGCAGCCATCGGCAGAACCGGGGCCGGAGCTGGCGGAACCGGAGGAGCCACGGGCACCTCGGGCGCAGCAGGCTTCTGCGGGCGCATCTCGAGTTCGACTTCGCGCACGAGTTTGTCCGCGCCCGCGAATTTGAGATGTTCCATGGCCAGGCCGAACTTCCCGCGCTGGCGATAGAGCAGCCCGAGATAGAGGTGCGACTTGGCGTAGTTCGGACGGAGTTCGACCGATTTGAGGAGATAGTATTCCGACTCGTCGAGCTTCCCCTGCTTGAACAGAATCAGGCCGAGGTTGGAGTGCAGGATGAACACTCCGGAGTTTTCTTTCACGAGGCGGCGGTAGATCACTTCCGCTTCAGGGAACGAGTTAGTCTTGAAGTAAACCAGACCGAGGAGATTGAGGACGTCCGCGTCCTCAGAGCGCATCTTCTGCGCACTCTCCAACTCACGGCGCGCCTCGGCATAGCGCCCTTCCTGAAACGCTTCACGCCCCCGGTTGTAGTGGAGTAGGAAAACTCCCTGGTCGAACGGCGGAGCAGCAGCCCTGTCGTGGCCTGGCATCCGGGGGAGATTGTACTCGACGGCGCTGCGAATGAGGCAGCTGTTGGCTGTTGGCTATTGGCTCTTGGGGGAAAAAGCAGGTCATGACCAATAGCCAAAGCAGCTGCTGAAGATCGGTGCGGAGGTCGGTGAGATCGTCAGTGCGAGCCGAGGTAGCGGGCGCCGGGGAGCAACAGGGAGGCAACCGGCGGGACCACCGCAGTGCCGAACCCACCGCGGAGCGAGGCCCCACGCCTGCCGGCGAAACTGAAGGCGCCGCCTGATGGAGCGCCGTACGGGCGACCGTAGTAAACCGTCATCGCACGCTTCACATACGTCGACGTTTCTTCGTACGGAGGGATTCCGCCATACCGCTGCACGGCTCCCTGTCCTGCGTTGTAAGCGGCAAGTACGCGCGGCAGGTCGTCGAACATCTCCAGAAGGTACGCCAGGTAGGCGATGCCGCCCCGGATGTTTTCCTCAGGATCGTGCATCTGCTTGACGCCGTACTCGCGAGCCGTTCCCGGCATCAGTTGCATCAGGCCGCGCGCCCCTTTGATCGAAACGCAATTCGGATTGAAGTTCGACTCCACCTGAATCACCGCGCGGACCAGAACGGGATCGACGCCGTAGTGCAGGCTGTATCGCTCGATGAAGCTGTCGTACGCAGAGCGACGATCGTGCTGCCTCGCCAGCCACTTGTAGTCGCTGTACTTTCCGCTGGCCCGTGAGTCGTTGAAGATCAACTTCGAGCCGTCCTTCTTGACGATCATCTTCACCTGAGCTGACGCGCTGACCGAGACGATCAGGGTGGCGATGAGGACAGCTGTGGCTCGCTTGCGCATGATCGGAGGATGGAATGGTAGCAGACTCGGCGTGATCTCACGTTTACACGCGGGTCGCCCCGGACGGCCTGTATCGTTGCCCCGACGGTTTTGTGGGGGTCGCGATGGCTTTCGCTCCGATACAGAAAGAAGTCGATGCATGGATCTCCCAGTTCGAGGAAGGCTACTTTCCTCCGCTGCCGATGCTGGCGCGGCTCACCGAGGAGGTGGGCGAGCTGGCTGGCGAACTCGCTGGAGATTGACCTCGACGAGTCAGGCGTGAACAATTCGCAGCTGCGGCCTGGCTGGCCGAGCGCTAGCGCAAGACCTGCGTGATCACGAGAGCGCGATCGGGGAAGCGAGCTTCCGTAACTCCTCGAGTTCGCGAACTGTAGAACGCTCCCATCCCTCCGGGACTGGGATCAGCCGGCGCTTTTCACCGGTCGTCTGGAAGCAAAGCCATCCCCGCATCCACTCGGGAGGAGGCATGGCACCCCTGCGCTCCTGCAGAACCCTGCGCTCCTGAGATCTTGCGGTGCGCTCCTCTGATCTCGCTGAAGGCGTTGTGCGCCGATCAGTTTCCGAACGGACGGGGTTGAACTTCGCCGCAACACTCCAAACCATCCAGGGCCGGCCGTCCAGATCACGGTATTCACGAAGAGCCACAAGCGGATCCTCCCGGGTGGCCTAAAGCAACCGGCGTGCCTTGACTCAGCAGTGTGATGCCGTCACCAGGGCTTTGTCGCACGATTCCTGCAGGCGCTGTCCGTAAGGAGGAATGGCTCCGATGACCCACTCCCTTGCTGGCAGGACGCTGCGCTGGACATTCGCCGATGGACCGACTGCGGGTAAGACTTACGAACATTCATTTCGCCGCGACGGAACCGTCGTGTTTCATGAAGTCGCGAAACATGAGAGCCCGTCACCAGAGGGCGGGACCGGAACGAAGTATGACTCGGTGGAGATCGCGGGGGGAATCCACCTCGTTTCCTACCTGTCGAATTCCGGGTTCACACTCACCGTCGCGGCCGATCTCGGAACCGGACGCTGTCATGGCTTCGCGTCGAATGAAACGCAATGGTTCCCTGCCTCCGGCACAGTGGAAGAGCGAGTCTCATGATTCAATCCGCAGGGCGGCTCATGTTCGCCACGACCAGTTCGTACACGGAGCACTCATGTCTGAGATTGAAGCGCGTCTGGAAGCACTCGGCCTTTTTCTTCCGCTGGCCCACGTTCCACCGGCCGGCGTAGTCCTTCCGTTTTCGCCCGTCAGGCTCGTCTCGAAACGAGCCATCATCTCCGGCCACGCACCTCAGGCAGTCGATGGGACGCTGGCGCTGCCGCTGGGCAAGGTGGGTCGCGACCTCACTGTCGCGCAGGGTTACCAGGCCGCGCGGCTGACGGCGCTGGCAATCCTCGGCAGCCTGCAGCGTGCTCTCGGAGATCTCGACAGGATCAAGGCCTGGACCCGGGTCTTCGGCATGGTCAATTCGGCACCGGGATTCAATCAGCAACCGGCGGTGATCAATGGATTTTCGGACCTGATCCTCGAGCTTTACGGCAACGATCGAGGGGCGCATGCCCGCAGCGCAGTCGGAATGTCGGAACTTCCCTTCGATATCCCTGTGGAGATCGAAGGCGAAGTCGAGATCGACTGACCAGTGCTATGCGCGTAGAGTCGGTTTTGGCTGTTGGCTGTTAGCTGTTGGCTCTTGGGAAAAGCAAAGGCAGTCGGGGAACTCGAGCTTTGCTTTTCCCAACAGCCAACAGCCAACAGCCAACAGCCAAGAGCTGAATAGGGAGATTCACATGGCGATGCTCGCAACCGCATTCACGGCGCTCGTGGCCGTCCTCCATATCGGCTTCCTGGTGCTGGAGATGTTTCTCTGGAAGACGCCGACGGGACGACGAATTTTCGGGCTCTCCCCGGAGATGATGGAAGCTTCCGCTCCCCTTGCAGCGAACCAGGGGCTCTACAACGGATTCCTGGCGGCCGGCCTGATCTGGAGCATCGTCCTCGGACCTGCAGGTTTCGCGATCCGAGTCTTCTTCCTGACCTGCGTAATCATCGCAGGGGTCTTCGGTGCGGCCACAGCGAAGCGATCGATCCTCTTCATGCAGGCACTGCCGGGCGCAATCGCGCTGGTGCTGACGTTCCTGGCCCGAAGCTGATCAGTCCGCGTAACCCGCTGCAGCGTCCCGCCGAAAGCGGTTACGCGCAACGCTGAACCACTTCTGAACGGCTACAGACAAGAAGAAGATCCGGTTCAGGAGGCGGGTTCGCAGGCTGGCGTCCCACCGGCCCGCGAGGACGGTCACCACGGCGCGAAAGATGCGTGCGGGAGGATCCGGATCAAAGAAGATTTCGCGGAACTGCGGCGTGTAGAACCCGATCACGAAACGACGAAACGTTTCGAACCTCTGCCTCTGCCGATCCGAGAAGCGACTGAAATTGCGAGCGGAGAAGTCGCCGCTCGCTTTGGCCCGATCGAGTTCCACGGCCGCCTCGATTCCCGACTCCATGGCAATCGAGACACCTGTGGAAAACACCGGATCCAGAAACGAGCCGGCGTCGCCAGCAAGAATCCAGCGATCCCCGGCATACGTGGATGCGAAGTAAGAAAAATCCTTTTCGACGTGCACCGGCCATTCGCGTCGGGCATTGCGCATCAGTTCCGCGACGGCGGCCGTGTTCGCGATTGCGAGATCGAGCCGCTCCTCGTTGTTCGCTGCGGGCAACTCCAGAAACAAACGCTTGGGCAGAACGATCCCGACACTCATCAGGTCGCGGCTGATGGGAAGCAGCCAGAACCACCCCGAGTCCTCACACGCCACGAGCCGGATGTCGTTCGCCCGGTCGCCCTCGAGGAGCGGGACACCGGAGAAGTGGGAGTAGATCGCGATGTTGTCGAGCTTCGGCTCGCCGGTCCTGAGCTTGAACTTGTTCGCCAGCAGCCCGTGCCGGCCCGACGCGTCGACGACCGCACGCACGCGCACGCTGCCTGGAGTTCCCGCTGCCGGGATGAACTCCATCACCACGGCCTCGCTCGAGAATTCGCACCCCGTCACGCGATGCGCCTCCCGCACTTCGACACCCAGTTCGCGCGCCCGTTGCATGAGGATCTGGTCGAACTCGGCTCGTGGCACCTGATACGTTTGCGGCTTCGCCACTTCGGTAGCGGCGGCGAAGTCGACGCCACGCCCGCTTGCACCGTCATGGGTGAGGAGGCGTGCACCCCATTTCACGGGAAAGCCCGCCGACGCCATCCGCTCGGTGATGCCGAGGAGATCGAAGGAATCGTTCGCAGTGGACAGCAGCGACTCCCCGATATGAAACCGCGGGAAGGTCTCGCGCTCGAACATGACGACCGAATGACCACGCTGCGCCAGCGAAATCGCAGCCGAGGCGCCGGCAGGTCCACTCCCCGCGATGGCGAAGTCATAGTCGTAATCCTCCGGGCCGTGCCGCATTGACTGTGAGTCTCCCCTCTCAGTATAGGCGTTCGCCCGCGCCCGAACGGCGGATCCACGGCCGGCTCAGCGATTACAGAGCGCGTAGGCTTCGCGGAATTTCGGATTTTCCACCAGCGCGCGATTGACCTCGAAATAACTCCGGACCACATCGTTGGTCTGGAGAATGCGGCGGCGCAGATCGACGGCGATCTCACGCCAGAACTTCGCGCCAGCGGACGGCCGTTCGCGCAGGAAATCGGCCAGGTCCATCATCGAGAGCGACAGCACTTCTGCCTCAGTCACCGCTTGAATCGTGGCGGACGCCACTCCGTCTTCGATGATGGAGAGCTCTCCGAATGTCTGCCCTTCAAACAGGTCGCAGAGCGGTACGGCGTGACCGTCGACGTCCCGGCAGACCCGCAGGCGGCCGCGGATCAGCACATGCAACGCGCGATTGGCCTTCCCCTCTTCGAGGATGACATCATCGGGATTGAACGTGCTCGCCCGCATGCGGCTCCGAAGATGAGTCAGTTCCTCATGATCGAATTCAACGAAAAGATTGACGCTCCTGAGGAGTCCTGCGTCTTCCACGATTCCGCCTCCACACTACAATTTGCGCTATCATGCGCCTATCCGACCCACAATCTGCCCGGGAACTTCGCTGCAGAGTACAGCGGACAATCCAGGCATTCAACGGCTCCGAATGGAGCGGGAGTAACTGAGATGGACGGCCTTCTTCGAGCGCTGATCAAGACGGTCAGGCGCCGGCTCAAAGCCGACGAGGAGGTGACGGTCGAGGCGGTGACGCGCGAACTCGGGTACACGCGTCAATACATCTCGGGCCGCTTCCATCGCACCACCGGTCGCATGCTCAGTCACTTCCTCAAGGAGAAGCGGCTCGAGAAAGCGGCGAGACTGCTCAAGCAGGGCACGCTGCGGGTCTCACAGATCTCCCGGCGTTGCGGCTTCGACTCGGAGAACTACTTCCGGCTGCAATTCCGCGAACGCTACGGAATGTCGCCGCGCCAGTTCCGCACCAGCGGAGCCATGCGCGCGATTTCGCGCCGCATGCCGACTGCCGCTCCCATCACCTGAGTCACTGCGGACGGAAGCCGGCTTCGATCCAGAGATAACGCAACGCGTTGCGATCGAATGTCGCGGCGGCAATTGCATAGCGCACGAACACCGCGAGGCGTCTCAGGCGCGAGCGCGGCACTGCACTCTTCTCGAGCCACGCCCGATGGTCGGCCGCAGACTGGAAGGTGATCGAGCGGATCTCGCCACTCATCCTCACGATCGTTCCCTGAATCGCAATCTCGTCCCACTTTCCCTTCTCGGCAAAGCGGAGGAAGTGTCGCTTGTGAAAGAGCCTCACCTCTCCGCTACCGCTTTCACGTCCGCCCAGTCTCAGCGGAGCACCGGCGTACCAGGGAACGGCGCGAAGCCTGAAGCCCCACGCTTTCGCGCCCGCCACCGTCTCCGCGATCTCACTGGCGATCGCGGGGTCGATGAACTCATGCTCCCGGACGATCAGGATCCAGTCGGCCGTCGAGGCGTCGACGGCGCGATTGAACTCGGCGCGGTGCTTCGAGAGCGGATCGCCATGCGGCACGTCGAGCGCCAGGTTCTCGAGGTGTGTGCAATGAGCTGCCATTGCGACGAGAGCTTCCGCGTGCACATGACCGAGGGTAATGATCGAAAGCTGCATCCGCGTCAGTCAGCCAGATATTCGTGAATGCGCACGATGCGCGAGGCCCGGCCGGTGGTCTCGTCGATCTCCACCATCGCGCCCGACATCCGGACATCGCGCTTCGCGACCTCGAGCTTCTTCGGCGTGTTCATCAGGAACCGGTGCAGCGCCTCTTCAGGCCTGAAGCCGATCACCGAGTCGTACGCGCCAGTCATCCCGACGTCGGTCTGAAACGCGGTACCGTTCGGAAGCATCCGCTCGTCCGCCGTCGGAACGTGCGTGTGCGTGCCGAGGACTGCGGAAACGCGACCATCGAGATAGCGGCCCATGGCCTGCTTCTCCGAGCTCGCCTCGGCGTGAATGTCGACGATGATGACCTTTGCGGAATCACCGATCTCGCGCAACTCACGGTCGGCAACATAGAACGGGTTCTCGCATGGAGGCATGAACACGTTGCCCATCACCTGCAGCACCGCGACGTCGACGCCTCCTGCCGTCTGGCGGATGACGCGACCCTTGCCCGGATTACCAGCCGGATAATTCGCCGGACGCACCACCTGCGGATAGTGGTCGAAGTTGTCGACGAAGTCCTTCTTGTCCCAGATGTGGTTGCCCGAGGTGTAGGCATTGATGGGAAGCTCGGAGAGCTCCTCCATGATTGCCTCGGTGACCCCGAAGCCTCCGGCGGCGTTTTCGATGTTGACGATGGTGAAGTCGATCTTTTCGCGATCGACGACATGTTCCAGCTTTCCGTGAAGAGCGCGACGGCCGGGCTGGCCGACCACGTCTCCGATGTAGAGGATTCGAATCACTGCGTTGACTCTTGGCTCTGGGCTTCCGGCTCCTGGGAACCTGCCGCGAGCGTTACTTTCTAGCGGCTGGTCTGCCGCGGATGCTGCGATGAGAGAAATGAGATGGCGGCTGCCTTCCGGCAGCCGCCCTTGGACTCGCCGACAGCGCCTGTCTCCCAGGAGGCAGGCACTGACAGCCAGCAGCTTGTTACTTGGCGTAATCGACCGCGCGCATTTCGCGGATGACGGTCACCTTGATCTGACCTGGATACTGCAACTCCGACTCGATCTTGCGTGCAACATCCTTGGAGAGCCAGATCGACTGTTCGTCGGTGATCTTCTCCGAGTTCACGATGATGCGCAATTCGCGGCCTGCCTGGATGGCGAAACTCTTCGACACCCCTTCCATTGCGTTTGCGATCGCCTCGAGGCGCTCCAGACGGTGCACGTAGTTCTCGAGGATCTCGCGACGCGCGCCCGGGCGTGCAGCCGACAGCGCGTCGGCTGCGTTGACGAGCACGGCCTCGACCGTGGTCGGGTCATAGTCGCCGTGGTGACATTCCATGGCATGGATGACGTCGCGCTTCTCGCTGTACTTCTCCAGCACCTGCCGGCCGAGTTCGAGATGCGTGCCTTCCATCTCGCGATCGATGGCCTTGCCGATGTCGTGAAGGAGCCCGCCGCGCTTGGCGATCGTGTCGTTGACCCCGAGTTCGACGGCCATGAGAGCGGCCAGCTGTGCTACCTCGAGGGAGTGCATCAGCACGTTCTGCCCGTACGAGGTACGGTACCGAAGGCGGCCGAGGAGCTTCAGCAGTTCGGGATGAATGTCGGTGATGCCGATCGAGAACGCCGCGGCCTCGCCTTCCTCGAACAGCTTCTGATCGAGTTCCTGGCGGACCTTGTCGACGAGTTCCTCGATGCGGGCAGGATGGATGCGTCCGTCCGCCATGAGCCGCTCGAGCGAGATACGCGCGACTTCGCGTCGGATCGGATCGAAGCCCGAAAGGATGACCGCTTCCGGCGTATCGTCGACGATCAGGTCGACACCGGTAGCCAGTTCGAGCGCCCGGATGTTGCGGCCCTCGCGACCGATGATGCGGCCCTTCATATCCTCGGAAGGGAGGTCGACGACCGAGACGGTATTCTCGGCCACGTAATCGGAGGCCATACGCTGAATGGCCATTCCGATGATTTTCCTCGCCTTCTGCGCACCGAGTTCAGTGGCCTCGGTCTCGATCCGCTTGATGATGTGCGCGGCGTCGAGTTTCGCTTCGTTTTCAATGCCACGAATCAGCTCGTTCTTGGCCTGTTCGACCGTCAGGCCGGAGATCTGCTCGAGCTTGTGGCGCTGCGCCTCGACGAGTTCGGTGAGTTCGACTTCACGGCGTTCGACGTTCTTCTCGCGACCGTTGAGCGACTTGTCGCGCTGCTCGACTTCGGCGGTGCGGGTTTCGAGTTGCTGAGCCTTCTTGTCGACCGTCTCCTCTTTCTGCTGGAGACGCTTCTCGACCGCCTTGATCTCATCCCGACGCTGCGTGGTCTGCTTATCAAACTCCGAGCGAAGCTGCAGCAGCTTCTCTTTCGCTTCGAGATTCAGCTCCTTGGCGCGGGCCTCGGAAGACTTTCGAGCGTCGTCGACGATTCGCTCGGCCGACTGACGGGCCTCGGCGATCTGTGCTTCTGCACGTTTGCGGTAAACAACGGCCCATAGCAGGGCCAGGATCACGGCGCCAGCGACGCCGACCATAACTGAAACCAGTAAGTTCAAACTGCCTCCCCATTCGGGAGGCTCGCGCAGTTGGAGGGAAATTCGGAGAACCCCACCTGAGCCGTGTGAAACATTCTTACCTGAACCTGTTTAAGCAGGTGGGCGCTCTACTCATACCGTTTTGGCTGCCTTAGAACCCGTGAGGGCGAAGGTCTGCACGCGGCATGAGACGCGAGCACCCGAGGATAAGAAACATCGGTCCAAGCGCTTGATTGTTCATCACGCACCCGGCAGGGCACTCCGAAAACTATGATTCCGTCTAACTCTGGCTCAACTGATTACCCGGTTGAGCCGGTTGGTCATTTCCTCCGTCTTCTCGGTCCAGATTCCGACAGCACGTTCGTGCTGCGACCTGTGCCGCGAAAACTCATCGGCTATGTTGAGAGCCGCCAGGATCGCGATTTTCATCGGATCGATCGTTGCAACCTGTGCCGCAACGTCGCGCATCCTGGAATCGACTAACCGCGCAAGCTCCATCAAATAATCCGGGTCACCCTCCCCCCGGACGCTGTATGTCTGACCGAAGATCTCTACGATGGTCGAATCAGATTTAGCGTCCATTGGGAGAGTCACCTAAACGGCGCGGATTATAGCAGATGCCTCATCACGCCCGGCGACGATGAAGAGGGGATCAGTGGGAAGGGGCCGCAGGCGGCTGCCAGTCGATCCAGATCCGCCTGGAGGATGGCTTCGTTCCGGCCCGGCAGACCCAGACCACAGCGCGGACACCCAGGCGCAGCACTCCAGCGCGCAACTCGATTCTGCTCCAGTCGGCCGCGCTGAATTTCGCCGTTCCGATCAGAAAGAGCGGCTCGAGCTGACTCTGCTTCGATCCCCTGAGGGTGAATGTCTCCACCGTGCCATCGTCCGTCCGGAGCACAACCGTCGTCTTCCCGCGAGCCCGCCGGTACGACGAGACGACGCCAGCGAATGAAGTCAGCTCGTTGCGGTCACAGGCGATCAGGGCCGGCGGCATCATGCGCCCGCGAGCGGCCGGTGCCGGAGTGATTTCAGTTGCTGGGACAAAGAACGGCTCGGTGGTCTTGACCACCGCAAACCCGGCAGCCTTCCAAGCCTGCATCCCACCCTGCAGAGCGCCGACTCGCGTGAATCCCGCCTTCCGCAGCTTCAGGGTCGCTTCCCCGCTCAACTCTTCAGCCTTGCAGGTGCAGTACGCGACGATCAGCTTCTCTTTCGGCAGTTCTGCCGCACGCGCTTCGATCAGGCCGAGCGGAATCGAAATCGCTCCCTCGATGTGTTCGATCTCGTAAGGAACGTCACCGCGGACATCGAGAATGACCGCGTCATTCCGATCGAACGCCGACTTCACCTCGGCTGCAAGAACGTGCGGAGTCAGGTCACCAGGCCGCGCGCCGATCTGCGCCTCGAGCACCGGAACGAGAAGTACGAAAGAAGAGAGGAGCAGTAAGGAACGGAGCATGGTCGATCAGGATAGTCCCATCAAATGAAAAGGGGGACGCCGAAGCGTCCCCCAGTGATCAGATGTGTGAGTGCGGAACTTACAGTCCGCGATACGTGGTGCAGAGCGAGGTTGCGCGCGACGACTGACCAGCCGAGAACTTGTACATGCAGGAGTCATCCGTGTAGTCCATGAAGTTCTCGAT
>JBKJVD010000025.1:0-8038 GCA_046590585.1 Thermoanaerobaculia bacterium | reverse complement strand
CATTCGCATCCGCAGACCAGGCGACGCTGAAGTTCACGGGCCATCCCCCGCAAACGGAACGCATCCTCGGCGTGAAGATCCCGACCGAGTTCGTGGCGCATCAATCCAGCGTTCGGTAAGAAACGAGAGACACAGGGTCGACACTGGCTTGACATCCACCATGCGGCGCGGCGTATCGTCCCAGTCACGTATGGCCCAACTCGATCCCTGCTCCACGGTCGGCGCGTCAAGTGAACACGTCGCATCGTCGATCGACGGCGAAACCGTGATTAGCGGCGTAGACGCCGGGCGATACTTCGGCGCGGTCTACGAGGCTGACGTCCTTCGCGTGCCCGGCAGGATGATCGACGCGACAGTCGTCGAGGTG
Source organism: Thermoanaerobaculia bacterium (assembly GCA_046590585.1). Lineage (GTDB taxonomy): Bacteria > Acidobacteriota > Thermoanaerobaculia > Gp7-AA8 > Gp7-AA8 > JBKJVD01. The sequence continues at coordinate 7,671 of JBKJVD010000025.1, read as the reverse complement.
CGTCCTGCGACCGGTTCGTAAATTTCTCGCGATCGGACGTGTCCGCCGCCTGGCGCTGACGAGAGCGTTCGCAGCGGTTGCCGTCATCCGGGTGGCCCTCTGGCTCCTTCCTTTCCGGATCGTGCATCGGACCGTGGAGCGCTTCGCCCGACCGGTCAAGGGGCTGACCCGCTCCCCTCTGCCAATCGACCTGCTCACCTGGGCCATTCCAGCCGCTTCGCGTCGCGTCCCACACGCCAGCTGTCTCACCCAGGCGCTGGCCGCACGGCTGCTTCTCACGCGCGAAGGGCATGAGGCGACCTTGCGAGTCGGCGTAGCGAAGGAGCCCCAGGGGCCGCTCCGCGCCCACGCCTGGATTGAGAGCAGCGGTCAGACGATCCTCGGCGATTCAAACGTCGACACATTCGTCCCGTTTCCGCCCCTGAGTTCGCGGTCATGAATGATTTGAAAGCGCCTATATTGAGCCATGCCCACAGCGTACGGCTCTGACCGCGTTGCCTCATCCCGCGACGGCTGGCTGATCATGACGTCGCGGGACAAGGGCTGGACCGCCAGGCGTCCGCGCACCGCCACCAGCGCGGAAATGCCGGGAACCGCAGTTGAATGGGACGACAGGATGTACGAGGTCGTCTCACGGGAAATCGCCGGGGGGAAACTCCGTTATCGACTCGAGCTGTGGAAACCAATGCACGTCGTGCGGCAGATGTCGCACTACGACGAAGCGAACGAGCTCGTTCGTCAGCAGCAGTGGAATGACGAACAACGCAGGCAGCAAATCGGGAAGCGCCTCGAGTGGTGCGGGCTCTTCGTCGGTCACCTTCCCGCCGAGGCGCAGCGGCACTTGAACATGCTGTATGGCGTGTCGGTCGCCCGCATCACGATGATGTCGACAATTCCCTTCATCCTGTTCGGGATCTATTGCGCGAAATTCATCCCGATCCACCAGGACCTTCCGAATGCCGTACCTCTGTTCCCGATGTGGGTCCTGCCGTTCGCGTTCTATTTCTTTCTCGAGTCGATCGTGCGGCTTCGTTCGTGGCTCGGCGGCCGCGCGATGGGATCCGCGATCGGGTGGCTCGTCTTCGTAATCTGGTGGATTTTCGGCGGTCGGAAGACAATGACCGCACTGGAGGATGACGCCTTGCGAACCGCTGCCGGACCCCGGCCCGCCAATGCAAAGGATCTCACGCCTGTTTCCGCAGTGCCCCGACCCGCCCGCGATGAAACCGGCTTGCCCAGTATCGACGCGGATGCTGAACGCAAACTGAACGACAAGTACATCATGCGCGAACCTTACATCTCATTTCTGCCTGTTGCCGATCAGCGAAAGATGCAGCAGCGATTCGGGTTCGATCCGATCGCGCAGGGCAAGCTCACGGCAGTGGTCATCCTCGGCCTCGCGGGACTCGGTGCGGCGATCACCATCGAAGGACTGATGCACGGAGCGATGCGATTCTCGCGCGTTCTGTCCGCGATGACGGCAGTCGCACTCATCGCCGAACAGATCCATCGGCTCACTCAACTCGCTGCCGCCAGGCCGGCTCCCAGCATCCTCGGCAAGCTCGTGCGGCCCTTCATGAGCAGCATCCTCGACGCCCCGCCACCCCAGCCGATTTTCGAAGGCGAACATCGCAACGCTCCGCTGCCGGATGTCTGGGAGGAGTGATCGGGATGAGGCAGGTTCCTCGGTTCCTCGGTTCCTCGGAGTCTGATACGAGGTACAGGCACGTACGAGGGTCAGGAACTCCGCGGAACTCCGGCGAACATGAGGAACCCGAGGAACCGAGGAACTCCGAGGAACCGCCTCACTTATCGAACTGCGTCTTTCTCCTCGACACGTCGCGCAGGCGATCTGTACGGAAGAGGGCGGGCAGCTCTCTTCCGTGGATGACGTTTTCGGCGACCATCTCGCCCACAACCGGTGAGAGCTTGAATCCATGTCCGGAACCGCCGCCAGCCAGCCAGACATTCTTCGCTACAGGATGGCGATCGATGATCAGGTGTCCGTCAGGACTGTTCTCGTACTGACAGACCTCGGCGCTGAGCAGCGGAGCCTTCGCCAGTTCCGGAAAGCGCTCAGCGAGCAGCTGCCGTGCACGTTCAACTGCCTCGGCGGTGGAGGTTCGCTCCGCGCTGCTCGGATCGATCGCTTCACCGCGGGTATCGTCGGCCACCTTGAAGCCGCGCCCACTCACGTCGGGGATGCCGTAGAAAATCCGCTGGCCGAAATCGATCCAGACCGGCATCTGGGGCGGCGCGTACCGTCCTGAGCCGGCCGGTGTACCGAAGTAATAGACCTCCTGCCTCGACGGCCGGATCCAGTCGCCGATCACCTCGGGAAAAAGACGGCCCAGCCATGGCCCGCAGGCAAACACGTACGCGTCTGCCTCGATGCGCGAGCCATCCTCCATCTGGACCCCGGCAAGAGCGTCGCTCAGGATCGCTCCCGGCTCCACACGGCCGGTCCGGTACTCGCCACCGGCCTTCACGAACGCGTCGCGCACGACCATGCAGGCGCGTCGTGCGGACAGCGCCCCGGCGCGCCTCTCGAACCAGACGCTGGAGATTCCGCCGAAGTCGACCTGCGGATATCGTTTCACCGCTTCCACGATTTCAATCTGCTGCAGCGGGAATCCGAACTCCTTCATTACGGGCACTGAGGAACGGACGTAAGCGTCGTCGCCTCGGTGCAGCCACAGTGCGCCGGTCTCGACATAGAGACGATCATCCGTCGAGGCGTCGATCTGCTCCCACAACTCGTAGGCCCGGCGGACCATCTCGACGTAGATCCGATCGCGCCCGTAGATGGCGCGAATCACCCGCGTGTCTCCGCCGGAACTGGAGCGGGAGTTGCCCGGACCCCACGCATCGACGAGCGTCACGCGTGCGCCAAGCCGGGCCAGGTGCAGCGCGGTCCAACCGCCGAAAGCACCGGCACCCACGACCACGACCCTGGGAGTCGAGACCGTCGGCCCCTTCCTGCGACGGACGGCTGCGAGCGGCGCTACGGCCATCGCCTGCAGAACCGAGCGTCTCGAGACACCCTCGCTCACGTCAGCCATCGGGACCTCGTCCGTCGCGCGATGCCCTCTTCCGGATGAGGAAGAGGGCATCGCAAGCGTTGGTCAGATATTCAATCTTGCACTGATGCCAATCGTGCGTGGCGTGTTGATGAGGAACCCGACGCGTGCCCGGGTACCGCGTTCCTGGTCGAGCGCCAGGAGGGCGCGTTCGTCGGTGACGTTGTTCATGAAAATTGCGGTATCCCAGCGACCGCGCAGGATCCCGAAGCGCAGGTTCACGACATCGTAGGCCGGCAGCTTCGGATTGAACGTGAATGTGCCCTGGGTAAAGGGACCGCCGATCCCGACCGCTCCGAATGAGCCGAGGTTGACGGTACCAAAGCCGGCCGCCTGATCTCCGATCTGGGTGTAGCGATCGCCCACGTGCTGGTAGACGCCGGTCAGATAGCCCGCCCAACTCGCGGCGTTCCAGTGATAAGTCGCCGCAGAAGTCATCTGGAACTCAGGCACGGTCGGCAGACGATTCCCTTTTTCGATCCCTGCCACGACCGTCCTCGCGCCAGTGGCACTCGTCGACGTGAGAGTCGATTGAAGCTCGGAATTGTTGTAGCTCGCCGACACCGCGAAGTCGAGCCGGTCGCTCGGGGCCAGTTCGAACTCACCTTCAACGCCGGTGCTGCGCGCTCGCGGAACGTTGAATACGAGTCGCGACGAGCAGGAGCCTGCCGTCACCGTCGCCTGGAGGTCGCGAATGTCTGCATAGTAGGCGGAGACGTTGAACGATCCACGGCCGCCCGCAATGCGAGACTTCGAGCCAACCTCGTAGTTCCAGAGTTCTTCATCCTTCCAGTTGCCCTTCCCGCCGAATGTTGCCAGGTCGGCGGCGGTACAGAGGGGGGCATTGAGCGGGTCGTTAATTCCGCCGAGCCGGAATCCCTTCGAGATCTGTCCGTTGAGCCGGGTCGTTTCACTCAACTTGAAGCTCGCCATCAGCCGAGGCACGAATCCGTCGGCGTCCGTAGATCCATCGGTCGTTCCGGGATCGGCGAAGATTCCGTCAAACGTCTGGGTCCGATCTTCCTTGAACTTGTATCCACGAAGCCCGGCCGTAAGGTCGAGCCGGTCCGTGGCGGCATAGGTCATTTCCCCGAAGAGCGCGAACTGGCTGAAGTTGTAGTCGAGGTCGGAGTAAAACAGCACGTCCTTCCCTGCGCCGAACTTTCCAGCCGTCGGGATCTTCGTGCCCGCCTCAAAGCCGCTCACCAGCAGACTCTGGCCGTATGCGCGATCGATGTTGCTGTAGAACGCACCACCGAGCCACTGCAGCCGATTCTTGCCACCGGACATCCGGACTTCCTGGGTGAATCCCTTGGCTGTGGTGGCGTCGTCAAGAGGTGAATCGAGTGTGTAGATCGCAGCAGGCAATCCAATGGAACCGCCCGTGATGCTCGACGTCAGGGCGCCCGCGTCGCGTACGACCAGGACGTCCCGGTCGGTGAACGATGTGATCGACGTGAGCGTCCGGCCACCCATGTCATAGGAGATGTTCACGTCACCGAGGAAGAACTTGTCGCTGAACGGTTCCTCGATCTGCGTGAACTGCTCGCGTTTGCCGAGCTTCACTTTCGGCCGCGAGGTGGTGAACTCGTTCGCGAGGATGTTGAACGCATCGGCGCGATTCCAGCCATCCATCTCCACCTTCTGGTAGAGGATGCGCGGCGTGATCGTGAGCCGGTCGTTCGGTTTGAAGGTCACGCCGATCCGCGCGCCCATCCGGTCGCCACCGTTCACATCTTCGTTGACGCGAAAATCCGGCTGCACTGCATCGATGAATCCACCGTACCGCGTGTAGTACGCGGCTACGCGCATGGCCGCGCGATCGCCGAAGGGGACATTGACTGCAGCTTTCAGGCTGCCGCCCACGCCGCCATCGCCGACGGAGTTGAGAGCAAGTTCACCGACCGACTCCGATACGCCGAACTTCGGCTGATTGCTGATGTAGCGCACCGTGCCCGAAAGCGAACCCGACCCGAACAGAGTTCCCTGCGGTCCGCGCAGCACTTCGACGCGTGACAGGTCGAACAGGTCGATGTCCGGCGTGAAGAGCGATAGCGAAATCACCGACTCGTCGAGATAAACGCCGACCTGCTCCTTGACGCCTGGCTGGTCTCGGACGATCTGTCCGGCCGAGACACCACGGATGGCGATCTGACTCTGTCCCGGCCCCAGGTTCTGAACCGTGAAGCCAGCGACGTTGACGGCGACATCTTCGATGTTCTCGGCTCCGCGATCTCGAAGGATCGCTGCGGTCGGAGCCGCCACGGAGATCGGCACGTCCTGAACCGTCTCCTCGCGTTTCCGCGCCGTCACGATGACCTCTTCACTCAATCTCGCCTTTCTATCCTCTTCGGCGGTTTTGGTGTCCGGGGTCTGCTGGGTTTCCTGCGCCCTGAGCGAGCAATCAGGAAGCGCAACGATGAGCATCGCCGCGCAAAAAACGGATCTCGTAACCAGGGTCTTCATGGACTCCCCCTATTGGCTTCGATGGGCCGAGGCTGAATTGGATTGATTGAGCCCGATTCTGAAGAAGAGTCCGGTTTACGTCAAGGGACCTGTGTACCAATGCGGCCGGCGTTACCTTCCCCTCGCGATCATCAGGTCATCCACCGAACGCGCGAACCCGGCCAGATAGTCATCTCCCCGGGGATGATTCGTCAGCGCCACGATGATGTAGTGACGCCCCGGCCCGGTCACGACCGCCGTGTCGTGCAGCCACGTCTGCCAGGTCCCGAGCTTGCGAAGGATCGACACGTCCCGGCCACGGAGAGCCTTGACGAATTTCACTTCGTCATGCGCGATGGCGGGCGATGCGAAGACCTCGCGCATCACTCGTGACGCCGCGGGCGAAACCAACTGCCCCTGCTCGAGCAGCAGATAGAAGCGCAGCAACTGACGCACCGTCGCAGCATGGGAATGGTCGGCAACCGGATCGCCGAAACGCTCGCTGTTCGGGCCGTAGTGCTTGCCGACCCAGATCCCACCGCCGCGCGCCGGATCGTAGAATCCGCACGCGTTCAGCACCTGCTGGATCTCATGCAGCCCCATGGCGCGCGAGTACTTCGCGGCCATCTCGTTGCTCGAGCTCTTGATCATCAGGCCGAGTTCATGGCGCGTGTCCTCGTCGATGGTCGTGGCCACCTCAGGATGCAGTTCAAAGAACGCGAGAAGGATCCCGATCTTGGCCACGCTCGCCGCGTATTCAATCCGGTCGGGATGAATCATCGCCACGTCCATCCGGCGCAGGTCGACAACGCCGACTGCCACCGTTTCAGGCGGCATGGCGAAGCGCTCGCGAAGGTCAGCGTCGATCGCGTCGATCTTTCTCTGCAGTCCCGGGTTGGCCCGGGTGTCGTAATTGATCACGAGCGGTCTCTTTCCTGAAAATGAAACGCATCCCGCCAGCAGCATCACCATCGTCAGCTTGATCGCGACCTTCATTTCTTCCATGACGACGCCTTGATCGCCCACACGCTGGCCGGAAAGCGTCGGGTCACTTCATCGGCCATCTCCTCGAGCACCAGATGATCCTTGCCCTGCCGATAGCGACTCACTCCGCGCCAGTACAACGCTTCAGGCACCGCGCTCGTATCGGAGTGATCTTCGATGACGATCGAGTAACGCTCTTCAGCATCACGCCAGCGCTTGTGCATGGCGGAGGTCCTGGCAAGCGCCATCCTCACCTGAGCGTGGAACTCAGAGCGCGTCAGGTAGCCTTCGCTACGCCAGCATTCGATTCCTTCGGTATCGAGAAACACGACACTCGGAGTCCAGATCGCGCCGAATCTTCGGAACAGGAGCGGTTGCGAAGTGATGTTGATCGATACCGGAATGAAGTGCTCGAGAATCAGAGCGGCCACCGACGGATCACCGTACGATTCGGCTTCCAGCCGAACGCAGGGTCCTCAGGCCGGTGCTGCGCTGAAGTCGAGCATCACCCCTTTCCTGCTCGTCTTCGCCTCGGCCAGGGCAGCATCGGGATCCTTCGTCCACGACTCGGTCGTCATCCGTACCTCCAGAATCAGGGACCATTCTCGCGCATCGCACATCGGAAGCCGCAATCGCGGCTCATCGAGTCAAAAATGTCCTGATCCTTTCCGCTGCGGCGATGATTACGCGCCCTGACCCCTGAGCGCTGACCGCTGAATTGGGAAGAATGCCCCCATCCAGCTTGTCATGGTTCCCGTGAATCCACTCGTCGTGATCGCCGCCTTTCGGTCGGGCGAAGAAGCGGAACAGGCGCGGCAAACACTTGCTGCGCAAGGCGTGATCGCGAACGTGCTGCCCAGAAGTGAATCCTTCGAGCGTCGCTGCGCCGACGCGTTCGACGATGGCTTCGACGTCGTCGTCGCACCCGGGAATGCGGATGACGCGATCGCCATCGTGCAGAGACTCTGGCCGGATGAACTGCCGGCAGTTCCTCCGATGGTGCAGTGCCGGGACTGCGGATCCAGGGACGTGGCCGCTCTCCGGCGTCTGCGTTTCTTCCTCGTCTCCGGACTGTTGCTGCTCGGCGCAGGCATGATCTTCGGCGAGCGCGATCTCTTCGCACTCGTCATCGCCATCATCGGCGGCATTCTCCTGCTCACGC
>JBKJVD010000239.1:0-30369 GCA_046590585.1 Thermoanaerobaculia bacterium | reverse complement strand
AAGCAGGTTCCGGCGCGTTTTTCGACATGAATACGAACAACCGCCGGCCCGACACCTGGACCTCGGCCGACGCCGCGGGCCTGGCGATCTTTCCCGGGCTGGTGCGCTACGACGAGGTGTTCGGCACCGACGAGATCCGTCACGCATTCCGGGTCACGGTCCAGGCGTCCAACGGGTACGTCTTCCCCGCATCCCACTCGGCTGGCAGCAATTCGAGCGCGCTGCCAATGGGAGCGCGCCTGCGACTCAAGCCAGGGACGAACATCTCCACATTCACGCCCGAGATGCAGCGCGTATTCAGGGCCTTTAAAAAATACGGACTGATCGTCGCCGACAACGGGTCGAACATGTTCATCAGCGGCACGTACGACACGCGGTGGGACAACGGCACGCAGAATTCCGCTTTCGGTACACTCAAGGCGAGCGACTTCGAAGTGGTGAAGCTTGGCTGGGCACCGACCCGCTCCTACATCGTGACGATGGGTTCAGCGGCAGCTGCAAATGAACCGGCCAGCGTCACGGTCACGGTTTTCGACGCGTCGTACAACGTCGCCACCGGATACACCGGGACAGTTCACTTCACTTCGACCGACGCTGGCGCAACGCTGCCGCCCAACTACACCTTCACCGGAGCGGACGCAGGGACGCATACGTTCACGAACGGGGTGACGCTGCAGGCCGCGGGAAGCCAGGCGGTTACAGCCACCGACATAGCCGACGGGACGATCAACGGGACCAAAGGGGTCACCGTGGGTCCGGGTACACCGACTGCCCTCACGGCAACGGGCGTGTCGGCAACCCAGGTGAACCTCACCTGGAGCGCGTCAGCTGGAGCAACGCAGTACGAAGTCTTCCGCAAATCGGCGTCTGCGGATTACACCAGCATCGCGATCACCGCTGCGACGAATTACTCCGACTCATCGCTCGCCCCGGGCGCCGCGCTCGCCTACAAGGTGCGAGCGCTCGATGCATCGGCACGCCTCTCGCCGCTCAGCGCTCCCGATGTGGCGACCACCGTCGTCTTTACCGATCCGGCCATCACCGCGGGAGTGACGCTCGTGAAACTCATTCACATGAACGAACTGCGCCAGGCAGCTGCGGCCTTGAGGTCGACTGCAGGATCGAGCGTCTTCGCATTCACGGATCCGGTCCTCGCGACGTCGACGCTCATCAAGGCGGTCCACATCCAGGAGTTGCGCATTGCCGTGGCTCAAGCGCGTGCGACCCTGGGTGTCAGCACCTTCGTGTTCGCCGATCCAACGCTCACGACTGGCGCGAGCGCAGTCCGGGCAACCCACGTTCAGGATCTGAGAAACGCGGTCAAGTAACGCGAACGGTACGGACGATCAGCGCATCAGCTGCCACTTGATCCGCGTATATGCAATCCGGAATCCCTGACGCTCGGCGTTCCGCTGCGAACCACTGCCCGGCTGCGCTCCCATCATCGCCAGATCTGCTCCGGCCTCGGCGGCGTAACGAAGTCTTGCTTCGAGGAGTGCGCGTTGCGCCCCGCGGCTGCGGCTCTCAGGCGCGGTGCTGGCCCCGGCAAGCAGTGCGATGCCGCCGTGAATGCAGACCGATCCGCTGGCCACCGGACGTCCTTCGATTTCACCGAAAAACGAGAACGTCCCGCGGCTCCGGGCGCTCACTCGTCCAATGTCCCGGACGAATGCAGCCAGTTCGGGCGACTCTCCCCAGCCGCGAGCCGCGGTTTCTGACCACAGATCTTCCTCACCTGCAGCGGCCATGCGCACGCGAACGTCCGTGCCGCCGGTATCGATATTCAGCGGATCGAGCGGGCGGAAGAGGATGGTCGTCAGTTCGACCGGCTGGTAGCCCCGCCGTTTGAGGGTCACCATGTTGTAGAGGTCAGCGATCGGACTGACTTCATGAAAAACCGCAGCACCGCGCGAACGGAAGAACTCTTCGATGGCATCGAGATCCTCGTCCCTGACGGGGCCACCGAGCCCCAGGCCGAAGGTCTGCGTGAGCGGCGATTCCAGTCCGTCGAACATGGCCATCGTTCCGCCGCGCTCCATCCAGGCCGCGCCCGACTCCGGTGTCAGCGCAGCGCGCGCGTCAACGATTGCGGCGTTCGTCTTTCCTTCAGCAATCTCGAGCCGGCGAGAGAGATCGAGGTCGACCAGGGGAACGTTAGACTCATTCATCGTCAAAGCATATCCGCGGAACGCAGCATGCAACGATTTCACACGATGATCCCTCTCGTGTTCTCGAGCCAACGCGATGGCGTGATGAAGGGAGGCCTGCGCTCGATCTACTCCGGATCGGTCATCCCCGGGACTCCCCACGAGATGCGCTTGCCGACGAACACCGAGTGCGTGAACCATGTCTCGCCTTCGTCATTCGAGACTTCGCCCAGCCACTTGAATGACTCGAATTCGATCTCGCAGAACGTCCATCGCATCAGCGAGCCATCGTCATCACGCCCGAGCTGGACGATATCTTCTCCGTCGCTCCGGCCAGTCAGCCGGACTTCGGTCAGGCTCACCGGGTTGATCCACGTGATGCGCCAGCTGTCATCCGCCGCGTCGTAAACGCGAATCGAACTTCCGTATCTCCTGCCCGGTCCGCTGGTAGTCCCTCGATCGCGGCGCGACGGGACGATGAATACGTCCTGAATGGCGCGTCCCTCGAGCGTGCGTCCGAAGTGCCACTCCCCGCTCTGCTCCACCTCTCCATCCGGAGTGATGTCGGTCACTACCATCTCCCACTCGCCGATCAGCCAGCCGTAGAGATCCGAGTCGAACGGGATCTCCTCGCTTCGCTCTTCCGAATACAGCACGTCACTGAGCATGTCACTCAGGGTACGCGGATTTGGTTCCTCGGGTTCCTCGGGTTCCTCGGGGTTCCTCGGTGTGTCTCAACCATCCCCACCTTGTTCCGCGGACGGCCGCCGCCCCTTGACGGTCCCCATCCACCGAGGAACCGAGGAACTCCGAGGAACCGAGGAACTCCGAGGAACCGTCTTACCGCGAGTTCACGTCTCGCACGAGAATGATCCGTCGCGCGAACGGCAGCGCGTTGCCGGAGTTCTCCACTTCGACCTCGATCACGTCGCCGCGTTCGAGGTTCGAGACGGCCTGGCCCTGACCGGACACCTCGACCCTCGAACTGGAGTCGTACTGCACGGTCATGACGTTGCCGCTGTTGCCGCGATTGAAGCCAGAGATGAAGCTGGTCGATTCCAGTTCGATGGTACGGCGCGAGGTATCGACGTAGCGAACCGTGCCTCGGAACGTCGAGTTCGACGTCGAAGAGCCCGCATTGCCGGAATTGACGCTGCGCAGCACGTTGATATCGCGGGCACTGAGGCGACCGCCGCCGAGGTCGTTGACGCTCACTTCGATCTCGTCGCCGCGCTGGAGGTCACTCACCCGATAGTTCGTCGACCCGTAACGCACTGGGGTATTGGTCGCGTAGTCGATCGTCGCCGCCGAACCGTAGCCGCGGTCGAGTGTGATCGTTCGCCGCGAGGTATCGAGATACTGGATCGTGCCGCGAACAGTCGAACCGTAGGCGCCCGAGGGATTGGAGTTGCCATTGCCTGACGCAACGTTGTAGGTGACGGTGATCGACTCGGCGGTCAGGCGATTCGAAGAGTCATCCACTCGTACGCTGACCTGGTCTCCACGTTCGAGAGCGTCCGGCCTATAGGACTTGCCGTTGTAGCTGACCTGCGTCTGCTGATCGTAGTAGACGCGGGTCGCGTTTCTGCTGCTGTCGTCGCTGGCGAGGCGCGACGAAACGCCGCTCACACCGGTCAGGTAGATCGACTGGCTGCGAGTGTCGACCGACTCGACCGTGCCGCGGATTTCGTACCGGCCGTTCCTCGACCCGGATGAGCCTCCGAGGATGTCGCCGATGCCAGACGATCCGCAAGCTGAAAAGACGAGGAACATCATCGCCGCCGCAAGTAATTTGCTGGTGCCCACTCTGTTCAACATAGGTCGATCTCCGGGGGATTCGATGAGCAGAAACCGTGCCCTCTGACGTCAGATGGACTGGGCCAGGCTACGAGACCGAGGGGCGGTCCGCCGTCCTCGCTGGTTGCGTGAGCGGCGGGATCCGAAAGGAATGGCAGCGGGCAGCGAGCGCGAAGGCTGCCTCAGGCGTTATCATTCCACCAACTCCAGCACACATTTCAATGAACGGGGAACCGGACGGCCCATGAAAGAGGTCATCGAGTTCACGGCAGCGCTCCAGCTCGCTGTCAAGAGCTTGCAGTTCTACAACGCCGATCATCCGCGGGCCGTTGATGCGATCAACGTGCTCGAGAAAACGGTTCCGCCGATGCTTGCCTCCCGCCTTCGCCTGACGATCTCAGGCTCGCAGGGTTCGCTGGTGATCGACGGCCAGCCGCTCGCCAGCGCGCCGCCGCAGGCGCGCGTCCTCTCGGCTGAACTCGAAAAAAGGGGGATCGGAGGAATCGTCCTCGTGCAGGGTGTGACGCGGCGTGAACTCACCGTGCTGGTCCGGCTTCTAGCGATGAAGCCCGAGCAGATTGCCTCATTCGGAGGGGCTGACGAGATTCTCCGCCGGGAAGAAGTCACGCACTTCCGATTGAGCCACGTCCGGTATGAGGCGGTGACCGAAGGCGAAGAGGTGGTCTGGTCCAACGCGATCCGGCGGGGCGATAGCGAATCTGGAACCGATTCTGAGGCTTCGCTGCCGGCCCTCCTGCAGAAATTTCTTCTGTCGAGGACGGGTGCAGTAGGCGGTGCTGGCAGCGGTAAGGGGAAGGGCGAAGGCAGCGGCGAAGGCAGCGGCGAAGGCAACGGCGAAGGCAACGGCGAACCGATGATGCTCGTTCATCCCGACGAGATCGCGATCTCGCTGGCCACGGCATTGAAGATGTCACCCGGTGAAGGTGCGGCGCCGTCCCTGGTCCGCGCGAGCGAACTGCTCAAGAGTTCGATCGCCGGCCTGGACCCTATCTCGCAGATCGCTTTGATCATCAGCCTCGATCGCCTTCCGGAAGGCACCGAGCGGGACATCTTGAAGTCGGCAGCGGCCCAGATCCTCGGCGCTTCTGCGGGGGAACTCGGACACGGCACGGAAGAGCAGGATGCTGCCGACGTCCTCCGCGCATTGACCGGATCGAACGACAAGCTCAGCCTGCTGCGCGACCGTCTCACGGACATGGGGATCAGTCGCGAACAACTCGACGAGCTGCTTGGGGTCCTCACCTGGGAGAAGCTCTCCGTCGAAGAAAAACTCGCCGGCCTGATGGAGGGCGAGCGAATCTTTGAGATCCCGTCCGATAAGCTGCTGCGATTCGTGCGCGACCTGCTCGAGGAAGGCAGGGGCGACGAAGTGCTCCGGGTGCTCGAACGCTACGTGAAAGGGTTGGACCACGCTGCGTTCTTCATCCGGCGCAACGTCTGCGATGCGCTGGGAGTCATCGCCTCCTTCATCCGCCGTCCCGGCCTGCCGCCGCAGGTCGAGCAACTGGTGGGCCGCTCGATCCTGAACCACTGCATTCGCGAGACCGACCCGCGGATGAAGGCGACGCTTGCGGAATCGAGCTCGAACCTGATTCTGATGATGATCGCGACCGGCCGGGCCGATACGGCGCTTCGCGTCTTGGAGCAGCTCAACACGGCGTTCGCCTCGCTGCCGGCCGAGTCCCAGGTGCGGGCGACCGCCGAAGCGCTGCGACAGCAATTCGGCACCACCGAGCATGCCGGCGAAATCATCCGAGAGGTCGCAACCTGCGATTCCGACCGGCTGACCCGGTCTGTGCTCCCTCTGGTCACGGTTCTGGGTGACGTCCTGGTCCCTCATGTCGTTGAGGCGCTGGCCAGCGAAGAGGACCGCGGGAAACGAGGCCGTTTCGTCCGCACGCTCAAGACGATCGGCAGCCCCGCATTTCCGTTTCTCATCGACGCTCTCTCGTCCCATACCTGGTTCATCGTGCGGAACGCCCTCAATGTGCTCGCCGACATCGGAACCTCCGACCATGTGAGTGACATCGGCTCCACGCTGCAACACGATGACCCGCGGGTTCGTCGCGCGGCCGTTCGTGCCCTCCACCGGCTCGGCGGCGCGCAAGCGGAGGGGCTTCTCATCTCGGCCATCAACGATAAAAATGCAGAGACGCAGGGTGAGGTCTTCACGGCGCTGGGAGCGATGAAGGCGCAGGGCGCGATCCCGGCCCTGGCTGAACTCGCGCGTGGAAAGCGGCTCCTCAGTGATGCAAAATTGCGGGAGGCCGCGATCGCGACGTTGGGCCAGATCGGAGCGGCGGAATCGGTTCCCGTACTGAGTGACATCCTCAGGCCGAAAGGGATCTTCGCACGCGATGCCGCTCAGATTCGCATCGCCGCCGCCAGAGCCCTCGCCGGAATCGACGGAAAGCCTGCACGCGACGCCCTCAAATCGGCGCTGGCGAGCGAGACCGATCGCGCCACGAAAGAAACGCTCGCGAAGATCGTCGGCGCCTGACGACGGTCGCAACCTCAATCCGCTGCTGCCACCATGTACTGTTCGAGCTTCCCGTCAGGCATGACGAACGTCGTGATGCGCAGCGTTCGATCGGCGAACTTGACACGATAGCGCCGCAGCGTCATCCCTCCTCGCAGAGATGGGCTGGCCGCAGTGAATTCCGCAGGCTTCCCGAGCGGGCCGAGGCTCGATCGAAAGTCTGAGACTGCTTGCGCATTGAAGTACGCGTTCGCGTTGGAGGTGAAGAGTGAGCGGTCGATCTCCCCGCGCTGGAGGGATGCAAAGATCGCTTTCGCCTGCTCGAGCGCCGCTTGTCCGCCGCGGTCGCCCGAGGTGAAGAGAATGCTCCCGATCTTCGACGCAATCTGCTCGGAAACGCCGGTGGCGTCCAGGTTCGTGAGCACCACGACTGCGGCCCGCTCATCCGGGTAGATGTCGTTCCTTGCCGTGAATCCGGAGACTTCGCCACCATGACCAATCACTCGACGACCATCGACTGTGGTCACGGAAACTCCGAGACCGTAGCGGACCCCGTTCCCGGAGTTGAGTTGCATCTCGCGCTGCAGTTCGCGGTAGGAGGCTGGCTGGAGAAGCGACTGCTCGATCACCGAGACGTCCCACAGAGCCAGGTCGCGCGCCGTCATCGCCAGTTCGCCCGCTGCGAACATCCATCCTTTCCCTTCCTTTGGTGCCTGCCTTACCGGCCCGAGTCCGAAGCGCATGTACCGTTCCGCATCCCCGGGAGGCAGAGCCCTCCGATCGGTGTCATAAACCGTCTTCATCCCCAGCGGCGTAAAGATGCGGCTCTGGAGAAACTCCATGAACGGCATGCCGGCGGCGCGCTCGACGATCATTCCCGCGATCACGTAGTTCGTATTGCTGTACTGCGACCGGGTCCCCGGTTCGAAGTCGAGCGGCTTCCTGGCCCAGGTCTCCGCAATCTGCATCGGAGTGACATCCTGCAACATCATCGGCATGACGTAGTCCTGCGGCCAGAAATCGGAGTAACCCGACGTCATGGTGAGCAGGTGACGGATGCTCACGTCGCGGGCTCTCGTCAAATCGGGAAACCAGCGGACCACACGGTCATCGAGCGCCAGCTTGCCATCCTCGGCGAGCAGCAGGATCGCCGCGGCGGTGAACTGCTTGCTGATCGAGCCGATGCTGTACCGCATCTCCGGAGTCGCAACCGCTCTGGGCTCGACCCGGGACAGACCATAGGCGCCGGTCCAGGCCACCTTCCCTTCCTTCACGATCGCAATCGATGCGCTCGGAGCACCGCTCTTCGCGAGCAGTTCGTTCACCGACTTGTCGATCTCTACCCGCGTTGCCTGCGGGAGTTCCTGAGCCGTTGCAAGGCGTGCTGCAAGGACGAGGGCAAGTAAACCGATGCTTTTCAATCGCATTCGCGGATTCTAGTTGATCGCCACTGCGATCTGGCTTCGTACGGGTTTGCGACTCACCAACGGCTGTCATCCTGAGCCACGGAACCCCGTTCCGCAGCGACTGAGGACAAGAAACCTTGGCGCTCCTGGAGGCTCGCGGGCGTCTCGCCCGTGCTGGACGGCGCCCGGGCCGGCCAGTGCCCTGTTGCAAATCGCGGCGACGTTGGCTCGTGCCGCGTGAGATGTACGAGAGCAGTGCGCTGCGGCGCACGACGGGCGAGGACGCCAGCCAGCCTCAAACCCGCATAAACACTAAGAGTTTCTTAGAAGCCAATGAACCGCGTTCCGCAGCGACTGAGGACAAGAAACCTTGGTTTCTATCCCCAGTCGCCGCGAAGCGCGGTTCATTGGCTCAGCATGAAGAGCGCCGGACTTTCCCCTGAGAGGCCGTGAGGGCTATGCTCCGACCGGAAGGGAGTCACTTGATGAGCGTGTCGATTGCCAGCGGAAGTGTCGTGGTCCGGGTCTCGCCCCTGGAGGCGAAGTTCCGCGGCGGAGTTCCAGAATCGCTCGAGGGCGTTCATCCCTCGACGATTTCGAACGACGGGCAGGTCGCGGTGCTCGCGTTCGCATCCGACGCGGAGCGTGAGAGCTGGCTGCTGCGACTCGCCGAACATGGCCTCGCTTCCGATGTCGTGACGTTCGATCGCAGCGCGCCCCTGGCTGCCGAATGGCTGAATGTGGACGACGACGGTGACCAACTCGTCGCGTCGCTCAAGGGCGCCGAAGCGATGCCTCTGGCCACGACCGAGCACCGGCCGTTCCAGCGCCACGAGATCCTCTCCCGCAGCGAGAGCGGCCTGCATTTCGTCCGCGAGCGCAGGAGCGGAATCCTGCGCCAGCTGACCGATGAGGAATTACGCGACTTCAACGATCCCCCGCCATGCGATCAGTGCGGCGAGCAATTCGGTTGCGATCACCTCAACTGCGCCGCGGAGAGGTTGCTCAGCGACGATGAGGTCGAGAAGGAAGTCCCGGCTACGTGGCGCCGCTTCGCTCTCGACAACGGCGTGAGCCGGAATGATCTCGCGCGCCTCGCCTCACTCGAACTGCGCGAAGGCGAGTATCACGTCGCCGCGAATGCGACCTCGGACATGCGCATGCTCGAACTGGTACTCCTGCTCAACGAAGAGCCCTGAGCGCCGAGCAGAGTTCCACCAACGATTCCGCAACATTCAGTTCCATCGCCTCGATAAGCCGGACGAACTCGATCACATCGAGCCTGCGAGTTCCGCTCTCCACCTTCGACAGCCAGGACGCTGGAAGACCGAGCCGCGCGGCCACGTCGCCCTGCTTGAGGCCCGCCCGCGCACGGATCGCGGCGAGAACCTCTCCCATGATGGCCAACTCGTCAGCGAGTTTTGCCTTCGTCGAGAGTCGATCCTGCCCACCGGTCCGACTTACTTTGTGCATGGTCATGCTGATGACGATCGTGAAGGAATGCCTGACCGGACGCAACTTGGGGGTTTGAGGCACGATTCCAACCCCCAATACAGAACGCAGAACTCAGAATTCAGAAGTTAGAAAAGAAGCGGAGTGCCCCAGCCGAACTGAGCTGAGACTCAACGCTTGGCGCCTTTTTTCTCATTTCTGAATTCTGACTTCTGAATTCTGACTTCGGGGTTCCGATCATTAAGGCGCGACGCTGCCTCCCCACGTTTCATAGATTCACCCGACTCATATCCGCATACCGGTCCCCTTCCGTCACTCCCTTCGGGGCGGCGTCTTCGATCCTGGCGAGTTCCTCGGACGAGATTTCGATCTTCGTCGCGGCTCCGTTTTCATCGAGATGCGAGATCCGCCTGCTTCCTGGAATCGGAACGATGTCCTCGCCCTGCCGCAGCAGCCAGGCCAGCGCCAGTTGCGAGGGGGTGACTCCGCGGACCTTTGCGATCGATTCGATGCGCTTCACGACCTCGAGGTTCTTTGCGAAGTTCTCGCCCTGGAAGCGAGGGGCCAGGCGGCGATAGTCGTCGGCGTCGAAGTCCTCGATCGTCCGGTACTTCCCTGACAGGAAGCCTCGACCGAGCGGACTGTACGCGACGAAGCCGATGCCGAGTTCGCGGACGGTCGGCAGGATTTCGTCTTCCGGCTCGCGACTGAAGAGCGAGTACTCGGTCTGCAGGGCGGCGATGGGATGCACGGCGTGCGCGAGCCGGATCGTTTTCGGTGCGGCCTCGGAGAGCCCGAGGTGCAGGACCTTGCCGGCCTTCACGAGTTCACTCATCGCTCCTACCGTATCTTCGATTGGCGTGTTCGGATCGACGCGGTGCTGATAGTAGAGATCGATGTGGTTCACGCCGAGGCGGCGCAGGGATCCGTCGCAGGAAGCGCGGACGTATTCGGGACGACCGTTGACGCCGATCCATCTCCCGTCGGGACCGCGCTCATTGCCGAACTTCGTGGCGATGACGAACGCCTCGCGACGGCCCTTCACCGCGCGCCCCACCAGTTCCTCGTTCTTGAACGGACCGTACATGTCGGCCGTGTCGAGAAAGTTCATCCCGAGATCGAGGGCTCGATGAATCGTGGAGATCGACTGGGCATCATCGCGCTCTCCGTAGAACTCCGACATTCCCATGCATCCGAGTCCGAGTTCCGAGACGAGCAGTGCTCCGAGCTTGCGCTGTTTCATGCTCCGCGTTTTACCACGGCCCAGCGGTCAGGGTCGAAGCGCAGCGGTCCCGGCAAACCTTGGGAGGCGGGTCGCGCCTTAATGATCGTAAACCCGAAGTCAGAATTCAGAAGTGAGAAAAGAGGCGCGACGCGTCGAGTCTCACGCCGGTTCGGCTACGGCATCTGCTTCTTTTCTAACTTCTGCCGCTTCCGGGTTTTCAGTGGGTGAATCGGGAAGAATAAACCGACCTGTCATCCTGAGCGAATGGACCGCGTTCACGCGGCGACTGGGGATGAGAAACCGGTCCCGAGTCGCCTCGAATGCCTGGGTGCCGACCCACGCCCGGGACATTTGCGGGGAGATGCGCATTCGCTGCGATCCTTGACCCTGACCGTTGTTTTAAGGAGTCGCGTGCAAGCTGTCTTCCTTCTCCCCGCGGGAGAAGGTGGCGCCGCGCGCCGGATGAGGGGCGGCGCGAACGTGAGTTGGATCCGTCGCGGACTTCGGGCGCAGCAAATTCATCAGAGTTCGCGGCTACTTACGCTGTGCACCATCCCGCACGCAACTCATGGGTCGACAATCTACAGTCGCCCGACCCCTCATCCGGCGCTGCGGCGCCACCTTCTCCCGCGGGGAGAAGGGAGATCGGTCACGGCTTCGCCGCAAAACAGGTATTCCCCCGAAGTGCCTACGGAACCGACAGCGCCGCACCCAGTCAAACCCGCATAAATACTGGGAGTTTCTTGGAAGCCGGCGGAGTGCGCACTCGGAGGCAAGCGGGCGACCCGCCCGCTGAGTCGTGCGCGTCGAGCGCACGACGTCCCTGTCGCAAACTCCGAGCGTGTCGCTAACGGGCGCTCTCAAATGGCGGCGAATTGACAGGACGTCGAGGGCCCGGGCGCCCTCGGGTTTCAGCGGGCGGGTCGCCCGCTGGCCTTTCGAGAGCGCCGGGTTTCTTACCCTCAGTCGCCGCGAAGCGCGGTTCATTGGCTCAGGACGACAGCCGCTGTCGGGCCACCAATCCGCATAAATACCGGGAATGTTTCAAAAGCGCGCCAACCCTAGGAACTCAAAACTATGCCGATCAAAATCGCACCTTCGCTACTGTCAGCCGACTTCTCGATGCTCCGTGAAGAATTGGCCACCATCGAGCAGGACGCCGACATCCTTCATCTCGATGTGATGGATGGCCGCTTCGTTCCGAACATCACGATCGGTCCTCTGGTGGTCAAGGCGTGCCGCGCCGTGAGCCGGCTGGTCTTCGACTGCCACCTGATGATCGTCGAGCCCCAACGGTACATCGGAGGATTTCTCGATGCCGGTGCCGACATGATTTCGGTTCACGTCGAGGCCGAACCGCATCTTCAGCGCGCCCTGCAGATGATCCGAGACGGCGGTGCGAAGGCCGGGATCGCCATCAACCCTGGGACGGCGGCGGAAACGCTTGCGGGAGCGCTCGAGTTCTGTGATTACGTGCTGGTCATGACCGTGAATCCGGGGTTCGGCGGACAGAAATTCATCGAGCCTGTGGTCGGCAAGATCGCCCGGATTCATCAGATGATCCAGGAACGAGGGTTGCCCGTGGCGATCGAAGTGGATGGGGGGGTGGACGAGCGGACCGCCCCGGTCGTGGCGGCTGCCGGAGCATCGATTCTGGTGGCGGGATCGGCAGTATTTGGCCGTCCTGACCGCCGATCGGCAATTGCAGCGATCCGAAATGCTGTTTCATCCGTCATAGTGTGAGAGCGGCAGCTGTTGGCTGTCGCAGCAGCGCATCTCTGGAGGAACCTTGAAGCTCACCCGACTCACGTTGTTCGTCACGCTGGCACTCATCATGGTGGCCTGCCACCGCACTCCTCGCCAGGTGCGCCCGGTGATCAATCCCGAGCTCGTCTCCCTCTCCAAGGAACAGGCGTTCCAGAGGGCAGAAGACAATTTCAGCAAGAAGAAATGGCAGCGGGCCCGGACGTTCTACACCCACGTCTACGAAAGCTACCCGAACGATCCGCTCGGCCGCCGCAGCCTGCTGCGCGTGGCGGACACCTACTTCCAGCAGGGCGACCCTGTGAATCTGGTCGAGGCGCAATACAAATATCGCGATTTCATCAACCGCTACCCGACCAGCGAGCAGGCCGATTACGCGATGCTGCAGATCGCGATGGTCTCGTATCGCCAGATGGAGCGGCCCGATCGCGACCAGCAGAAGACGAAGGAAGCGGTCGACAAATTCAACGAGATGCTGCGCACCTACCCGCGGAGCCCGCTGAAGGCCGACGCAGAAACGCACCTTCAGGAAGCGCTCGATCGGATGGCGCGGCATGAGCTGATCGTGGCCCGTTTCTACATCAAGCGCGGGAGTTCTCTCGCGGCGATTCAGCGTCTGAACTATGCGGTGGATGCCTATCCGAACTTCAGCGCGCGGGACGCCCTCTTCTTCGACCTCGCCAATGCGCTGGCCATGGCTGGCAGAAACGGAGAAGCGCGGCTCTATTACGAGCGCGTGCTGACCGAGTTTCCATCGAGTGAATTTGCAGCGCGTTCGAAGAAGAAGCTGGAGCAGATGAAAGCATGAAACACGCAGCCCTGGCCCTGATCCTCGTTGCGTCAGGGTGCGCTTCGCAACCTGACGACGCTCCGCTCACGCCGGTGCCGGTTCCCGACGCGCGCGCCGCTCAGATGCAGGTCGCGATGACCGAACTGCTCGAGCAACTCGATGTTCTGAATGCGCGCGTGGCCAGGCTGGAAGCATCGAGCGAGACGCCAGGCGTCCGAGTCGCGGCGCCGGTGGGTACAGCTGACACACAGGTCGACTCGCCGATCGTCGCCGCAACGCAGGCGGTCCGGCAACCGCAACCTGAGTCGAGCCGGCCCGCACAACCGCCGGCCTCCCGCACGCCGTCGGCCAACAGTTCGATCGCGGCCGCCCAGCAGGCAGAGGCTTACCGTGCTGCAATGATGTTGTACGGGCGTGGACGGGTGACCGAGTCGAGGGCGGCGTTCCAGAAGGTGCTCGACGCAGAACCGACCGGGGAACTGGCAGACAACGCCCTGTTCTGGATCGGTGAAACGTACTTTGCCGCCGGCAACTACACAGTGGCTACCCGGTACTACCGGCGGGTGATCACGGAATTTGCAGACCAGAACAAGGCCCCGGATGCGTTGTTCAAGATCGCCGTCTCGCACGAAAAGAGCGGCGACCTCGCACTGGCGCGCCAGACGCTCCAGGAATTGATTCGCGACTACCCTTACTCTTCCTCTGCAGATTCCGCGAAGCGCGAACTCGAACGGATAAGATACTGACCTCATGGCCGAAGAAACCGAAAGCGGCACCACGCTGCTCGCGAAGAAGGAGTACGCGCGGGCAGTTCCACTGCTCAAGCGCGAGCACGAGAAATACTCGAACAATCCGCGTATCCGGTTGCAATACGCCGACGCTCTGTCGGGCGCTGGAATGTTCGAGGACGCCATCGAGCAGTACGAAGCGGCTGCGCGCTATTACGACGACAACAGCCTCACCGTGCAGGCGATCGCGCTTCGCAAGAAGGCGGACAAGGTCCGCGAACATCTGGCCGCCAAGGCCCCGGAAGTGCCCGAGCCTGGAAAGCGCGAGCCGATGTTTGCCCGGCCCGTTCCGAAGAGCCCACTGTTCGAAGTTCTGAATCCGGAAGAGCGCGAGGCGCTCATCCGCGAGATGGACCTCGAGTCTCACGAAGAGGGTGGCGTCATCATCGGCGAGGGCGAGCCGGGATCGGCCATGTACGTCATCGTCTCCGGCGAAGTGAAGGTCTACACGCGCGGTGCTGGCGGAGCCAGCGTCTACCTCGCCAAACTCGGCGAAGGGGATTTTTTCGGCGAAGTGAGCCTGTTGACCGGAAAACCACGCACCGCGACGATCACCGCATCACAACCGACCGACCTGCTTCGCCTGGACAAGGACAAACTCGACAACGCACTCGCGACCTTTCCCGGAATCCGGAAGGTGCTCGACGAAATCTACAAGAAGCGTGCGAGCCATACGGTTGAAGCGATGATCGAGAGCCTGCGCAAAAAAAACTGAGGACTCAGGACTGAGCTGGGGGAAGCGGCGATTGTTTTGTCACACCCCCGCAGTCCGCAGCACACGTCTTCTTCGAGGAGCGCTTCGTGTCAGTTCTTCCCATCCGAAAATACGGCGATCAGGTTCTTCGCCTCCCCACGACCCCGGTCATCGAGATCGACGAAGCGCTTCAAACGATCATCAACGACATGGTCGACACCATGTATGCAGCGCCCGGAGTCGGTCTCGCTGCAAATCAGGTCGGTGTCTCGAAGCGGTTAATGGTGATCGACCTGTCGGTCGGCAGGCGTCCCGCCGAACTTCACGTCTTCATCAACCCCGAGATCATCGACAGCGAAGGGGAGATCACCGAGGAAGAGGGGTGCCTTTCGATCCCCGATTTCGTCGAAGTCGTGACCCGTCCCGAACGCGTGAAACTCCGCTACCTCGATCGCAACGGTAAGACGCGCGAGATGTGGGGCGCGGGGCTGATGGCGCGTGCGATGTGCCACGAGGTCGATCACCTCAACGGAACCCTCTACGTCGATCACCTCCGCGGACTCAAGAAGGACCGCATCATCAGGAAGATCGCCAAGCTGGTAAAGGGCGGGATGTGGGGGTGACCGAATGCTGAATGTTGAATGTTGAATGCTGAATGAAGAAGAGAGCGGGAGAGGTCAAGAAACTCGCGGAATACCGACGCCGGTTGAAGCGACGGAAATCATGCAAGTTCCCCTTCTCCTGCCGCAGCGGGAGAAGGTGGCCAGAGGCCGGATGAGGGAACCATGTTGATCCTCCTGCCATCGTGACTAGAGGTATGACTTCCCGCGTGCTGCTCTCTCATCCGTACGACCTGGGTGCACGCCCTCATCCGGCCTTCGGCCAGCTTCTCCCGTTGCGACGGGAGAAGGGGTACACGATCGAGCTACGTCGATGGCACGTTTGCGGGCGAAGTCCCCAATTCAACATTCAGCATTCAACATTCGCACTCACCTAAGCCACCCCGGCATGATTCCCTGTCGTCGGGCGTCATCGAGGAACTGGGAGCGGGCACGTTCGGCGCGCCGGAGTTCGAGTTCGGCGCCCGGGATCTGGTCGATGGCGCGCTGCAGTTGAGTGGTCTGTAGAGTGAACTGCCCTGGCTTGTAGCCGAGTGACAGGAACGAGGAGATCTCGCTGCGGAGGTGCTCGATCCGCTCGTTGAGCAACTGCAGTTCTTCTTTTGCCTGCAACACGCCCTCGTCGTGGGCGCGGGCCTGCCGTCTCCACTGCCACTCATCGGCAGTCGTGGCCGCCTGCTCCTGCCGGGTGGGTGCGGGCGTCGGTTGCTCGAAGGTCTGTTTCGGAGGAGCCTTGCCGTTCCGGTTCCTGGAGAGTTCCGCCAGCAGGCGCTCGCGCTCCTCGGGGGTCACCTTGAGCCGACGCTTGCCGTCGGGCAGCTTTCGGGGGGCCGAGGCCTCGCGCGTGGCGACGTCGTTCACTTCGCTGCGCGGGATCGAGTAGAGGGCTCCATCTGCCGAACGAAACACGGCATTGCCGCGTTCGTAGCGGACTTCACCCGCAACCTCGAACCGATCGCCGGAATTGAGAACGAGGATCGCTGCGAGCACGAGATTGAGATGCATGAGGTGGCCTCCGGGTTGTGCAACGTTCCCAGACCGGCTCGTTGTTCCGGCGGATTCGGGGCGAGATCGTTTACAATCCCCGGTTCGACCTCCATGGGAAGTACCGCCCCGCACATTCAATCCCTCTGGGTGGTGATCGCCACGCTTAGCGGCCTGCTGTTTCTTCTGTTTGACGCCGCGCGGTATTTCACCCAGCAACTCGGCCCCGTTCGCCTCCGCCGGATCACCACCGGTGGGGAAGCCGTGGGAAAGAGCCGATGGATGTACTACCACGCGGAAAACTTCCAGGTGGTCAGCGGTGCGCTTCTCCAGCTCTCACTGATCAGTGCCGTCGCCGCCACGACGGTTGCGGCCGCGGACTACGGGCTGAGCCGCGCCGTCGCAGGCGCCGCTCTCGTCTGGTTTTCCGTGGCCATGCTCTGGAAGTATGTGCTCGCCTTCATCCCGGACGACATGGCGGAACCGTTCCTCCGGGGCATCGTGCCGGTCGCCCATGTTCTCTACTACCTCTTCTGGCCGCTGCTCTTTCCGTTGCGCCGAGTCATGGAGCGGATCGACGCGGTCGAAGATGCGGAGGAAGATGATGAAGACGTCACGGACGCCGAGGTTCGCGCTTATATCGATGTCGGCGAGGACGAGGGCATTCTCGAAGGTCCTGAAGGGCAGATGATCCAGTCGATCGTCGACTTTGGCGATCGGCTGGCCCGGGAGATCATGACGCCACGCATCGACGTGATGGCGTTCGATGCGCATCGCCCGGTCACCGAACTGGCGCGGCTCTTCAGCGAGTCGAAATACTCGCGCATCCCGATCTACGAGGACTCGATCGATGCCATCACCGGCATCGTGCACGTCAAGGAAGTCTTCGACGCCATTCTCAAAACCGACAACCGGCCCGTTGCCGACATTGCACGTCCTCCGTTCTTCGTTTCCGAGACCAAGAAGGTCTCCGAGTTGCTTCGCGAGTTTCAAAGCGAGCACATTCAGGTGGCCATCGTGGTCGACGAGTACGGCGGAACGGCGGGCATCATTACCATCGAGGACGTTCTCGAGGAGATCGTCGGTGACATCGCCGACGAACATGAAGAGGACGAAGTCACCATCGTCGACATGGGCGACGGCTCGTGGCTGGTCAGCGGCCTGCTGCGCGTCGAAGTGCTCGAAGAAAAGCTCGGCGCCGAATTCACGGGCGGTGACTATGAGACTGTGGCCGGCCTGATCTTCACAACGCTGGGGCGCGTCCCCAAGGCTGGAGCCGTCATCAACCGCAGCGGCTGGCGTTTCGAAGTCGACCGTGCCGACCGCCGGCGCATTTACCGTGTGCGAGTGATTCCCGATCCCGAAGGATCGGACGATGAATCAGAGGAGCAGCAGTGAGCACTTCGAAATCGAAACCGGCTGCGCCGAAGCGGATCAGGAAAGATCCTTCGGACGACATGATCACCCCGATCCGCAAACCGGCTCCGAAGAGGAAGGCGCGCTTCGGCATCGTCGCCATCGTCGGCCGTCCGAACGCCGGAAAATCGACGCTGCTCAACCGGATTCTCGGCGAGAAGGTGTCGATCGTCTCGAACAAGCCGCAGACCACGCGCAACCGGATCGTGGGAATCCTCAACGACCCCCGCGGACAGATCGCGTTTCTCGACACGCCCGGTATCCACCGGCCGCTGCACAAGCTCAACGTGCGGATGATGGATCACGTCCGGACGAGCCTGAGCGAAGCGGACGTGATCGCACTGATGATCGACGTCAGTGAGGAGTTCGGGAGAGGGGATCAATTCGTCATCGACATGATGAAGGACCAGAAGGAACGTCACGCCTCGGCGAAACGATTCGTCATCCTCAACAAGGTCGATCTGCTCCGGAAGCACAAACTGCTGCCGCTGATCCAGAAATACAGCGACTTCGGACTCTTCGACGAGATCATCCCGATCTCAGCGTCAAGCGGAGACGGCACCGACCAGCTGGTCGACCTGCTCTTCAACATCGTCTCGCCCGGCGAACCGCTCTACCCGACAGGGGAGTACACCACCCAGCCCGAACGCTTCTTCGCCGCGGAAATCGTGCGCGAGAAAGTGCTCCGCTACACCTCGGATGAGCTTCCGTACACGACCGCGGTCTCGGTCGACCGGTTCGAGGACGACGAAGAGAAGAAGATCATCCGGATCTGGGCAACGATCGTCGTCGAGCGCGATTCGCAGAAACCGATCGTGATCGGCAAGCAGGGATCGATGATCAAGAAGATCGGCACCGACGCCCGCATCGACCTCGAAGCAGCCCTGGGCACCAAAGTGTTCCTCGACCTCCACGTCGCCGTCCATCAGGCCTGGCGCGAAGACGAACGCTTCCTCGGTGATCTCGACTATCCGCTGCTTGGAACGTCGTAATTGTGAAGGCTGTTGGCTCTTGGGTGTTGGGTGTTGGGAAAAGCGGAGCCGTCATCCTTCCGCCTTTCCCAACACCCAACACCCAAGAGCCAACAGCCCGTAAAAAAAGCGTTCCTAATTCGCGGACCCTTCACTAACATGTCACCCAAACTGTAACGTCCGATGCACAAGCGAATGAGGGAGGTCCGATTTGACCTGTAACCGTGTAGTCCGCGCGCTGTTTATCCTCGTACTCGCCCTGGTGGCGATCCCGCTCTGCGCACAGCAGACCGGTACGATCGTCGGCAAGGTGACGAGTTCCGACGCGCAGGCCCTGCCGGGCGTGACCGTCGAGGCAAGATCTGCGGTACTCCCGCAGCCACGCACCACTTACACCGGCTCGAATGGCGAATATCGCCTTCCGGCCCTGCAGCCAGGCAACTACATCGTGACCTTCAACCTGTCCGGCATGCAGCCGATGACCCGGAAGGTGACGGTATTGCTCTCGCAGGACGCGACTGTCGATGTCCGCCTCGGCATGACGAGCGTGGCTGAAAACATCACGGTCACCGCTGAGGCAACGCTCGTGAATCGCGATTCGACCGCGATCGCCAGCTCGGTCTCGAGCGAACAGATCCAAGCCCTTCCGGTAGGCCAGGAGTATCGCGACCTCATCAAGCTGATTCCTGCGGTTCAGTACACCCAGGATCAGACGCGCGGTCCGAGCGCCGGCGGCAGCGGTCAGGACAACGTCTACCAGTTCGACGGCGTGAACGTGACGCTCCCTCTCTTCGGCACCCTCTCGGCGGAACCCGCGTCACACGACATCGCGCAGATCTCGGTCGTCAAAGGCGGAGCGAAAGCGAAGGACTTCGATCGCGCGGGCGGCTTCACAATCGACTCGGTCAGTAAGTCGGGTACCAACGCTTTCACCGGTCAGGTTGGCCTGCAGGTCGAGACAGATGCCATGACCTCCGACCTCAAGACAGGCTCGAACTCGCGCTACGACCAGGACCGCATGTGGGCAACCGCAAACCTGGGCGGGCCGATCATTCAGGACCGTCTCTTCTTTTACGGCTCTTACTACCGTCCGACCCGCGAGCGTCAGAATCGCGCGAATCTTTACGGCGAGCTCCCGTCGTACGACAGCACGCGCAACGAAGGGTTTGCGAAGCTGACGTACACGCCGACGCAGTCGTTTCTCATCAATGGCAGCTACCGTAAGTCCAACCGCCTCGACAAGAGCGACCTGTTCGGTGCGCGTTCTGCTGCGACGACCGGCACCGGCTTCGAGTCAGGCCTGCAGGTGGGCATCCTCGAGACCTCATGGGTCATCAACTCGCGGAGCTACGCGTCGTTCAAGTTCACCGACTTCAAGAATGAGACGCAGGGTCGCCCGGATACTGTGCTCAGCGCCGGCGTCTCGATTGCTCCCGGCTCTCGGCTCGACATCGGGAACCTCGATCAGGCCGGACTTCTCAACGTCCCGGTTCCAATCGCGGGCAACACGGCCTTCAACGACTTCATCGCCCCGATCATCGCCAAGTACGGTTACACGGATCCGGTCACCGGCGCGCGTACCGGTGGCGGACAGGTCGGCGCCGGTACCACATTCGACAACGACGACTTCACCCGCCGCAGCGGCCAGATCGGCTACGACGTGACCTTCGGTGGTCCCGTCTCGCAGGACCTTCACTTCGGATACCAGCGCTACACCGATGGAGAAGACCTTCGGCGCACCTCGAACGGCTTCGGTGACATCAGCATCGTCGGCGGGCGTTCGAACTTCAGCGGGCAGCCAATTTTTTACCAGGCGACATTCTTCCAGCAGTCGCTGGGTGACGCAGTCGTCGGCAGCATCCACTCGGAATACCAGTCGCAGAATTTCGAGGTCAACGACACGCTCCATGTCGGCAACTGGGCCTTCAACGCCGGCGTGATCGCCAGCAATGACACTCTCTACGGCCAGGGGCTCAAGGAAGACGAGTCGACGATCTCCGGATATGTCGGAGCGCCGGGCAACAAGTACAAGATGTACCAGATCCCATTCGCACGGATGATCCAGCCGCGCCTCGGTGCGACCTGGGCCTACAACGGATCCGACACGGTTTACACCAGCTACGCACGTTACAACCCGGCAGCGAGTTCACTGCCACGCGCTGCATCCTGGGATCGGAACCTCGCCGGGCGCACGTTGCGTGCTTACTTCGACCAGGCCGGAACCTTGTTCGGTGTCGACCCGGTTCGCTCTTCGTCAGGAAAGCTCTTCGTCAAGGACCTCAAGCCACGCGTGGTCACGGAGTACCTCGCCGGCACGTCCCAGCAGTTCACCAGCGGCTGGTCGGGGCGCGCCTACGGCCGCTATCGCTACACGAACCACTTCTGGGAAGACACCAACAACGACGCGCGCGTGAAGTTCGGCGCTCCAACCGGCGTGGACCAGTCGCTTTACATTCCCGACCTCGCGGCACGCGTCGCACAGATCGGAAGTGGATCGAGCTACGTCATCGCTGAACTCGACGGCGCATTCACCAAGTATTACGAAGGAACCGTGGAATCCGACTGGCACGGTGGCCGAACCTCCCTGCGTGGTTCCTACACGTGGAGCCACTACTACGGTAACTTCGACCAGGACAGCAGCACGAACTTCAACGACGCAAACATCTTCATCGGATCTTCGAACATCGCCGACGATCCGGGCCGCCAGCTCTGGAACAACAAGTACGGCGACCTGCGTGGCGATCGCCGGCACCTGCTGAAGGCGTATGGAACGTACGAGCTGCCGTGGCATGCGACGACCGGCGCCTATGGCCTGTACCAGTCAGGTTCGCCTTACGAGATCCACAGCTACCTGCCGTACAAGAGTCTCACCGGTTCGACGAGCGATACGAATCGTTACGCTGAACCGGCCGGACGCCGCAAGACTCCGGATCACTACCAGATGGATCTGAACTACACGCAGAACATCGGATTGATTCGCGGGTTCAATCTCCAACTCGGCGTCGATGTCTACAACCTCTTCAACAAGCAGACCGGCTACAACTTCGAGAACCGCGTCGGAGTCCTCGGATTCACCACCGATCCGAATGTCGCATCCATCGAGGTTCCGGCCAACATCCCGCTGCCGACGACTGCACCTGCCGGCTCGCGGCTGATCGCCCCGTATGCCCGCGCGTTCTACGACCCGCGCCGCATTCAGGTCTCAGCGCGTTTCCAGTTCTAGCGCGACTATCCATCCACGCATCGAAAGGCCCGGCACCACGCCGGGCCTTTTTTTGTTTGTTGAACCACGTTGGCCCGCGCGCGGGACAGCCCGAGAGAAGTGCGCCGCGGCCGGTGGCTCGCGGGCGTCCCCGCCCGTGCTGGACGGCGCCCGGGCCGGCCAGTGCCCTGTCGCAAATCGCGGCGACGTTGGCTCGTGCCGCGCGTGATGTACGAGGGCGGTGCGCTGCGGCGCACGACGGGCGGGGACGCCCGCCAGCCTCTATTCTTGGCGGCTTCGATCTGAGATTTCTAGCGCTTTCCTTCGAAGAGCCGCTCTGAATCGACCAGCTGCCGGGTCGTGGCATCTGCGCCACGCGAGGCACGGGCGATGCGATCGGACTGATCCGGCTCGTTGAGGAGCACGGACACCTGCGCGCGTTTGAAGAGCGCCATGGGATATCCAGGGTGGTCGCGTGGAACGCGATCGAGTGCATCCCGCGCCTCAGTGAATCGACGCGCAGCGAGATAGAGCACGCCGAGTTCGAGATCGCTGCGGAACCGCTCCCGGTCCGCGTCGCGTCCTTTCTCGAACGTGGTGATGGCCGCTTCCGTCTGGCCGGCGGCCATCTGCATCTCCCCGAGGTGCACCAGTTCCGCGGCGCTCGCGGTTCTCATGGAGTGAATACGCAGGCGGAGAGAAATCGCATCCTCCACCCGATGCTGCCGCTCCCGAACCTGCGCGAGTGCTTCCAGCGCCGGCAGTCGATCCGGCGATTCACGGACGATCTCCTCGAGGAGCGGCACGGCCTGCTGCCAGCCGGGCCCCTTCGCGTAATGAAGCGCCAGGTAGGTCTTGACGTCCTGCGACGCGGGTGCGATCGCCCGCGCCCGGGAGAAGGCCTCCAATGCTTCGCCGTCGTGACCGAGCGAAGAGTGGGCGACGGCAAGTCGCAGCGAGGCGTCCAGGTTCTGCGGATCGCGTTTCAGGATTGCCTGCAACAACGGGATTGCAGCGGCATACTGCTCCCGCACGAACAGTCCCGACGCTTTGTCGAGGAGTTCGAAAAGGCTGGTCATGGCGGCGGCGCGTGGAGCATCCTTGCGAACGACCGGCCTCGTTTCCGAGCTGACGTATCCGAGGCTCGCCAGCTTCTTCCGATCCTCGTCACTCATTGCGCCTTCGGATTTCGCAGGCGTGAGGTCGGGAAGCGGATAGTCGCGCAAGGTAGCGCGCGCGGTGCGCGAGAGACTGGCGCTCGCCGCCAGGTCGCGGGTTTCTGCCGGATCGGCCACGACGTCATAGACTTCGAGAGAGCCGGAGAGGATCGCCTTGTAGCGCCCTTCCACTGCCATCACCTGTGGTTGCCACCCGTAGTCGAGAAACGGTTTCATCGCCTCGCCCGCGACCACCTCGGCGCCCGCCCGGCGGAGCGAGGTGCTGCCCCCCAGTCCGGCCCAGTCGAGCAATGTGTCGAAGATCCGGCGCGTGCTGACCGGGACCGCGATCGTGCCGGGCCGCACGTCCGGGCCGATGACGAGCAGCGGAACGTGCATCGTCGATTGGTAGAGAAGGTTTCCGTGCTGCGCCTCGCCGTGATCGCCGAGGCCTTCGCCATGATCGCCAACGATCACGATCGCGTGTGGTCCCTTCGTGCTCTCCTCGAAGGCTTTGACCAGTCGTCCGAGCTGCGCGTCCATCGCCGCGATTTCACCGAGGTAAGGAGTTGCGGCGTAACGAGACCGGAAAGGCTCCGGCGGCGCGTAAGGGTAGTGCGGGTCGTAGTAGTGAACCCACACGAAGGCAGGGGACTGCTGCTCGGATTTGAGGTAGGTGAGTACTCGGTCCGTCGTGCCGGCCGAGGAGCGTTCCGCACCTCCTGGCGGTGTCTCGTCGTCGTAGGTCTTGAACCCCCGGGCCAGGCCGAATCGACGGGAGAGCGCGAAGGCGGACACGAACGCCGCGGTGCTGTAGCCCGCGGCCTGCAGTCGCTCAGCAATCAGCTGGTGGACCGAGGAAAGATATCGTCCGTTCTCATGGACCCCATGCCCACCGGGGTAGAGACCCGTGAGCATGGAGGTGTGCGACGGCAGAGTCTGGGGAGCGGTCGCGTAGGCCTGGACGAACCGGCTGCCTCGCGCTGCAAGTGCATTGAACGCCGGGGTCTGAACATTACGTGCATCGGGCCCGATGGAGTCGAACCGCGTCGTGTCGAGCGTGACCAGCAGGATCGACGGACGCGGAGCAACCGGAGCTTGCGGAACAATGGCTTCAGGCTTCCCACACGAAACCGCCAGCAGGACCACGAACCAGGGTGAAGCGACGCGCCAGAACCGAATCATCAGGACGTTCTAACACCGTTGGGTGAAGCGGGGAGACGGTTCCTCGGGGTTCCTCGGAGTTCAAATCAGAGTTCCTCCGGGTTCCTCGGGTTCCTCGGAGTTCCTCGGCAGGAGGACGAGTGTAGCCTCCCTGTCGTTCAGCCCACCCCGAGGAACTCCGAGGAACTAGAATCTCAGGAACTCCGAGGAACCGGTTCAACGCAGCTTCTTCTCCAGATCCTTGAGGCGTGTTTCCAGTTCCTGGAGGCGGCTCTGCATGCGGCCGCAGTCGCCGAGCTTTTCCATTTTCGCCTTCCACTCGGGGCT
Source organism: Thermoanaerobaculia bacterium (assembly GCA_046590585.1). Taxonomy (GTDB): domain Bacteria; phylum Acidobacteriota; class Thermoanaerobaculia; order Gp7-AA8; family Gp7-AA8; genus JBKJVD01. The sequence goes on along the minus strand of JBKJVD010000239.1, from coordinate 5,965 downwards.
GTTGAAGTGCTCTTCGAGCCGCTTGCCGACGTCGCCGATATTCGCGGTGATGTCGCCGATGTGATCGGTGATCTCGCTCAGGTCGATCTGCGGGCGTTCCCGTTCCATGATCGAGGCGACGGCCACGCTCCTGGCTCCATCGCGGGAGTACTCGATGCGCGCGCTCTCGCCGTTCTTCTTGTTGCGGACGGCGCGAGCGACGTCACCAGGCGAATCAACCCTGGCTCCATCCACTGCGGTGATGACGTCGCCCGTGTGGATCCCGGCCTTCGCCGCAGGGCTGTCGGACTCCACCCTCGATACGAGGACTCCGGAATCTTTCGATACGCGGTAGTGATCGCGTAGTTCGGGGGTGATCTCGAGGAGGTTCACGCCAAGGTAACCGCGACGGACCATGACGCCGCCGCGGAGTGAGCTGGCGTCGTCATTGTTGCTGGTGTAGACCTGTCCATCCTTGACGATGATCGTTCGCTTGACGACCTTCTTCTCCTCGCCGTGGACCGCGGGAACCATTGCGACGACCAGTGCCGCGGCTGCAAAGGTGCGGAGCATGCTGCTGACTTTCATGATGCCTCCTGTGATGCGGCCCTGCCGCGGATCGTTGAATCTCAGAGAGAGCCGTCGTCTGACACGAGAATGACCGGCACGTTCGTACTGGTGATGCGCTTCTGCTTCGAAACGTCGAGGACGACGTCGTAGGCGCCGCTGCTTCCGACATAGACCACCGGCTCGGCATCTTTCGAGATCGCCTTGAGCTGCTCGAGTTCCCTGCGGAGATCGATCTGTTCGGCTCGGATTCTGGCCGTGCGTTCGCGCTGGGCGACCAGTCGGACTCCGGCCACGGAGACCATGGCGAGGATGGCAACGAGGGCCGTCGCCATGACCAGACGCCAGCGGGGAGCTTCTACGCGGCGCACCCGCGTGCGGCGCATCACCTGCGACGTGAAGCCGCTCGATGCGGTCTCCCGAGGAAGGGTGCGAAGCAGTTCAGAAAGCTCTTCGTGGTTCACTGGATGACGCTCCGTTCCAATAGCGGGTCAGTCTGTTGCGCAACTCGTCTCGACCGCGGGCAATCCTCGACTTGACCGTTCCTTCCGTGCAGCCGAGCGATGCCGCGATCTCCTGGTACGACCAGCCTTCCATGTCACGCAGCACCACGGCGGCCCGGTAAGCGACCGGGATCGCCTCGAGCGCCCGCGCCACCTGCTGCTGCACTTCGCGCTCGAACATCACTCCATGGGGCGAGACTCGCTCGGACGTCTGCTCCTCAGGCCGGACGAACTTGAGCAGCAGCATCTGCCGTACGCGATTCTTCACCGCCTCGCTGCGCACCAGGTTCGTGGCAATGCGATAGAGGAAAGGAGCCAGCTTGCCACGCTCGTCATACCGTGCCGCCGACTCGAACAGCCGCACGAACGATTCCTGCGCGAAGTCCTCGGCACGATCGCGATGCCCCGTCAGATGTGTCAGATAGTTCACGAGTCCGTCTTTGTGGCGATCGACGAGCGTGGCGAACGCATCGGGTTCACCGGAGCGTGTTCGCAGCATCAATTCCGCGTCGCTCTGCTCGTCCATCGCCTCTCCGTCGTGAATAACTGCTGTGTGGAAGTTTAGTTCCAAGGGAGTTGACGGGGCAGCTGTTGGCTGTGGGCTTTTGGCTGTTGGGAAAGGCGAGGCTCGATCGTGTTCGTGGCCGTTGGACGACCCCGTCCGACGGTCGAGGGCGTCGAGCCCTCGACTGCCCTCTTGCAAATCACGAGACTGGCGTTTGCACCGCGGGAACTTGCCGTGCGGCGTCTTGCGACAGGGCGTCGTTCGCTCGACGCGAACGACAGTCGGGCGGGTCGCCCAACTGCCCCTGGATAGTTGTCTCGATGGTGTGCCTGTTGGACGACCGTCCGAGAGGTCGAGCCAAGAGCCAACACCCAGCCCCTTACAATGAGCGGATGCTCAACTACATCTGGTTTGGCCTGATGGCGATCGCCCTCGTGGTGGCGGCCATCAACGGCACGGCGGACGCTGTGACGAAGGCGGCGGTCGATTCGGCGAAGACGGCGGTGGAGATCGCCATCGGACTGATCGGCGTGATGACTCTCTGGCTCGGCATCATGCGGATCGCCGAGGAAGCCGGGCTGGTGGCCACGCTCGGCTGGCTTCTTCGTCCGGTCAGGCGAATTCTCTTCCCCGACGTTCCCGCCGATCACCCGGCTATCGGCGCGATGGTGATGAGCGTCGCAGCGAACATGCTCGGTCTCAACAACGCCGCGACGCCGATGGGCATCAAGGCGATGGAAGAGCTGCAGACGCTCAATCCATCGCGCGACACGGCGACCAACGCGCAGGTGACGTTCATGACACTGAACACCGCCGGTGTTCAGCTGATCCCGACCACGATCCTCGGCGTGCTGGCCGCCGCAGGAGCGCAGACTCCGACTGCGATTATCGGCACCACCATCGCCGCCACGTTCATCGGGACGATCGTCGCGGTCACGGCGGCAAAGATGCTGCAGCCTTTCTTCCCAATGCCGGCGCCGGAAGCGCCGGTTGGGGAGGTCACCGTCGATGCGTGACGTTCTCAACGCAATCTCTCTCTGGGCCGTGCCGGTGCTGCTCGTGTTCATTCCGCTGATCGGCCTGATCCGGCGCGTCAAGGTATTCGACGTGTTCGTCGACGGCGCGAAGGAAGGCTTCGACGTCGCCGTGAAGATCATCCCGTTCCTGGTCGGATTGCTCGTTGCAATCGGCATGTTCCGCGCCTCCGGCGCGATGATGATGCTGACCGACGCAATCCGTCCCGCGCTGAGCCTGGTCGGATTTCCAGCGGAACTCTTTCCCCTCGCTGCCCTGCGCACGCTGACCGGAAGCGGGTCGCTGGCGCTCGCGACCGACCTGATCAAGCAGTACGGTCCCGATTCACTGATCGGACGCACGGCGGCCACGATGTACGGCAGCTCGGAAACGACCTTCTACGTCCTCGCGATCTACTTCGGCGCGATCAATATCAAACGGACCCGCCACGCCGTGCCGGCAGCACTCATCGGCGACATCGCAGCAGCAGTCGCAGCCGTAATCATCTGCGCCTGGATGTTCTGACCGGATACGTCAAACAGGACCGCCAACCTCTGCCTTTCCCAAGAGCCAACAGCCGAGAGCTGTTTGTGCACGCGGCCCCTTCAAAACAATGGCATCGCGCAGCAACGATGCGCATCTGCGTACCTGGAACCACGCGCCTTCTGCGGTGAAGCGGTGACTTATCTTCCTTCCCCCCGTGGGAGAAGGTGGCGCCGCAGCGCCGGATGAGGGGTGGCGCGAATGTTGATTGTCGACCAGACGGTGCATGCAAGGACGGTGCGATTCGCGGTTAGGCGGACTGAGAGATCTACTGCACTCGTGATCCACGCGATGGATTCAACTTACGTTCGCGCGTCCCCTCATCCGGCGCGCGGCGCCACCTTCTCCCGCGGGGAGAAGGGAGACAGCTTGCATGAGGGTAGTCAAAAGTGGGACGGTCCTTGCGACGCTCACCAAAGGCGCGCCTCCGCATGCCACAACTCCGAGGAACTCCGAGGAACCCCGAGGAACCGCCTCAGCTCTCCACGATCGTTCCCAAGAGTTGTGTCTCGCCATCGTCGCCTGGCACGAGGCTGGCGGAAACGACGCCGAGCAGCGAGGTTCCATCCTTGCGGCGGAAAGGGATGCGCAGATTCAGGAGTGGCTTGTTTTCCTGAAGCAGGTTCAGGAACCATTCGCGATCGCTGCGCTGGTGGTAAAGGTCCCAGGCCGGATGGGCCATGAGGTCGTCGCGCGAGTCGTAGCCGAGATAGTGGACGAGCGCGTCGTTGCAGTCGAGGATCCGGCCGTCGATCGTCGTCCGGAACACTCCAGCAACGTTGCGCTCGAAGAGCATGCGATAGCGGAGTTCGGATGCCTCACGTTCGCGGAACGTGCGCGCGTGCAGCAGGGCCGACGAGGTCAGTCCTGCGAGTAACTGGAGGGCATACACGTCGAGATCGCCGAAGGCGCCGGTCTGCGCCGAAAACGTCTTGAGCGCTCCGACCGCGGCTCCGTTCTCGACGAGAGGCGCGATGATCATGGAGCGGATTCCGATGGCCCTGCATGCGGCGGCATCGACGCGCGGGTCGAGTTCGACGTCGTGACAGCGGACCACGGTCTTATCGCGAATGGCGACGCCGGAGAGGCTGTGTTCGAGGGGCAGGCGAAACGCGACGTGACTGCGAGCCGAGCCAGAGGCAGCCCGGTACACGAGTTCGGTGCCTTCCACGAGTTCGATGACTGCACCGTCGCCGTTCGTGACCGCCGGCGTGCGATCGACGATCAGCGCCATCACCTGTTCCAGGTCCGTGATCGCAGCGAGGACTTCCTGCTGCGCCTCGACGACCGCGGAGAGACGGGTAGCCAGTTCCAGCGACGAGCCCATGGATTGCCTCCTGAGTGTCCAGTCTCTGCCCGCACTGCGAGAAGGTCAACCTCCGAAGTCAGATCCTGCCCCTGGCTCCGTAGAGTTCGTGGGCCTCCTGGTGACCACATACACCACGGCGCCGACAGTCAGCGCAATCGCGCCGGCCAGTAACTTCCATCGGTCGAGTGCTGCGACGAACGCGAGGCCGACGACAGTACCAAGGATGGGGACGATGAGTCCCGGGGTGCGGAATCCTTCGTTGAGTTTCCGGAGTCGCGGGACTGCCAGCGACGTGGCGAGGTACGTAGCGAGACGCGCCACTGCGGACAGCAGCGCGAGCTGACGGAACGAGCCGCTCAGCGCGAAGGCGAGGGCGACGACCGCGTGAATCCCGATGGCGACGCTCGGCGTGCGGAACTTCGGATGGACATACGAGATGGGTCCCATCCGCCGGTCGAGGGAGAGCGCGTAAAGCATGCGCGATCCTTCGAGCATCGTCCCAGAATTCGTTCCGGCCATCGAGAGCAGCGCGCCGATCGTGACGATGATGCCGCCGATCGGTCCGATGATCGCCGAAGCCGCCGCGGCGATCGGGGTGTCGGTCTGCGAAAGATCCGGCAGCGCAGACATGGCCCCGAGTTGCACGAGCACGTACATCGCGGCGATCGCGGCGATGCCGCTGAGCAGCGCCAGCGGCAGGTCGCGTCGCGGGTTCTTGAACTCGCCCGCCGGGACGCCAAGGTTCTCGAACCCGGCATAGGCAAAGAGCATGAAGAGCGCGGCGTCGATCCATTGCGTGCCGGGACCGGGAAGCGTGAGCGACGCTGGAATCGGGTTCGTCTTCCACACCGCCAGCGACAGGATGATGAAACCGACCAGAGGCACGAGCTTGCCGAATGTGAAGATGTAGATCGAAGCGGCTCCGTAGCGGACGCCGAGAAAGTGAATCACGGCGAGAGCGAGGATGGTGACGAAGATCACCATCCCCCGCGGTGCGCCCGTCTTCAGGCCCGGATAAAACAACGCCATCGCCAGGACGAAGCCATTCGACAGTGAGGCGAGCGACGTCACGCGCGCGATCCAGTTCATCCATCCGGTCTCGAAACCGATGAAGTCTCCGAACGCGGTCTTCGCGTAAAGGTAAGCGCCACCTGGCTCAGTGAAGTGGCTCGCCGCCTCCGCAAAACAGAGGACGAGGATGAAGACGGGGACGGCGAAGAGCAGCGGAGCCCAGAGCGAAAACGCTCCGAGTAACTTGTAGGACTCGGAAGGAAGGAGGAAGACGCCGGAACCGACCACCGCATTGATGCACATGGCGATCAGGCCGCCGAGGCCGACAGTGCGGATGAGCTTCTGTGACGGTTCAGTCATCGACGGCTCCTTCGACTCAAACGGCGAACGCAGACTCGCAATTAGGAGCCATCCAAATAGTGGCCAGTTCCGGCAGGCCGGTCAAGAACCCTGCTCGATCGATCTCGGAACCATGGAGGAGGCAAGCGGGCGACCCGTGCGCCTGCCTTTGAACCCGCGCAAACATTGCGCGGG
>JBKJVD010000146.1:0-10198 GCA_046590585.1 Thermoanaerobaculia bacterium | reverse complement strand
GCACGATCATCGCGACGATCAGCGCTGCCATCACCGCCAGCGTGATCTTCACCCACGACCACGGCGCCGTTCCGCTGCTTTTCGCGGTCACACCGTTCACGATGTATCGATACGGCTTGCCGCGATAGTCGTAGGCTGCGATCCAGATCGGAATCAGGGCGTTCTTATAGGCGACCGCAGAGAACGTCGACTCGACCGCGAGGCTCCGATGCGTGTCGCCGGGAACTTCGGCCGCGCACGCGGAGCGGATCTCGCTGGTCATCCGTTCCTTCGCAAGGTTCAGCGCTTCATCGAGATCGATCGCATTCTCTTCAGCCAGAAATCCCGCGAGATACGACGGTTCGTACTCGATGAGATCCGCGGTCGGATACGGCTCGATCTCTCCGGCCAGCGCGCTGTCGATTCCGCGCGACGCCGGGATCGGAACGTCGTCGAAGAACTTCGAGAGAGAACCGGCGGCGTTCTCCCACCGCACGCGCCGCTCCTGAACGCTGACGTTCCTGCCGTTCTGCACGCGCTGCACGCTCACGTAGTAGTAATATCCCGCCTCGGCCGTCCAGTCCGATTCCGTCGCAGCGTCAAACGTCCAGAAGGGGACGTAGACACCCTGGATCTCGGTGAGCCGCGATGATGACGTCAGGTCGTTCGGCCGGAACCACAGTCCGTCCAGCCACTGCCGGAAAGACTGCACGGCCTGCTCGCGAGGAATCCGGAACGCCAGCAGCCCCTCGGGGCGCACGATGTTCGCGTCAGCCGGCGTCTCAACGACCGCGTTCGTTCCGCAGAACGCGCAGCGCGTCGCGGCGACGTGCGGCTCGAGGGTGGTGTGCGCCCCGCAACGCTTGCACGCGACAACTTTGCGCTCCGCTCCCCAGCCGGTGTTGCGAGGGGCCCGAAGCGCCGCCTCCACGCACTTCTCCTTCACCTCGCCAGCCGGCGTCGTGATTGCGCGCTCGGCGCCGCAATAGCCACACTTCAAGGCCGCAGTGCCCGGATTCCACTGCACATCTGCCCCGCAATCGACGCAGGGAAACTTGCGCACCCTGGCAGAGAGCGGAGGTCCGGCGATCGCGGTCATCGATCAGTTATACGACAGGATGGCTATTGGCTGTTGGCTTTGGGCTGTTGGGAAAAGCGGAGTGCGATGAGGGTCCGGGAGGGTGAATTCGATGACGAGACACTCGACCTGTCGTGCTGAGTCAAGGAACCGCGCTTCGCGGCGACTGAGGTGAGAAACTGTTCTCGGGGTCGCTAAGCCCAACCACGTCATGCTGAGCCGGCGTAGCGCGGCGAAGCAACTCAATCACGGCGCTGTTCATCTTGCGCCACCCGCCCGCTGAGTTGTTTTCGATCCTCGTATCTCGAGTTCCTTCGCCGCGCTACGCTGCGGCAGCGCTCCGCGCGGCTGCAGCTCCGCCGGCTCAGGATGACGCGCGGCGTCGGGATCTGGCGTCAGTGCGTCGTCGTTTCCAGACGCTCAACACGTGACTGGAGGTCGATGAGTGCCTACTCCAGTTTTCCGACGCGCCGATCGAGCTCGGCGTGTGAAAAGTTGATCATCGACTGCGTCTCGTCGAAGCTGCGGCGCATCTCGTCGCGAATATCGGCAGCCTCACGATCGAGGGTTTCATGAACCGCTGCCACGGCCTCCGCGACGAATTCGATCTTTGTTTCGAGTCTTTCGGTGTTCACCTCGAAGTGATGCCGTGTCTCGAGATGCGCCGCGGCGTTCTCCTGGCGCATCGCATCCCGTGTCTCGAGATGCGCTGCGGCGTTCTCCTGCCGCATCGCGCCTGAAGCCTTTGACTCTTTCTCAACTTCTGAATTCTGAATTCTGACTTCGATTTTCTGACTTGTCCCGGATAGACTCCGCAGTCCATGCGTCGCACGAAAATCCTCGCCACCATCGGCCCGGCATCAAACAGCGAGGAGATGATCCTCCGCCTGCTCACCTCGGGCGTCGATTCCTTCCGCCTGAACTTTTCCCATGGCACTCACGCCGAACACGGCAAGGTGATTCAGCTGATCCGCTCCGTTGCCACGGAACTCGGACGTTACGTGCCGATCGTCGGCGACATCCAGGGGCCGAAGCTGCGCATCGGCGAGGTGGATGGCGTCATCGAGTTGCAGGCCGGACATCAATTCGAGATCAGCACCCAGGCGCTCAAGGGGAATGCCCGCCGTGTTTCGACGCCGTTCGCCACGCTGCCGAACGAAGTCCAGGTCGGACAGCGGATCCTGATCAACGACGGACTGGTGGAACTGGTCGTCACCGGGCTCGAAGACACGATCGTGTCGACGCGCGTCATTCATGGCGGCGTGATCTCGTCGAAGAAGGGAATGAATTTTCCCGACTCCGAGCTGACGATCCCGGCAATCACGGAGAAGGACAAGGAAGACGTCCGGTTCGCCGTTCAGCAAGGCGTCGATTACATTGCCGCGTCGTTCGTCCGCCGCCGCAGCGACGTCGTCGATCTCCGCGAATTGCTGCGTGAGTGCGGCGGGCACGAGGTCAACATCATCTCCAAGCTGGAGAAACCGCAGGCCATCGACAATCTCGACGAGATTCTCGAGGCCAGCGACGGCGTGATGGTGGCACGCGGCGACCTCGGCGTGGAGCTGCCTCCGGAAGACGTGCCGATCGTGCAGAAGAAGATCCTCAAGGCTGCCAGCCGGTGGGGGAGGTTCGCCATCACGGCGACTCAGATGCTCGAGTCGATGACGACGAATGCGCGTCCGACCCGTGCCGAGGCGTCGGATGTGGCGAATGCGATCTTCGACGGGTCCGATGCCGTGATGCTTTCGGCGGAGACGGCCTCAGGGCGCTACCCGGTCGAGACCGTGCAGATGATGGCGCGCATCGTGTTCGCCGCGGAGGCGAACCGGCAGCTCGGGGCCGCGAACCGCGAGCCGTTCCGCCAGAATTCGGAAACGGACGAGTTCACGGACTCCCTTGCCGGCGCGGCGAACTACGCAGCCGATCAACTCGACGCGAAGTTCATCGTCGTCTTTACGCAAACGGGCTTTGCGGCTCGCCTCATGTCGAAGTTCCGGCCGCGCCAGCCGATCATCGCCCTGACGCCCTCGACCTGGGTCGCGAGGCGGATGAACCTGCTCTGGGGAGTCCAGCCCTTCGTGGTCAAGGATGCCGGAGAGTTTCACGAGCAGATCGTCGATCGCGTGGATGAGATGCTGCTGACGAAGGAAATCGTCCGGCCCGGGGACCGCCTGGTCATCCTGATGGGTTCGCCAATCTATCAGCGGGCCAAGACCAATTTGTTACGAGTTCACCGGGTCCGAGACTAATTTCGCTGGCAGCGTTACCATGACGGCGTCACCTCAGTGGAGGTGGGAGTTCCGGGACGGGGCGGTCTTGCGATGCGAAGGCGTCGCGGGGACGTCGATTCTTTTTTTCGTCTGCCTGCAGATCGGAGGTGCGTATGCGTCGTTCCAGTGCATTCGCGATCGCGACCATCGTCGCGCTCTCTGCAGTCGCTGCGCACGGACAGACGCAGATTCCTGTGATGCTCCGCGTGCTCGGAAGCGTCACGGTTCCCGCCGGCCCCGCGGAGAACGCCCTCGTCATCGCGCTCAATCTCGAGGATTTCGCGGCCGTGCAGACCTACACGGGAACGGACGGCACGTTCTCCCTTCCGAAACTCCGAGGGGGTATTTACCGGATCATCGCCCTGAAGCAGGGTTTCATTCCGGCGATTGCCACCGTCGTCCCCACGAAGCCCGATCACAAGGTGACGTTGCGCATGGCGGATGAAAAGAGCGCCCGGGCGCGATCGAAAGCGCAGGAGATCTGGGAGATCCGCGGTTCGTTGCCGCCTGATGTCCTTCGCGAGGTGGATCGCGTGCTGGCCGGCGAGGCGGACCTTCCGTACGAGGTTCCACGCCTGAGCGGGGAGATGGTGTCCATGACCGGAGTGGCGAACGCCGCTCCATCGTATGCCCAGACCGCGCTTGGGCTGCACAGCCGGCTCACTGACAACTGGCAACTCGGCATCACGGGCAACATGCAGCGGCTGGCGAACCCGATCGACACCTCGGAAGATCTGACCTCTCCCGTCGCTGAGTCGAGCGTGATGTCGATGGAAATCCGATCGGGGGCGCATGAGAGCTACCGCGTCGCTTCGACCAAGTCGTGGTGGCGCTATCGCGAGACACTCGATGCCGGGGAGCGGCAAGCCGATGTCCAGGCACATAACTTCGAGTGGGAGCATGGCGATACACGCGTCCAGATCCGCTACCTGGCGCAGGCGAATCTCTATCGGCCGTCGGCGTTCGACTCCGACGTGATCGAGATTGGCGGCGATACGCCGATCGTGCAGACCGGCCGGAGTGCTCTCGGTGTTTCCGTCCGCGTCGTTCAGGAGAGCTTCCGAGGCGCCACGAATACGACCGCTCCGGGGGAGGTCATCCGCAAGGCCGATCTCGGTGCAAACGGCACGGTGCTCGTCGGGCATGGACTGCTCCTGCAGTACGGCCTCGCCTCGAGGATCGGTTTGGAAAGCAGCGCCTGGGCGCCCAAGACTGGCGCGGAGTGGAAGTTCGGTAAGTCGACCGCCATCTTCGCAACCGGGATGTATAAGGTGCTCGACGAATCAATCGCGACGACGACTCCCATCATGACGACCTGGTCGGACGAGATGCGAATCCTGCCGAAGTACTCGTACTCGTTCGGCATCGCGTCGACGAAGGATGCGGCCAACCAGCTGTCGGGGGTCATCAGCATCAGCAAAGTCGATGCACCGTTGCGCGTGGTTTCGCAGGATGGCTTCGACCAGTTCTGGGACGGGCTGTACGTCGATGCGGGGGACACCCGGCGCGACGTTCGCGTCAACGGCCGCCGCACGTTCGGAAAGACGCTGGCTCTCGATGTTGTGGCGAGCGCAGGGGAGGCCAACCCGGCTCTGGCCGCATCGGGACGGAAATCGTATGTCTCGGGCGACCTGCAGTCGACTTTCCTCCCGACTCGGACCTCGCTGGCGCTCTCGTATCGCGGCATGCGCCAGCCTCAGCCCACCACAGCGGAGGAGTACCGGAGCAAGCGTGTGAATGTCCGCCTCGCTCAATCGCTTTACCTGCCGATCGATCTCAACGTGCTCCTGGGGATCGAGCTGGCGAATGCGACGAATTCACCGTTCCTGGCGGACGACCCAGCGGAAGGTGGATCGCGGCGCTACGTCGGCGGCCTCGCCCTGAAGTTCTAGCTTCTGGGTTGATGCGGGTGTCGGAGGCGCGCGATCTTCAGAGGTCGTTGGACGACCCCGTCCGACGGTCGAGGGCGTCGAGCCCTCGACTGCTCTGTCGCAAATCACGTCAGCGGGGATTTGGCGCGCGGAGAATCCCCGCCGTCGCTAGCATCCACAGGGCAGTCGTGCGCCCGGGCGCGCCCGACCGTCGGACGTGGTCGTCCAACGGCCACATTTCCAACGAGAAGGTCCCGACAAGAAGTTGCGGCAATCCACAAGAACTAGCCGGACGTGAGCCAACGGCCGCTATTGCCGCTCGAAGCCGGGGCGCATCTCTTCCATCAGCTTGGCGAAGCGGAGCGAGATGCCCTTGGTCACGACGATCTGCTTGAGGTAGTTCAGCGAAGTGATTGCCGCCGGCAATCCTGAGATCGCGGTCGGCACACTGGCGAGCCGGCCCGCGAGCTGGATCGCCTTGTCGGTGTTCGTGTAATCGGCGGAGAGGAGGTCGTTCCGCGTTTCGCCGTGATAGGCGAGGATCAGAAGGTAGATGTCACTCAGCAGTTCGCTGAATCGCATCTCCGAACCCCACGCGAAGCAGTTGCCCTTGCGGACGTTCTCGAGGAATTCGTTGACCGTCTCGCCCTTCGAAACCGTGTGCACCTTCGCGACGTGCTTGAGCGTGTGCGCGTCGGAGCCTCCCACCATCGACATCTGCCGTCCGTGACTCTGGACCGTCGTGACGAGCTGGTGGACCATGCGGTTGTGGAACGAGGCCATGGCTCCGTTCATCACCTCGAAGATGTCGAACATGTCGATCAACTCGGCGATGTATTTGGCGGCGACGTTCTTCATCCGATAGTTCTGGAAGAGGTGGTTGACGCCGAAGATGAGTTTCTCGCTGCGCATGTAGGGAACGAGCTCGCGAATGTTCGGGCGGAGGCGTTGAATCTCGCGATGCTGGGCCTCGTTGAGTCCCCACACGCCGACATGAATCCTCTGGGCAGTCTCCGGGAAATAGGTCTCGACCTCTTCGCCGATGAAGAAGTCGGTCATGTCCGGATTCTTGTTGAGCAGGTAGAGCGCGCCGTCGATGGAATCGTGATCGGTAAGAGTCACGTACGACATGCCGCGTTCCTTGGCCAGCCGGTAGACATCTTCGGGCGGGTTGTAGCAGTCGCGGGTGTTCGCGCGCTTGAAGTACTTGAAGACCGAAAAGCGGCTGTGGCAGTGGAGATCAGCCCGCTTCAGAGCAGGATCGGTGAATCCTTCCGGCATCAAAGTTTCGTTCATTCGCGGAAAAAACCTTGTTCACGATTGTTCAACTGCCCGGGAGTTTCTACAATGATCATGCCCGGAACTGGTGGTGCGATCAATCCTCGACGTGTTGTTCGATTGCGATCATCACCTTCGAGTGCTTTGCAGTATAAGTCTCCCGGATTTGAATTCCTGATGTGTTGCGTGTGGCTCACCCAATCTGATGGCACAACCGACTCGTGGTAAGTCTGATCGCTCCGGCTGGCTCGACGATGACCTCCCGAGTCGCGTGCCGATCATCCCGCTCGTCTCCTCCGTGCTGTTTCCCGGCGGCGTCCTGTCACTGCAGGTGGGAATCGACCGCAACGTGCGCCTGCTCAAGAACCTCCCGGACGACCAGAACCTGATCGCCGCGTTCTGCCAGAAGACGGGTGACAAAGAGAATCCCCGCCCGGAAGACCTCTCCAGGGTCGGCGTGCTCGCCGCGATCGTGCAGCGACTCCCGCTCTCATCGGATCGTTACCAGCTTTTCCTTCAGGGGCGGCATCGAGTGGAACTCGTGCAGATGCTGCAGCAGGAGCCGTACTTCGAAGGCCGGCTTCGGGAAGTGATCCCGCGCCCGGCGCCGAAGGCCGTGAAGACCGACGCACTCATGACGAAGGCGCTCTCGCTCTTCGAACGTCTGGTCGAAAGCGATTCGAAGTACTCGAACGAGCTGCTGAACATCCTGAGGATGAATGTCGTCGAAGGCTCCGACACCTTCGCGGACCTCCTGGCCTCATTCGTCAACTTTCCGCTCGAGGAAAAGCAGCAGCTCCTCGAGACGGTCAACCCGATCGAACGGGTCGAGCTGCTCATCGAATGGATCCAGCGGGATCTCGGCAAGGCATCCGTCGACCGCGACCTCGAGCGGCAGATCAAGTCGTCGATCAACCGTCGCGAGCGGGAGAATTACCTGCGCGAGCAACTGAGGATCATCCAGGACGAACTGGGTGACCCCAATGGCGGCGATCGCGAGGCAGACACCTACCGCGACCGGATCGAAGCCCTGCCGCTCGCGGAAGAGTACAAGGCGCAGTTACGCCGCGAGATCAGCCGCATGGCGCAGCTCGCCCCTTCGTCGTCCGATTACGCGGTCATCAAGGGTCATCTCGATACGGTGCTGCAGCTTCCCTGGTCCCAGTCGACTGAAGACCAGCTCGACCTGCAGAAGGCCGAAGCCATCCTCGATGAGCGTCACCACGGGCTCGAAAAGGTCAAGGAACGGGTCATCGAATTTCTGGCGGTGCTGAAGCTCAAAGGCAGCCTCAAAGGACCGATCCTCTGTTTCGCCGGCCCCCCGGGAGTCGGCAAGACTTCCCTCGGCGCCGCGATCGCAGACGCTCTCGGGCGCAAGTTCGTGCGCATGGCGGTCGGCGGCGTCACGGACGAGGCGGAGATCCGCGGACATCGAAAGACTTACATCGGCGCGATGCCCGGCAAGCTGATCACCAGCTACATCCAGGTCGGCGTCAACAACCCGCTGATCATGATCGATGAGATCGACAAGATCGGGAAGGACTTCCGCGGCGATCCCGCTGCAGCCCTGCTCGAGGTACTCGATCCGAGGCAGAACCACGCCTTCGTCGATCGCTACCTCGAGAACCCGTTCGACCTCTCCCACACACTCTTCGTCTGTACGGCGAATGTGCTCGACATGATTCCGCCCGCGCTGCGCGACCGGATGGAAGTGATCCGTCTCTCCGGATACACCGAGAGCGAGAAGCTGACCATCGCCACCAAACACCTCACGCCGGAACTGCTGGAGAATCACGGTTTGCAGGCCTCCCAGGTGACGATCGATGATGAAGCGGTGCTCAGCACGATCCGCGATTACACCGCGGAGGCGGGCGTTCGTAACCTCGAGCGCAAGCTCGCCACGATCCTGCGGAAGATCGCACGCCGCATCGCGTCCGGCGACAGCGACGAGCACTACACCGTGACGAAAGCGGATCTCGAGACCTATCTCGGCCTGCCGTCATTCGAGCACGAGTTCGCCGAGCGGCACGCGGAGATCGGGGTCGCGACGGGGCTGGCCTGGACGTCGTTTGGCGGCGAGATCATGTTCATCGAAGCGACACGCATGGCGGGCAACGGACGGACCACGGTGACGGGACAGCTCGGCGACGTCATGCGCGAGTCGGTCACGGCTGCCTATTCCTACGTTCGCTCGAAGGCGGCCGACCTGGGAATCGAGGATCGTGTCTTCTCCGAGCACGACATTCACATTCATTTTCCCGCCGGCTCGATCCCCAAAGACGGACCGTCGGCCGGTGTGGCCATCGCCTCCTGCATCGCCTCTGTGATGGGCGAGCGTCCGGTGCGCCACGATGTAGCCATGAGCGGTGAGATCACGCTTCGCGGTAAAGTGCTCTCGGTCGGCGGAATCAAGGAAAAAGTCATGGCCGCGCATCGTGCGAACATCAAGACCGTGGTCATCCCGGAGGGAAACCGCAAAGATCTCGCTGAGGTTCCGGCAGAGGTAAAGGCGGGACTGACCTTCGTGTTCGCCGAACGCGTCGAGGATGTCTGGAGAGAGGCGCTGATCCCGATCTATGTCGTGAAGAAACGTGAAAAGAAGGTAGACCAGGTCGTCGATCTTCAGGGCGACGCGCGCAAAGAAGAGAGAGCCGGACCGAAATGAAGCGCGGCTGCCTCAATCACCTGCTTTTCTTCGTCGTCCTCGTTGCTGCCTTCGGTGGCAGCACCTACTTCTGGTTCACCTTCTTCGTGAAGGGGCGCTCGCTTCCCACGCCCAACCTGATCGGCCGCAGCCTGGTACAGTCTCGCGCCATCTGCTCGGATCTCGGAGTCTCGCTCAATGTAGACGAAACGCATCGCCGCAACTCCGACAAGGTGGCGACCGGCAATGTCGTCTGGCAGAACCGCACGCCTGGTTCCACGAACCTGATCAAGCGCGGCACGACCATCCGGGTCGAGTTGAGCGCGGGGCCGCTGGTTCTTCGCGTTCCTGACCTCGGCGGCCAGTCGGCCGGGACAGCGTTGCTGCGGCTCGGACAGCAGAACTTGAAACTCGGCGATCTGTCGTATGTGATGTCGTCGAGCCGCGGCATCATCGCCGCGGATCCGCCTGCGGGAACCGTCGTCACGGCCCAGGCGCCGGTAGGGTTGCTGGTGAGCGTGGCCGCCGAGCCGGCATCGTATGTCATGCCCGATCTCATCGACCGGCCGCTCGACCGCATCCGTCCCGCCCTCGAGGCGCGCGGACTGACCGTGTCGACGGTGAAGTTCGAGGCCTATCCCGGAATCGCGGATGGCATCATCATCCGGCAGTTTCCAACGCGCGGAGCGCCCGTCAGCGGCCGCGATCCGATTACGGTGGTCGTGAGTCGCCAGGAACAGACGAGCATCATCGACCAGCCCGTCCAGTAGTCGACGAGTCCGGGCACTGACAGTGGAAGAGCTTGACTCGGTGAGAGGGTGAATGAGGATTTCAGCAACAACAACCACGTTGAACCAGTGGCTCGCGGGCGTCTCGCCCGTGCTGGACGGCGTCGAGCCGGCCAGTGCCCTGTTGCGAACCGCGGCACGTAGACTCCTGTCGCCTGACAGAATGATAGCAGTGCGCTGCGGCGCACGACGGGAGTCGCCTCGAATGCCTGGGTGCCGACCCACGCCAGTGACATTTGCGGAAAGATGCGCATTCGCTGCGATCCTTGACCCTGACCGTTGTTTTGAGG
>JBKJVD010000178.1:0-9407 GCA_046590585.1 Thermoanaerobaculia bacterium | reverse complement strand
GTCATCGGCGCCGCGCGTATTTCGCGATCGTGTACAGAATCCAGAACCCCGCCTTCACCACTCCGCTGAGCGTTCCGCTGATCTTCGAGACACCGACGCGGCGGCGATAGCGCGCCGGAACTTCGATCACCCGGGCGTCGAGTTGGAGAGCGCGCATCTGCATCTCCACCGTCCATCCGTAACGCCGGTCCTGCATGCCGATCCGATCAAGAAGATCGCGACGGATCGCGCGGTAAGGCCCCAGGTCGGTGTAGCGATGTCCATAGAGCAGCGCGATCAGTCGAGTGGCCAGCCAGTTGCCGAACCGCTGCTGCGGAGTGAGCGCGCCCGTTTCGACGACCCCGAGCGCGCGCGATCCAATCACGAGATCAGCCCGCCCGCTGGCGATCGGCTCGATGAGCGCCGGCATCTCGGAAGGATCGTCGGAGCCATCGGCATCCATGAACACGACGATCTCCACGTCCGCACTCATCAGCGCAAGCGCCCCCGCACACGCCGCGCCATAACCGCGCTCCGCAACCAGCGCCACCCGCGCACCCGCCTCACGCGCAATGGCCGCCGTCGCATCACGGCTTCCGTTGTCGCCAACAAGAATCTCGTCGACGATCGAACGGTCAATCGAACGAACCACCGATCCGATCGAAGCCTCTTCATCCAGCGCCGGAATCACCACTGCGACCTTCACATCGTGAGAGTAACGTCTTTTTCGAGCGGTCCGGAAATTCCGGATGGTTCGCAGGAAGGTGCTCGCCAGGTCGCCTGCGAAGTCGACAAGCGCGGCGGATGATCTTATCGAGGGCAATAGTCCGGATGACCGCTGACCCCTGACTCCTGACCTCTGACCCCTGCCCTCCTGACCCCTGAAACCACATTGTTGACAAATACGATCAACAAACTCCAGACTGCGCCGGTGCGGATGACTGTGGCGGCCGAATATGCTTCGCTGGCGCTGCTCGCGATTGGTGAGTGCGATCCGGCGTGGTGCAAGCGCGCCGAGATCACGGAGCGGTTCACGATTCCCACGCCGTTCCTCGAGCAGATCCTGCGCAAGCTCGTGGCGGCCGGGTTCGTCATCTCCAGACGTGGCGCGGGGGGTGGCTTTCGCCTGGCCCGTCCGGCCAGGGAGATCGTCATCGCCGACGTCGTTCGTGCGCTCGATGGACCGCTGGCACCGACGCGCAGCGTGAGCCGCAACTTCTATCAACCGACCCCCGTCGAGGCTTCGACGGCGTTTCATGGCCTCTTCCTCCGTGTGCGCGATGCGATCGCGGAGATTCTCGAAGCGGCAACCCTGGAGGAAATGCTTGAACAGGAACGAATCGCGCGCCGTCGCGGCCGCAAAGTCACTCGTCCCGCAGCTCGTCGCCCGGGAAGCACAGCACGATCTCGACGGGACGCTCGCAGTCGATAACCTCCTGCTCCTCGGCGAAGCTGGACTTCTGCGCTTGAACGTGCCCGCGCACGCGGGCGGCATGGATGCGGATCTGGCGGACACGCTCGAGGTGTTGAGCGTCCTCGCTGGTGGTTCCCCATCGACGGCCCTGATGCTGGCGATGCACACCGCGGTGCTCGCGCACTATCTGCTCGACCCGCGTCACGTTCCAACAGCAGAGCGGGAGTTTTTCGTCCGACAGCAGGCCTGGGCCTGGAGCGAGGCCTGTGCGGGCCGCGTCTTCGGAGTTGCGAATTCAGAGACGGGAGCCGGCGGCGACGTCCAGAAGACGAAAGCGGTGTTGCGTGAGGGGCAGTTGTTCGCCGTAAAGAGTTTCTGCTCGATGGGTACGCATCCTTCCTGGTTCATGGCCGCAGCGCGTGATGAATCCGATCACGTCCGCTACTACATCGCGGCGAACGACCCCGCCTCCGTCACCGTCGACCGGCCGTGGGACGCGATCGGCATGCGCAGCAGCGAGAGCGTGTCGCTGCGGTTCGAGGGCGCACGTGTGGTCGGACCTCTCGCGTGGAGCGGGCTGCTCGATGGAGTCAACAATCGTCACTGGTCGACGCTGTCGTTCACTTCGATTTTCGCGGGGACGGCGGCCGCGCTGCTCGAGGAGGTTCGCAAGGGACAGCCCGGCGTGCTGCTGTCGGCGGAGCTGGTGAATCTTCACCTCGCAGTCCAGGCCAGCCGCGCATTTATCCGCCACTGCGCGGCCGTCGAACCCGATCCAACGGACGGCGCGTATCGAAAGCTCGTCCGGGACTGCAAGGTGTTCGTTGCGAAGACACTCGTCGAGAAAGCGACGGCGGTGTTCATGGCCACCGGCGGTTCCGCCTACCGGTTCAACTCGCGCATCTCCCGCCTCTTCCGCGACCTGCTGGCCGCTCCCGCGGTGCGGCCGCCGCTCGCGCTCGGCTTCGACGAGATCTTCGCCGAACTGGGAGAGTCAGCGCCTCACGAAGAGCTTGCCGCCGAAGTAAGCGGCTCCCAGCACGCCCACAACGGCAGCGAACCAGGTCAGCGCCGCGATCGAGGGTGAATAAAGGTAGGGGAACCGAAATCGATTCATCACCAGGACGAACGCCATCGCGAGAAAGAGCAGGACCCGCACGCTGTACAGAATCAAACTGGGCCTGCGCCGGCGGATCGTTTCACTCCAGATGATCCAGAGCATGACCGTCATCGAGGCGAGCGCCATCGCGGCGGGCGACTGAGTCATCCGAGCAGCTCGTCGTATTGATCGCGCTTGTAGCCGAAGATCGCTTTCCCGTTCACCAGCAACAGCGGGCGCTTGATCAGGTTCGGCACCTCGAGCATCAGGTCGATCGCTTGTTTCTTCGTCATGGTGGCGAGATCGAGTTCCATCGTTTTCCAGGTGGGACTCTTCGTGCTCATCACAGTCCCGAGTCCGTACTCATCGATCAGCTGCGCGAGCAGTTCGCGGCTCGGCCGCTCCTTCGCCAGATCGTGACGCACCATCTCCACTCCGCGGCCATCCAGGTCGCTCACCGCATTGCGGCAGCTCGTTCAGCCGGGCTTGAGGTAGATCTCGACTCGGGTCGTTTTCATTTCTTCACCCACCAGGCATTGGCGTTCGCTTCCGTCGTCGCAGGAGCCGGCCTCACGGGAGCTGGTCTCGCGTGGGCCGGAACCAGGTCATCCAGCATCTGCTGGACGTCCGGGGTGCAGGTTCCGCCGCAATGGCCGGTCGTCGCAGTCGTGCGCGTAGCCACCTGCGTCATCGTATGAGCGCCCTCGCGGATCGCCTTCTCGATCGTCCTGAACTTGATGTTGTTGCACCTGCAGATCGTCTTGAGAGCCTGAACCGCCGGATGCACTGGATTTGAGTCATCCATCGCAATCGAGGCTAACACAACGACTCGTCAGCTGCTTCCACGCGCCGCGCCGACTTCGTGAGCCGCCTTTCGGCTAAGAGGCCAGTGGGCGACCCGCCCGCTGATTCTCGGGACAGCGTGGATTGAGAAGCGGCCTTGGAGCCTGAGCGTCGAGAGGTTGGAGAGGGTGTCGTGCGCTCGACGCGCGCGACTCAGCGGGCGGGTCGCCCGCTGGCCTCTCAGCAGTGCCAGGGTTTGTTGAATCACAACCGGGAGCACAATGATCGTCACATGACTCTCATACGCTCCCATTCCACGTTACGCATCCTCGCGTTCTGCATGATGCTCACGTTGTCCCTGCAGGTTCTCGCAGGTGAGACGCTCCAGTCGATGGTCGCCGAGGCCGTGGAACAGGCGGGGCGGAAACAGTTTGCGGAAGCCGAGCGGATCGCGGCGCGCGCTGTGACCCGGTATCCGCAGTCGCGCGAAGCGAAACTCACCCTTGCCAGAATCCTCCTCTGGGACGGTCGCTACCCGGCAGCCATCGAGCGCTTCTCTCAGCTCCTGAGTCAGAATCCGCAGGACGCCGACGCCAGGCTCGGGCTTGCACAGGCGGAGTACTGGTCTGGCGACTATCGTCGCGCCCTCCCTGATTTTCGCAAAGTCTCGGAACGGAGTGAGGCAGCGCGAGCCATCCGCGAGATCGAAGCGGCATCGTCACCCGGCTACTCGATCGGAGCTGGCCTGCTTTCCGACGATCAACCCTATCGATCGCTCGCCGGCTCGACGTCGCTGTTCCTCTTTTCGGATCCCCTGACGAAATGGTGGATCGACCTCGACGGTGGCAGTCTGAGGTCAGAGTCTCGGACTACATCGGCCTCGTCATTGCGCGGCGGAGTGGAGACAGCGCTTCCTGCCTTGCGCGCGTCCGTGCGTTTGACTGCAGGACAGATGCGATTTCCCGATGACACGACCCGGCTGATGCCCGCGATTTCCGTCGCACTGCGACGTGGCGGAAACGTGCTCTCGCTCAGCGCGACGCGCGAGCCGCTGCTTCGATCCGCCGCGTCGCTGAGCCAGCACGCGACGGCGGACGTCCTGTCACTCGGGCTCACGCGCGGAGATCGCTTCGCGATTCATGCAGCACAACATCGCTACTTCGATGGAAATCGAGGACGCAGCGCCGATGCGTTCGCGCTGTTCCCGGCGGGCCGCATTGCGATCGGGGCATCCGCGGCGTGGCGCGACACGGATCAGTCACGGTTCGATGCCGGTGTCTACGATCCCTATTACACGCCCATCGCCCAGCGCGAAATCCGCGCGATCGCCTCATGGACGCTGAAGCGCGAGTCCGGTGACGTTGCCGTGCACCTCGACGGGGGCCTCGCCCACGACGACATCGCCGGATCGTTCCATCCGTGGAGGGCGGTGCTGACATTCACCAGACCGGTAGCACGACGCGCTACACTGAACCTCGCGGCCGAGCACAATTCGACCGCCTTCTACACCTCGAATGAGATTCGCGCCTCCCTGGCTGGACGATTCTGAAATCTTCCGGCATCGCCGGGCACAGCCGGTTGCCCGCTGGGAACGCTGGACTCTCGGCGTCCTCCTCTTCCTCGGGATTCAAAGCGTCGCCGTCTTCGCGTTCTGGTGGTTTCGTGCGGAACATGTCGGCAATCCGACGCTCTTCGCCCTCCTCTCGTTCGCGACGTGGTTCGGGGTCTCCCGCATCGTCATCGGCTGGTACAACGTGTTTCATGTGGAGCAGCCGGCCTTTCAGGAAGCGCCGGCCGGACTGAGCGTCGCGATCTTCATCACCTCCTCGCCCGGCGAGCCCTACGCGATGTTCGTCCGCACGCTCGCTGCAGCCCGCGCGATCCGTTACCCGCACACGACGTATCTCCTCGATGACACGCAGGACCCTGCATTCGGGGACCTTGCTCGCGAGCAAGGCGCGGTGCACCTCGAGCTAATCGGGATTCCGGGCGCCAAAGCTGGAAAGATCAACGCGGCCTTGAAACGAACTTCGGAAGAGTTCGTCCTCGTGCTCGATCCCGATCACATTCCCTTCGAGAATTGTCTCGACCGCATCCTCGGCGCCTTCAGCGACGAGCGCGTTGGGTTCGTCCAGGTCGCCCAGGCCTACTACAACGCGGGTCGTTCGTTCGTCGCGCGCGCAGCCGCGGAGCAGACCTTCGCCTTTTACGGCCCGATCATGCAGGGCATGCATGGCACCGGAACGGCCGTCGCCATCGGCGCGAACTGCACGTTCCGCCGAGCGGCACTCAATTCCATCGGAGGTCATGGAGTCGGACTCGCCGAGGATCTCGTCACGTCCATCCGGCTGCACGCCGCAGGCTGGAGGTCCGTGTATGTGCCGGAGGTCGTGGCGCGCGGCCTCGTCCCAGAGGACCTCGATTCGTTCCTGCGTCAGCAACTGAAATGGTCGCGAGGCGTTTACGAAGTACTCTTCCAGGAATATCCACGAGCCTTCCGGCGCCTGAGCCTTCACCAGAAGATCTCGTATCTCATGATCGGCACGTACTACCTCGTCGGTCTCACCACTCCGATCTACCTCCTGATTCCGCTTCTCTACTTGTGGACTGGCGCACAGCCCGCGGCGATGTTCGTTGCCGAATACGTCGTGCATGCTTTGCCAGTTGCCGTATTTGCGATTGCCATTTACCTGTTTGCGCAGCGATGGCTGGCCGATCCCCGCCGCGAGCGCGGCTGGCACTGGCGCGGGATGCTGCTCAAGATCGGCGGCTGGGACGTTTACCTGCGGGGCCTCGTGCTCGCGGTGCTCCGGATCAGCGTCCCCTACATCCCCACGGCAAAGGAGAGGCAGCGCGGCAATTTTCGCAGCATGGCAATCGTTCCTCTCAGCGTCGTCATGCTGTCCGTGGCCAGCATGGTCTGGACGGTGATCCATCGCCTCCGATTCGCGTCGGAAGCAGAAGTTCGCATCACGACGGAGGCGACTGCAGGCATGCTCGCGTTCGTCGCAATCAATATCGCTTTCATGAGTGGGCGGCTTTACGCAGCATGGACAGACTCCCAGCCAAAGAAGCCGGCGCCAGGCGCCGATACCAAATCGCCTTCCTCGCCCTCGGCTGGTTGATCGCGCTCGGCCTTCTATTTCATTTCGCTTCGACGAGCGTCCTTCGCCGCGCGTACGACTCGGTGGAAGATCGCCTTCTCCGCTTCGGTCAGAAGATGTCGGACGCCGAGGGGCGGGCGCTGCGCGACTCGAGGCATGGCTCACGAAGCCAGGAACTTCGCGCCGCCTTCCCTCAACTCGCCTCGCGGCCGTGGCTGCTCGCGCCCGATCGCATGCTGTACGGAGCGTACGACGGCGCGCTGCCCGCTTCGTTCAGTGGGTTTGATGCGCTGGAGACGCAACTGCACTACCGTTTTTCGGTCGTGTCGATTTATCAGGCCTGGGGCGACCGTCCCGACGAGGCGCATTTTCCGCTCCGCGCAATCGAGACCATCGACCGGCTCGGTTCGGTTCCTATGATCACGTGGGAGCCGTGGGTCAAGGACTTCGACGCCTCACTCCGGCCGAACCTCCCATCCGTCGCCGAGCGTGAGTACGCGAGCCTCGCCGCAATCGCGCGCGGTGACTACGACTTTTACATCGTGCCCTGGGCGACCGCCGCCGCCCAATTCAAAAAACCACTCTTCCTTCGTTTTGCTCACGAGATGAACGACCCCTATCGCTACCCGTGGGGACCGCAGAACGGCAATCGTCCCGAGGACTTCATCGCGGCCTGGAAACATGTGCATCTCATCTTCCAGAAGATGAGCGCGACGAATGTGATCTGGGTCTGGTCGCCGCACATCTCGATGCCCTGGTTCGAGTATTACTATCCCGGCGCGGAGTGGGTGGACTGGATCAGCACCGGCGTTCTCAACTACGGCGATGTGGCGCCGTGGTCGCGCTGGTGGTCGTTTCATCAGATCCTCGAAAAGGCCTACCCCGCGCTCGTCAAGCTGGATAAGCCGATCATGATCTCGGAATTCGGCACGCTCTCCTCCGGAGGGAATGCGGTGCAGTGGTATGACCAGGCTCTAAACGATATTCATGGCAAGTACGGTCGCGTGCGGTCGGTGATCTTTTTCAACCAGCGGCAGGATGTGACGCTCTCCACCAGTCCGCTCGACTGGAGTCCGTTGCAGAGCGCCGGCGTCACAGTGCGCGTGCGCAAGGAGCTGTCCTCCCGCCGATGAGACGACTGTTCCTGGTTTTCCTGCTCTCGGTCACTCCCCTTCCTCTTCTGGCCGCCACGATCAGCGGCACGGTGTCGCAGTCCGGGCCCGGAACGGCGCTGGCGGGAATGACCGTGCAGGCGTATGACACGGGTGGAGTCCTGCGGGGAACTGCGGTCAGCGATGGAACCGGCCGCTACACCCTGACGTTAGCCGCGGGGACGTACAGGGTACTCGCGTTCGATCCAGCCGGGATCTACGCAACCAGCTTTTACGACAACGCCAATTCGTTCGAAGGCTCTATGGCGCTGATCCTCGAAGCAACGCTGCAGAACGTGAACTTGTCGCTGGTCCGAGGCGGGTTCATCGCCGGTGTCATCACGGCATCAGGCGGACTGCCGTCGGCTTCAATCACGGTCTCAGCCTACAACCTCGACGGCTCGCGACGCGGGTTCACGACCACCGACGCCACAGGACGCTACCGGCTCGTCCTCCCGCCCGGCAGCTACGTCCTGGCTGCCTACGATGATGCGCAGAACTACCTGACCCGTTTCTACTCGAACGCCAGTGAGTTTGCGAATGCGACCGCCCTGCCCGTCGTCGCTACCCAGACCACGGCCGCCGACATCACGCTTCCTCGGGGTGCTACGGTCGAAGGGACCGTCACCGACGCGATCACACGAGCTGTCATTGCCGGCGCGCGGATCGCGGTCTACCGCGATGGACTCATCGTGGCGACCGGAAGTACCGATGCCGCCGGACGATTCCGCCTGCTCCTTCCCCCGGGCACCTACCGCTTCGTGATCTTCGATCCGAACGGAATCTACGCCGCCGTCTTCGTCACAGGCGCCGAGTCGTTCGACACCTCGACGCTGTTCGTGCTCGGAGCTTCCGAGACCCGGACGATCGACACGCAACTCACGCGTGGCGGCCGGCTGTCGGGCCGGATCACGGAAGCGTTCACTTCGACGGGACTCGCTGGCATCACCGTGGCCGCGTTCAACGCCGACGGCACAACCCGCGGATTCACGACCACCGACGCCCTCGGCAACTACGTGCTGATCCTGCCTCCGGGCAGCTACCGTGTCGGAGCGTTTGACACCGGCCTGACTTACCTCAAACGCTTCTCCCCCGGTGTCGCCGCATTCCGCAGTTCCCTGCCGTCCAGCGTGTTCGCATCGCAGGCAACCACGGTCGATCTCCAACTACCGCGCGGCGCCGTCGTCACCGGCCAGGTCCAGTCATCCCTCGCGGCCCTGGCAGGAATCACGATTGCTGCCTATGACGGCACCGGCCTCTCGACTGCGACGGTGACGGATGGCACGGGCCACTACCGGCTCCTCCTCGAGCCCGGGAGTTACACCATCACCGCCTACGATCCGGGGTTTCGTTACGCCACCGTGGGCGTCGGAGTCACCGTCGGTTTCGGTCAGGTGCTGACCGATTTCAACTTCTCGCTGGTGATTGGCGCTCACGTGAGCGGCGTCGTTCTCACTTCCGCCGGCACTCCGGTTCCGGACCTGACCGTTGCGGCCTACGGAGCGGATGGGAACCCTATCCTCATGACCTCCACGAGATTCGATGGAAGGTTCGACCTGGTCGTTCCACCCGGCAGCTATCGTTTCGCCGCATACGATTCGCTGCAGCGCTTCTACCCTTCGGCGCAGACCACGGTATTCACGGTGAGCGCATCCCAGGTCGTGGGTGGGCTGGAGTTGCGTGTCGCTCCCCGAGCCATCTCGAGGCGGCGAGCAGCCGTTCATTAGGAGCTTCCGGGTTTGGAGTGGGACCGAATCGGCGTTCCCCGATTCGCTTTGGACTGCGGCCAGTTCAGTGGCCGCTTTTGTGGCAAGGTGAGAGGTCCGTGCTACGAAGCCGGTATGGAGGTCCACCCCGCTGCCGGTTGGTCGAGTGCG
>JBKJVD010000051.1:0-18617 GCA_046590585.1 Thermoanaerobaculia bacterium | reverse complement strand
TTAGATCACAAAGTTTCCGGTGATCATAGAGCGGAGGACACACCCGTTCCCATTCCGAACACGGCAGTTAAGCTCCGCATCGCCAATGATACTGCGTGGGCAACTGCGTGGGAAAGTAGGACATCGCCGGGATTATGAAAGGCCCCTGGGTAAAACCCAGGGGCCTTTCGCTTTTTGCGGCCTTTCTGGAACTCATCAACACGGGTGCTCAACCCGTTCAGGTATCATTCCCCCGTGAAAGTCGTCATTCTCGCCGGCGGTTACGGCACCCGGCTCGCCGAGGAAACGGAACTTCGTCCCAAACCGATGATCGCCATTGGCGGGCGCCCGATAACCAAGGGCGCGATTGAATGACGTGCCGCTTCTGTAATTCCGAGATTGAAACGGTTTTTGCCGGGCTGGGGATGTCCCCGCTTTCCAATGCGTACGTGCGTCCGGCAGAAGCCAACGCGGCGGAAGCCTTCTATCCGCTCACCGCCTACGTGTGCCATCAGTGCTTCCTGGTGCAGGTACCGTCGGTCACGACGCCGGAAGCGATTTTCAGCGACTACGCTTACTTCTCTTCCTACTCCGACAGCTGGCTGGATCACTGCCGCCGGTATGCGGAGCAGATGATCTCGAGGCTTGCACTCACTTCCGACAGCCTCGTCCTCGAGGTTGCGAGCAATGACGGGTATCTCCTTCGCTGGTTCCAGGATGGCGGGATCCCGGTATTGGGGATTGAACCGGCGATCAACGTCGCGCAAGCCGCGATCGATGCGGGGATTCCCACAATTTCACGATTCTTCGGAAGCGTCGTCGCCGGCGAGATCATCCGGGAACGTGGACGCGCGAACCTGCTCGTTGGAAATAACGTGCTGGCTCACGTACCCGAGCTCAATGATTTCGTTGCCGGGCTCAAGATCGCGCTGGCGAAGGACGGACTCCTGACGATGGAGTTCCCGCATCTCCTGCGGCTGATCCAGCTCAAGCAGTTCGACACGATCTACCACGAGCACTTCTCGTACTTCTCACTCGGTACGGTGCTCCGGCTCTTCGAAGCGCACGGGCTCCAGATCTTCGACGTCGATCGTTTGAACACTCACGGCGGGTCGATCCGGATTCATGCCGGGCACGTTGAGGAATCGCGTGCGACGATGACTGCCGTCCATACCCTGCTCGAGGAGGAGAAGACGGCCGGACTCGGCAGCCCGGAGGTTTACGAGAACTTCAGAGCGGCGGTAGAAAACATCAAGCGAGAGTTACTCACGTTTCTGATCGGAGCGAAGAAAGCAGGAAAGAGGATCGCTGGATATGGCGCGCCGGCGAAAGGCAACACGCTGTTGAACTACTGCGGGATCGGGCCGGACTTTCTCGACTTCACGGTGGATCGCAATCCACACAAGCAAGGGATGCTTCTGCCCGGGACCCGGATCGAAATCAGGGCTCCTGAGGCGCTCTACGAGGAAAAACCCGACTATGTCCTGATCCTCCCGTGGAATCTTCGGGATGAGATCATCGAGCAGACCGCCTCGATCCGGGAATGGGGTGGCCGGTGGCTGGTGGCGATCCCGGAGTTGACGGTGATCGATTGAGATTCGAAGAATCGAGGATTCCGGGAGTGACTCGCATCACGCTCGAGCGAATCGTGGACGAACGAGGGCTCTTCGCACGTAGCTGGTGCGTCGATGAGCTGTCGGCGCACGGGATTGATGCCACCCTGCGGCAATGCAGCGTCTCGTTCAGCGAGCGCAAGGGAACGCTGCGGGGACTCCACTGGCAGCAGCCGCCGTGGGAAGAAGGAAAGGTTGTCCGATGCACGCGGGGCGGCATTTACGATGTGGCCCTGGATCTTCGCGCAGGTTCTCCGACCCGTCTTCAGTGGGTTGGGTTCGAACTGACGGCGGAGAACCGGGACGCGGTTTACCTGCCTCCTGGAGTGGCTCATGGATTTCAAACACTCCAGGATGAAACCGAAGTGCTCTACATGATGTCGGAGAGATACCATCCAGAATCTGCTGCCGGAGTTCGGTGGGATGACCCGGCTTTCGGAATCGCGTGGCCTCTGTCCCATCCCTTCCTCTCTCCGCGGGACCGCTCGTATCCGGACTTTGTCTCTTGAGAGTCCTCGTCACCGGAGCTACGGGCTTCATCGGCCGGCACGTCCTGGCCCCTCTTGAAGAATCGGGCTTCGAGGTACACGCAGTCGCGCGGAGAGCGGGACCGGAAGGTCCGCGGTGGCACCAGGCTGATCTCCATGACCGGCGAGCGACGCACGAACTGATTGCCGCGGTCCGTCCGACGCATCTTCTCCACCTCGCATGGAATGCGATCCCCGGCCAGTTCTGGACTACCGCGGAGAATCTGCGATGGCTCGAGTCGTCGATCGCGCTGCTCGAATCATTCATCGAGCAAGGGGGAAAGCGCGTCGTCATTTCCGGAACGTGCGTCGAGTACGACACCTCGGCGGCACCTTTTCTCGAGGAGGTGACGCCGCTTCGTCCGGCGACGCTCTACGGCGCGTCCAAGCACGCCCTGCAGACGGTCGCTCGCGAGTACTGCAGGCAAAGCGGTGCCTCGTTCGCGTGGGGAAGGATTTTCCACCCGTATGGACCGCATGAAGCAGCGGCGAGGGTCGTGCCGACAGTCATCCGTTCGTTGTTGCGGAACGAGCCCGTCGCGTGTACGTCCGGCAACCAGCTGCGCGATTTCATCTACGTGGAGGATTGCGCACGTGCGTTCGTGGCTCTCCTGGCCTCCGAGGCAGAAGGTGAATTCAATATGGCCACCGGACGCCCGATGCTGCTGTCAGATTTCCTGACGCGCCTGGCAGAATCGATGGGGCGGGGAGGTCTGCTGCGCATCGGTGCGCTTCCGCACCGGCCCGAAGATCCCCTGGCAGTCTTCGGAAGCGCATCGCGGATCCGATCGATTGGTTGGAGTGAACTCTACTCGCTCGATGAAGGACTGGCGGCTACCGTCGCCTGGTGGCGCGACCTCATCGCAGACGCTTGAGATAGCCTCTCGGAAAGTACGTGGGCGAACTCTCCGTCGCGCCCTCGTTGAAAAGTGGCATCGGCATTTCGACCACGAACGCTGAACTGGTCGAGAGAAAATCGTCGATGGCGCTGATGGGATTGTTCGTGGCCCAGTCTGCCGCGCTTCGAGGCGCTCCAGCAACCTCCTGCATGACGCCGTCGGCGACGATCATGAACGAATCGGGGCTGACGAAGTGCGAGTACATCTCCAGTTCGCGGCGAACATGATCCTGCGTGTGATTCGAGTCGAGAACCACCAGTACGGGAGCGGCGTCGCCAACCAGGCTCGAGATTTTTCCGATCGTCTCGGGATCGGTGGAACTTCCTTCGATCAATCGGATCATTGGAAAGAGTTCGTGAGCCTCGATGGCGAGACGATTGTGAGGACGGACCTCCACGTCGACGCCGACTACGATTGCATCGAGGCTCATGGCTTTGAGGAGCGAGGCGTAGAACACCAGCGAGCCGCCGTGGGCAACGCCTGTCTCGATCACCACCCGGGGCCTGACCCTGAACATCACTTCCTGGAGGCGGAGCAGATCGTCGGGAAGCTGGATGATCGGACGCCCCATCCAGGTGAACGAGTAGACGTACTTGGCGTCCCAGCCGGCGCGCACCCACGCGCGCGACGCCGCGGCAAATCCCGCGGCGGACGCGAGGTCGTGCACTGAACTCTTTCCGTCGCTCGACACCTCGACTTCCCCACGATCGAAGTCGATGATGACCTTGCCGTTTGCCATGGTCAGGACTCCTGTCCCCATTTCTGTCAGTGCGCGGGAGCGAGTGGTCCCACTGACGCGGATGCCGGAGATCGCGCATGTTAACACTCGCCGATTCGTCACCCCGCGCGATACGGTCACGCCGGCGTTCACGACGGCCGTTGCCTGTGGTTGTGGGGTCATGCGAGAGTGGTGGAGAGGCCGGCCGAGCAGGTATTCTGGCGGCGATGTCATTGATCCTCCGCAATGTGACGGCGACGTTCTTCGGCACCGCGCTCGTGGGAGTGATGAGCATCATCCTCGCCCCGTTCGTCCTGAAATCGCTTGGTGCCGAGGCATATGGGGCGTTGGGCGTCCTCATTACGTTGCAGGGTCTCGTCATGCCGGTGGGGAACGCATTCAACTCCGTTGCGATGCGGGAGATCGCACGGTTGCGCCGTCTCAACGACGGCACAGGTGAGCGCGATGTCGTCGCGACGTTCGACATGACTTATGCGGTAGCCGCCATCGCGGTGGCCGTCGTTCTGGTAGGCGCCGCACCGCTCATTGCACGGTTCTGGATGGATGCCGTGACGCTCTCGTCCGCGCAGCTGACTTCGGTCCTGCAACTCATCGCACTCGCGGTGGCCATGCAACTGCCGATCGCCGGCTATTCAGGCGCCCTGATGGGGCTGGAGCGTCATGTCGTGAGCAACGCGATCAACGGAACTGCAGCGCTCGTTCGAGCGGGTGTGGCGATCGCGTTGCTCCAGATGCGAATGTCGATCACCGCGCTATTCGCATGGCTCGCGATCGCGGCGGTCCTTCATTGTGTCGTGCTCGTAGGCGCAACCCGGTGGATCGTTCCGGGTGTTCCGGCGCCTCGATTCGACCGCGACATTCTGCGCCGGCTGAAGCCGTACGCGAGCGCCGTCGTCGCCACGACTGCGCTCGGGACCGTGCTGTCGCAGCTGGACAAGGTGGCTTTGTCCCGCTTCGTCTCGCTCGGCGTCTTCGGCGTCTATTCGCTTGCAGCGACGCTCGCAACGGCGACGGGCATCGCCGTCTCGGCGGTGTCCTTTGCATTCTTCCCGCGGTTCGCTGCTGCGAGGGCGGAAATGGGAGAACACGGCCGTGAACTCGCCGCGACGTTCCATCGCGCTGCTCAGCTAATGGCCGTATTGCTTCTGCCGATGGGCGGCATCCTGATCACGTTCCCGAGGGAGATCCTCCAGCTCTGGACCGGGAACGCTTCGATTTCATCCGCGGGAGCGCCGTTCCTCACCCTCCTGACGGTGGGGGCTGTACTGAACGGCATCGTCGCCGTGCCGTATTCACTGCTGGTCGCCGCCGGTCAGCCGCGCGTCTGGGTTCGCGTCAACATCGTGGCCGTGACCTTCGCTGTGCCGTCGATGATCGTCGCCGCGCAACTGGCGGGCGGCATCGGTACGGCGAGCGTGTGGATCGGGATCAATGCGGCGTACGTCTTCTTCGCCGTGCCGCTGGCGCATCGGACACTACTGCCGTTGCAATACTCCGTGTGGCTTTCGCACGACGTGGCGGCTCCGTCCGCCGCCGTCTTCGTCGCGCTCGCTGCATGCCGCCTCGTGATGCCGGAGGTGAGTTCGTCTCCGGCTGTCATTGCGGCGATCGTTGCGTCGTGGCTCGTCGCATGCGGCGCGGTTCTCGTTGCTGCGCCGCATGTCCGCGCAGCCATCATGGCAGCGCTCCGCACGGGTGCATCGCGATGAATCGACGGTGTCGCGCTCACTCATCTGGTTCGATTGAGGTCTGGCCGCATCGAGCAAATCGAGTCGCGTACGTGCTGCATTGTGCTGGATCGATCATGCTACGATTCGGACACTTGTGAGACGGCTCGATACGCTCGCGATCGTAATCCCGACGCGCAACCGAGCGCAGCTTGCAGAAAATGCAGCCCGCTCGGTTCTCGCTCAAGCCGCCGACGGTGTGCGTATCATCGTCGTAGAGAATTCGACCGACCTCGCGCAGCGGGAACAGGTCCGTCGATTCTGCGAGTCACACGCGACGGCTGGCATTCAACTCGTGACGCCATCGAAGCCGCTTCCAATGGCGGAGAACTGGAATTTCGCGCTGGAGACTGCACTCGCGTTCGACGATGTGTCGCACGCGCTGGTCCTTACAGATCGGATGCTGTTCAAGCCGGGAGAGTTGCAGGTTCTTCGGCGAGCTGTCCTTGAGCATCCCGATCGAATCCTGATTTACGCGGAAGATTACGCGTACGATGATCGAAAGCCCGTTGCGCTGATGCGTACGCGCTGGACGGGTGATCTCGTGAAGGTTCCCGCAGACCGGCTGCTCCACAATGCGTCGGTCATGCACCTGCACCCGGCTCCGCGCGTCATGAACTGCGTCACGCCGCGAGAGGTCTTCGACGCGGTTCGGCAGCGGTTCGGCACGATCACGGGATCGGCAGCGCCAGACTATGCATTTGCGTACCGGAGCCTCGTGCTCGTCGACGCCGTCTACTATTATGACCGGGCTCCCGTACTGTATTACGCATGGCCACGAAGCAATGGTCAGAGCTTCGCTCGAGGGGTTCACACATCAGATTCCGTCGACTTCCTGAAAAACCTGGAGTCTCAAGGTCGGCTTAATGGTTACGCGCCGATCCCCGAACTTCTGACCGTCGTGAACGCAATCGCGAACGAGTACTGCAAGGTGCAGCATGATACGGCCAGCCCAAGGATGCCGCCGATCGACCGTGACGCATATCTTCGCGCGAACGATCTGGAGATTCGTCGCCAGAATCTGAATCCCGAGCTTTCTGCGGCACTCTTGAAGGTGATCGAATCGCAGGGTAGTTTTTCGCGACGTCCGTCGCTGTTCCACTTCATCAGAAAGGTGCTCGCGATCGGCGATGTTGCTGCGCTGAGACCGCTGTGGCGGTTTCTGGCGAGGGTACCGAGATTGCAGCCGCCCGGCGACTCGCCGGTTGCGGTTGAGTCAACTGCGGCGGCTCTCGATCTGGTTGCAAAGCGCCCCCGTCGCCGTCACCTCTCGCGTCTGCACTTGCGCGTTCTATTGGGTCGCACCCAGTTGCTGGGCCGGTATCGTGATCGGCACACGGGTACTTTCCCGCCACTCAAACTTGATTAGTGGAACAAGAAAGCTGAACCTTGCAGCGGGCCGGCCGTCCCGTTTCGTCCGTCGCAGACCAGAAGCCAGAGCAACGAAAGACGGATTCTGAAACTGCCCGGCTACACAAGATCCCCAATCGACCGGAGCGTCTGAGAAGCAGAAACTCCGCATCGCCCGTGGCTCGCGCCCAGCCGTCGCGTCGTCGAGATGCTGTTCCACCGGGCGACGGCGACAGCCGGCGCACTGACGACGGGTGTTACGATGCGCGCGTCTTCGCTCCGATGAATTCGCCACGTAGAAAGCTCGAGCGGCATTCCCTGATCTGGTTGGTGACGCTCGTGTCCGTGCTGACGCTCGCTCACGGTTCCGTCAGGGTCGCCGGTGGTCCGTACGGCGTCGACGCCAGCTATTACTATCAGATTGCACGTCACGTCATGCGCGGCGAGGGGCTCGTCACGACCGCGTCGCTGTATCTCGAAGGGTGGCAACTGCCGGCGCGTATCGTTGTCTACCCGCTGTGGCCGCTGGTGCTCGGCTTCGCCGGGCGGCTGTGGACACTCGAAACCGCTGCGGCAGTTCTTCCGCAGGTCTTCTATGTAGTTTCGCTCCTCGGGTTGTATGCAGTGGCGCGGCACGCGGCGCTCTCGTTCGGTGCCTATCATCTGTGGCAACGCTCCCTGCCCGATGCCGCGCATCTCGTGGTCGCCCTGTTCGGGTTGAACCGCATCTACTTCGCGTCGACCGTGCACCCGTACACCGAAGGTCTCGCATTCGCTTGCGCCATCATTTCGTTCTGGCTGCTCGCGCGCTTCGAGCAGTCGGCTCAGGTCCGATGGAGCGCCGCCGCAGGTGGCGCAGCAGCGCTGGCATTCCTGGCGCGCGCGCAAATGCTCTGGATCATCGCCGGGACGATGCTCGTCCTGATCCCCGTAGCCTTGCGCCAGCGGAACATGAGGAAGGCCACGGTTGCGTACGCCGCCGCCGTTGGTGCCTGTGTGCTCCCGTGGTTCATCTATCTTCGTCACATTCCGTGGCTCTCGTTTACCGGTCAGGGCTCGCTCTCGCCGCGTGTGCAGCTTCCGCCGTTCCAGATGTACGTGCCGGTTTCGGGAGCCGGCGAGTGGGTGATGGACCGCGTCGCAGCCTTCGCGGTGATGTTCCACATCGCCAGCCCGGTGTCGTACGTATCGTCGTTCGGGATCGCCGCGTTACTCGTACCGCTCGCCGCGATTGCTGCGTTGTGGCGTGCGCGGACCGGTAAGGTGCGACCGCCGTCCGTGGTGGTGGGAGCGCTCAGTGTTTCCGGATGTTTGTTTCTCTTGAACCTGACGATGTATCGCGGTGGAACGTTCTTTCTCGAATGGCTCTTCGGGTGGCGTCACGGTCTGCCGCTCATCTTTTTGCTGATCGTGGCGGTGCCCTTTCTCCTGTCCATTGCGAGCGGTCCGTTCAGGGTGATCGTCCTGGCCGTTCTCGGCGTGTCGATCGCGACGAGCGCATGGGCCGTCGGGGCATATGTTCGCTCTTCCGCACCCTCGCTGTCGCCCCAGGAACGCGCGCTGATTCAGTGGATGAACTCGCGCCCGCCCGGGACTGCCTTCATCACCTCCAACGCCCAGGTCCTCGGCGTCTACAGTGACCAGCACTTCCACTGGACCGACTGTTCCGTCGCGCCGTCGACGACGCTGCTTATGCTGGACCGCCTTCCGATCGACCACGTCATCGTGTACGAGCGCCAAATGGAATGCCCGTTCATCGAACCGATCGCGGCGCAATTTCGTCCTGTGGCCGTATTCGGCCCGCCCGGTGCGAGGATCTTCGTGGTCTCGCGGTTACGTTCGAAGACTCCGTGATCTCGCCCGCGTGCTTCCGAATGCCTTCGTTATACTCGGCGACGGTGACCGGAGCGAAAGCGTTGAAGTTCACGATCGTGGTGCCGTCTCTCAACCAGGGGCAATTTCTCGACACCTGCCTCACCAGCATCCTTGGTCAGACTGGCGACTTCGAGGTTGAGTGCATCGTCGCGGACGGTGGTTCACGCGACGACTCGGTGGCTGTTCTCGAACGATTTGAGCGGACGGCGCAGACGCCGACGCGGACGCTGACGTGGACCAGCGGACCGGATGCGGGTCAATCCGACGCGATCAACAAGGGACTGGCACGAGCCAAAGGGGACGTACTCGCCTACCTGAATTGCGACGACCTCTACACTTCGGGGACTCTGCAAAAGGTTCAAGGTGCATTCTCCGAACATCGCGACGCATCGTGGCTGACCGGCTATTGTCGTGTGATCGACACGAATGGCCGCGAGATTCAGCGGGGCGTCACGGCATATCGCAATTTCTGGCTCAGGCACTATTCGTCCACCACGATTCGTGCCCTGAATTTCATCGCGCAGCCGGCAACGTTCTGGCGACGCTCCGCGGCGGAGCACGCGGGAAGGTTCGACGAATCGCTCTCGTACACCATGGACTACGACTACTGGCTCCGCATCTCTGCGCTCGGCGCGCCGATCCTGCTTCGTGACTATCTCGCCGAGTTCCGGATTCACGACCAGTCGAAGGGCGCCACTGCTTACGTGAAGCAGTTTCAGGAGGACTACACGACGTTCCTCCGGACGGCTCCCGGCCCGGCCCTGAGGCTCTTTCATCGCCTGCACAACACTGCGGTCGTGGCTGCCTACCGCATCTTGAAATGATCCGGGTCGCAATCAGCGCGTTGACCCTGATCCCCGGCGTGTCGGGTGGAACCGAGTCCTATCTCCGGAACCTCTGCAATGCGCTTCGGGAGGTCGGGCGTCACGAGTACACCGTATTCGGGCCCGTCATCGGGCCGGATGCAGGAGCGTCACTGGGAACGGTGGTCGTGCCTTCATATCGCGCTTCATTCACCACGCCGGGTCGCATTGCCGCGATGCTCGAGGGGGTCATTGCGCCGCAGCGTACTGGTCGCGCGATTGCCGTGATGAAGCCGGATGTCCTGCATTACCCGTTGACGATCAACACGCCGCGCGTGAAAGCGGCCGCGGTCGTGACGACGATTCACGACCTTCAGCACGAGGATCTTCCTGAACTATTCTCGCGGGCCGAGCGAGCCTATCGGAAGGTTGCCTATCGTGACGCCGTGCGACGGAGTGACCTGATCATTGCGGACAGCGAACATTGCCGCCAGCAGGTCGTTCACGCGTTCGGGGTCGATCCTCACAAAGTCCGGCGGATTTACCTCGGGATTGACTCCCAACGATTCCTGCCGGGCAGCGGGCGAAGGGAGTCGTTCATTTACTATCCGGCGAACCGGTGGCCTCACAAGAACCACGACCGCCTCTTCGCGGCTCTGGAATTGATCAGAATGCGCAGCCCAGGGATCAGACTGGTGCTGACCGGCTCGGGTCACGATCCGGTTCAGTTGCCGGCCAATGTGGAAAGCCTTGGCCGGGTTTCTGCCGAACGGGTCGCGGAGCTTTATCGTTCCGCTTCTGCCCTGGTGTTTCCGAGCCTGTACGAAGGGTTCGGGCTGCCGGTGCTCGAGGCGATGTCGAGCGGTTGCCCGGTGGCATGCTCCCGGACGGCGTCGTTGCCGGAGGTTGCGGGAGACGCTGCCGAGCTTTTCGACCCGCTGGACGCCGACTCGATCGCTGCTGCCGTGCTTCGGGTTCTCGAGTCACCGGAGTCGTATGCAGAGCGCGGCCTTCAGCGAGCGCGCGAGTTCAACCTTCAAGACACGGCTCGTGAGCACGATGCCCTCTACGCCGAAGTCGCAGGGCGTGCCCGGATCTGACCCTGCTCTCTCGCTTCAGGCCTAACGCGAACCGCGTGCTATTCTTCGTTCCCCGGCAATGTTCCTTGCGGTTACTGCTGCGTCCTTTCTGGCTCTTGGTCTGGCACTGTCCGCGCGTATCTGGGCTGCCGGGTCGATGCCTTTTGCCGAGAGACTGTTCACGGCAATGTTTCTCGGCAGCGTCACATGGCTGGGGAGCACGTGGGCGCTGGCGCTCCTGCATGGCCTCGTCGGCCCTGTCCTGATTCTGCGAACGATCGCGGTGGCGATCGTGGGGCTGATCCTGCTGATGCGCGGCGTCCGCCCCGAACCCCTGCCGCGCCGTCTGTCGATTGAGTGGGTTGCGGTGCTGGTGCCGATCGGACTCTGGGTTGCTTTCGTGCTCTGGCGTGGCGCCATCCTGCCGCCGCTGAATCATGACGCGCTCGCGTACCACCTTCCGAAGGCGGTGTTCTACGAACGGGCGGGTGGATTCGATCGGCTGTTGATGCTCATCCGGAACATCCGGTCGCTCCCGTCGAACTACGAGATGCTGCTGGCGGACGTGATCGCCACCACGGGCAGCGATGCCGTCACGGAGTGGATCGGAACCTTCGGCTACCTGGGATTCCTCAGCGCCGGGGTGGCCCTATCGTCGCGCTGGTGGGCAACGTCGACCGCGGCAGCCATGACGCTGATCCTCACGGCCGGTGTTCCGGTGGCCCTGCTTCACAGCGGCGCTCACAAGAATGATCTGATGGTGGCGTTCTTCATGGTGGCGTCTCTCGTCTGGTTCGTCCGTTACCTGCAATCGCATGGGACGCCGGACCTTGTCTGCTTCATCGTCGCGACGGCAGCAGCGGTTGGAACGAAGCCGCAAGCCGTGATCCTCGGAGCAATCTGCGCGCTGTTCGCAACACCCACGCTGCTGCGGCAGCGACCGCGCCCGAGGCTCATCGTCGCGCTGATCGCATTGTCGATCGGAGCTGCGGTTCTTTTCGGTGGAGCGACGTACGCGACGAACTACTTCGCGGACGGCAGCACATTTTCCGTCGGGTCACGCGCCTCCCGTCCGATCGTGTTGTACGGGGACTGGGCCAATCTCTGGAAAGGAATCTGGGTTCTGCTCGCCGCTCCGTTCTCTACAGATCCCCGATCCATCTTCGTTCCAGGCGAATCAGGCCGCTGGTTCTGGAGAAGGTACGAGCTGTTCTTTTCGCACCTCGGGATTCCGTTTGCGGTTTCAGCCCTCATGCTCGTGCCGTCGCTCGTGATGCTGGTCCGCTCCAGGCGTGCTCCACGAGGACTGCTGCTGTCAGTCGCGGCCACGCTGCTCGCGCTCTTTGCGTTGCTACCCGTTATCTCCGTGCCTAGCGGCATGTACCTGATCTCGGTCCCGCGCTATGTGCTCTTCCTGGTTCCAGTGGTGTTCTGCTCGACGATCTCGGGGCTGGTATCGCAATACGAGCTGGATCGGCGAATCTGGACAGCGAGGATCCTGCTTGCAGTCGCGATCACGTTTTTCGGCGCATACGCTCTGGACAACGCGCGTAACGACACGTTCGCTCCGTTTGAATACGTCAAATGGGCAACGCACCACCCAGGCACGCGCGTCATTCCGTTTGACCAGAAGCGCGCTGCGAGCCTGATCGATCGCCGCGCTGAAGCCGATGACGCTGTTTCGCTGGATGCTGCGTTTGCGACGTGGATTCATCCGGCGTTCGGGGCGGGCTTGACCCGTCGGGTGGATCTCATCCTGCCGGACGCGCCGATCGTGATTGCTGACGATGTGCGATGGGTTGGGATCGACAGGGCGTACCAGGTCGTCTGGGGGAACGCGAATTTCGTGAGCCTCGCCGATTCGAAACGCTTCCTGATGCGCGGCCAGCTTCAACCCGAAGACCGCCGGGTGTTCGACGCCATGACTCGTGACCGCCGCTTTTCTCTTGTGTTCTACAATCCACGGACGATGCAGGCGGTGTTTGAGCGCAACGGCCCCGCGTCGTCGCACGATGGCAGTCACTGAGGAACCGGAGAGGGTCGTCATCGTCGTCCCCGCTTACAACGAGGCGGAGACGATCGCGTCTGTCGTCTCGGAGCTTCGTGATTCGGGACGGGAAGTCGTCGTAGTCGACGATGGATCTGCGGACGATACCGCCCGCCTGGCGCGCGGTGCCGGGGGCGTCGTCCTGCGGCATGTGATCAACCGGGGGCAGGGCGCCGCGCTGCAGACCGGCATCGAGTACGCGCTCGCGCGGGGCGCCTCGGTGATCGTAACGTTCGACGCAGACGGGCAGCACCGCGTCGACGACATTGGCCGGCTGGTGGAAGCACTGCGGAACGGAAACGCCGATGTGGCGATCGGTTCGCGGTTTCTGTCGGCAGAATCGACGATCCCGTGGAGACGGCGGCTGGTCCTTCGGGCAGCGATCCTCTTCACTCACGTGGTGTCCGGCATATCGCTCACCGACGCGCACAATGGCTTGCGGGCGTTTCGCCGGGACGCGGCCTCACAGATCCGGCTGACTCTCGACGGCATGGCGCACGCGAGTGAGATCGTCGACCAGATCCACTCACGAGGGCTTCGGGTGGTCGAGGTGCCGGTGGTCGTCCGCTACACCGCTTACTCGCTCAAGAAAGGGCAGTCAGGAGTCGCGGCGATCCGCATCGCCTTCGACTACCTGGTGATGAAGGTGTTCCGATGAGTGCATTTCAGCTGGTTACGCTGCCGCTCCTCGTCCTGCTCCTCGGGATCACGGGAGCGGGGGTGGTCAAGCGGCGGCTCGCGCCTCGCGCCGGGATCGGGTGGATGCTGCTCTGGACCGCGTCCATTGTCGCGATCGCACGACCCGGACTGCTGGTGGTGATCGCGCGGTATCTCGGGATCGGACGCGGGGCTGACCTCGTCTTCTATCTCGCCATCATCTTCGTCTTCGTCGCGATGTTTCTCATCTACCTGCGATTCAAGCGCCTCGACGAGCAGATCACGAAGTTGACGCGCCAGATCGCCATCATGTCGGTAGAGGATAAAGAGTCCTGAACGGTGCGCTAGAATGCCCGCAGTCCCTGAGCAGCCCTGAATTCGGTAGCGATGTGACGACCGGTCCGACCTATGACTCCCAAGCCTGACCTCCGGATTGATCTCTACGCAGATTGCGCAGACGTCGCGGCGATGATCGCTGCCCGCAGCAGCGGGATCGTGGCTGGTTTCACCACGAATCCCACGCTGATGCGAAAGGCCGGCATCACTGACTACGAAGCCTTTGCGAAGGAATCTCTTCAGGCCGTCGACGGCATGCCGATCTCCTTCGAAGTGTTCGCCGACGAGTTCGACGAGATGGAACGGCAGGCGCGGTTGATTGCGACCTGGGGTGAGGCTGTCTACGTCAAGATTCCGATCACGAACACCCGTGGCGATTCGGCAGCTCCACTCATCGAAACTCTTTCCGGCGCCGGCGTGAAGTTGAACGTCACCGCGATCCTTTCTCTCGAGCAGGTGAGCGTGGTCGCCGCTGCGCTGCATGAGGACGCCGCCGCCATCGTCTCGGTGTTCGCTGGACGCATTGCCGATACCGGACGCGATCCTGTCCCGATCATGACCGAGGCGCTGGAACTGCTTCGCTCGCGGCCCCACGCGAAACTGTTGTGGGCCAGCCCGCGTGAACTGCTGAACATCATCCAGGCGGATGAGTGTGGCTGTCACATCATCACAGCCACACCCGAAATCCTGAAAAAGCTCGCCATGGTAGGCACGCCACTCGAGCAGCTGTCTCTCGACACGGTGAAGATGTTCTACAACGATGCGGCTGCGGCCGGGTACGTCCTTTGATCGTTACCCGCACTCCCTTTCGCGTCACTTTGGGCGGTGGCGGTACGGATCTGCCGTCGTACTACTCCGAGCATGGCGGGTTCATTTTCGCCATGGGTCTCGACAAGTACATGTACGTGCTCGTCAACCGGCCGGTGATCGGTCATAAGCTGCGATTGCACTACTCCCAGAGCGAAGTGGTCGATCATGTGTCCGAGCTTCGCCACGAGCTGGCCCGCGAAGCGTTGCGCATGCATGGCATCGAGGACAGCTTCGAAGTCGGCTCGATTGCCGACCTTCCAGCGGGCACCGGCCTCGGCTCCTCGAGTTGTTATCTGGTCGGCCTGCTCAACGCGCTGCATCACGATCGCCGGGATTACGTCGCCCTGCAGGCTCTGGCCGAAGAGGCCTGTCACATCGAACTCGATGTATTGAAGCAGCCCATCGGCAAGCAGGACCAGTACATGGCCGCTTACGGAGGATTGACCCTGCTCGAAATCGGTCGCGACGGTAAGGTCGATGTCCGGCAGTTGCGTCCCAGCAGCGGCGATATCGGCGAGTTCGTCGCGCATACACACATCTACTACACCGGCGCCCAGCGTGATGCGCGCGAGGTGCTCACGGACCAGAATGTCGCGATGCAGAAGAAGGGCGACGTCAATCACGCCCGCGTGGCCGATAGTCTTCACGCAATCAAGCAGCTCGGTTATCAGATCGTGGAGGCCATCGAGAGCAACAACTTCGACCGTTGGGGCCAGCTGCTGGACGAGCACTGGCAGCACAAGAAGCAATTGTCGAAGAAGGTCTCGTTCTCTGCCGTCGATGAAATCTACACTGAAGTGCGGGAACGATTCGGCGTGCTCGGCGGCAAGATCATCGGCGCCGGAGGCGGCGGGTTTCTCATGCTCTACTCGTCGGGAAAGCACGGAGCCCTCGAGCGATTCATGACGGAGCGCGGCATGGCCAGGATGCACTACACCATCGAGCCGGAGGGAACCAAAGTCGTCGCCCAGATGGGACACGGGTTCCTGTCGAAGCAGCAGACTCAGGCCGTGACGAGGGAGAACGCTTGACGGCAGGAATCGGAATCCTGGGGGGCGGGATCTCGGGGATTGCCCTCGCTTCTCAGCTCGGCGCGAACGTCGAGGTCCTCGAGAAAGCGACCACGATCGGCGGACTTTGTCGCACGGTCATCGAGTCGGGCTACACCTTCGATGCAGCCGGACCGCACATCATGTTCAGCAAGAACAAGGCGGTCCTCGAGTTGATGGTCAGCGTTCTGGGAGACAACGTTCACCAGCGGCGCCGGGAGAACCGCATCATTTTCAAGGACCGGCTGGTCAAGTATCCCTTCGAGAACGACCTGGCTGCACTGCCGAAACAGGACACCTTCGAGTGCATTCAGGGATACCTCGACAATCCACACGCCGATGAGACGCCGCAGAATCTCGCGCACTGGTCTTACGTCACCTTCGGCAAGGGAATCTCGGAAAAGTACTTCATCCCTTACAACCGGAAGATCTGGAACTACGATCCATCGCAGATCGGCCTGGAGTTCGTGGCGAGGATTCCAAAGCCTCCGGCGGAGGATGTCCTGAAGTCGGCGATTGGAATTCCAACGGAAGGCTACCTACATCAGCTGAACTTTCATTACCCGATCGAGGGTGGGTTCGAGACGCTCGTTCATGCGTTTGCTGCGAAGGTGACGGGCCCGATCGAAACCTCGTGGACCGTGTCGTCGGTCAAACGCGAAGGCGGAACGTGGATCATCGAGTCGGCTCAGGGCGAGCGTCGCGAGTACGGGACCCTGGTTTCGACATTGCCGGTCCACGAGTTGTTGCGCGTCTGGTCCGGCGCACCGGCGGAAGCGATCGAGGTCGCCTCGAAACTCCGGTACAACTCGTTGATCAATGTTCTGATCGGATCGAACGCGGACCGGGGCCACTCGTACACGGCTCTCT
This sequence comes from Thermoanaerobaculia bacterium, assembly GCA_046590585.1. GTDB lineage: Bacteria > Acidobacteriota > Thermoanaerobaculia > Gp7-AA8 > Gp7-AA8 > JBKJVD01. The sequence continues at coordinate 2,257 of JBKJVD010000051.1, read as the reverse complement.
ACGTCCCCGATCCCGAGGTGATTTTTCACCGGCTGTCATTTCCGAAAGCATTCAGCGAGCGATGCGTGCCCGAGGGAAGCTCGTCGATCATGGCTGAGATCACGGCGAACGCAGGGGACGGAGTCTGGGAGCTCAGCGATGAGGCGATCGTCGAACGGTCGCTTGCCGAAGTCGAGCAGCTCGGCTTCCTCGATCGCAAGACAGTGAATTACACGCGCGTCATCCGATTCAAGTACGGCTATCCGGTCTACGATCTCGACTATCGAGCGAACGTCACGCGCCTTCGTGAACTCATCGAGGCGGAAGGGATCCATCTTCTCGGTCGCTTCGCGCAGTTCGACTACATCAACTCCGATGTCTGCGTGGAGCGTGCGTTACTTCTCGCCGGCGAGCTGCGGAATGAGTGACCCGGAGTATGCGTATTTCGAGGACGTGAACTGGGGCGTGATGCGTCTGTGGGCGGGACGGAAGGGCGCGGACGTTCTCGATGTTGGCTGCGGGTTCGCGACCACCTCGGCGGAGATCGAAAAGCTCGGCAACCGCGTCACGGGGATCGAATTGAACGGCGACGCCGCCGTGAAAGCATCCTCGCGACTGACGGCGGTCGTGCAGTCGGACCTCGGGGATCTCGGCGGCGTAGCTGCCCGACTCGGCAGCGCGATGTTCGACGTGGTCATGTTCGCCGACGTGCTCGAGCACCTTCCTGATCCATTGCCGGTGCTTCGTGACTACCTCCGCTTCCTGCGTCCGGGTGGAAGCGTCATCGTTTCCCTGCCGAACGTGGCTCTCTGGTCCGTGCGGCTGATGCTTCTTGCAGGGCGATTCGACTACGCGGACTCCGGAGTCCTCGACAGGACGCACCTGCGATTCTTCACGCGCACCACCGCGAAGGCACTCGTGGCCGATGCAGGGCTCCGCGTCGTGCGCACTACCTTGACCCCCGGAATCGTGCGGCCTTTCGTTCCGCTCGTGAAGTCGCTGTCCGCACGCCGCAGCGAGGGTCAGCACGATCCCGCGGCGCTGATGCAGTCGCCTGCGTACCGCGCGTACTTGAAACTCGTTTACCCGATTGAACATGTACTGAGCAGGCTTGCACCCGGGCTGCTGGCGTTTCAGACGGTCGTGGAAGCCGTTCGGCGATGATCACCGCCGGAGGTGGCGGCTTGAGCAGCGATCCAGCTTCCGCGAAGGCAATCTTTCTCGACCGGGATGGCGTGATCAACCTGCTGGTCTGGTACGAGTCGAGCGGCGAGTGGGAATCACCACGAACCGTGAAGGACCTCGAGCTCGTTCCCGGCGTGGGTGCCGCACTGCGCAAGGCGACGCAGTCCGGCTGGAAACTGTTCCTGGTGACCAATCAGCCGAGTGCTGCAAAGGGAAAAGTGAGCGTGGGGGAACTGGCGGAGGTTCATGAGACGGTGATGTCCAGGCTGCGGACGAATGGCGTTGAGATCACGGCCAGTTCCATCTGTTTTCACCATCCTGATGGAGTGGTGCCGGCCCTGACCGGCCCGTGCACCTGCAGAAAGCCGAGTCCGGGGCCGGTTCTCGAGGCCGCACGCGAGTTCCGTATCGACCTGAGCCGGTCATGGATGGTTGGCGATCAGGACACCGATCTCCAGTGCGGTCGTGCCGCAGGATGTCATGTAGCGACGATCGAGGTTCCGGAGTCATCGCCGAAACGACAGGATGGAAGTGCTGACCTTCGATGCGCCTCGCTCGCGGAGTTCATCGAGCAGCTGACTTCGGCGGGTGAGGAGAACGAGCGTTGAAGCTGACCGTTGCAATGATCACGATGAACGAGGAAGGGGCGGTCGAGCAGGTCGTTCGCGATATTCGATCCGTGGCTCCCGATGCCGAGATCCTCCTCGTTGACTCGAGCCGCGATCGCACCGCCGAGATTGCCGAATCGATGGGATGCCTGGTCATCCGCCAGTTCCCGCCGCAAGGCTACGGACCGGCAATGAATCGCGCCGTCCGCTCTGGCAGCGGAGACATCGTGATCACGCTCGACTGCGATGGGACCTATCCTGTGGAAGAGATTCCTCGCCTGCGCAGGATGATCGAGGACGAGGGATGGGACATCGTGAATACAACGCGCGTCGCTCGACGGCCAAAGGCGATGCCGTATGCGAATTTCATCGCAAACCGGGTCTTTGCACTCACGGCCCGGCTGATCCACGGAATTCGCACGACCGACGTTCACAGTGGAATGCGCGCCTATCGAAAGAGCATGCTCGACGCCGTGCAGTGGAGC
>JBKJVD010000137.1:0-7059 GCA_046590585.1 Thermoanaerobaculia bacterium | reverse complement strand
GTGGCGGATCACATCGTCAACTGATTGCATGGTCGAAATTGTAGCCGTATAGTCAACGACTTCCGCAAAGCCCGGATGATTCACGAGGGTTTCCGATCGAGGGCGCAGTGGAACCCTCGTGGATAATCCGCAAAAGGAGCGCAGCTGATGGCCGATCTATCGACGCTGTTCACAGGCATCCGCTTCAAGAATCCCTTCATGCTCGCTTCAGCGCCGCCCACTGAATCGGAGGCGAACATCCGTCGTGCCTTCGAAGCTGGCTGGGGTGGCGTCGTCACCAAGACCATCGGCCTGCATCCGGTCGTCAATGTGAAGGGACCGAAAACAAAGTTTCTTCGCTCTGATGACGGCGGCACGCGCCTCTCGATGACGAAGCGCCCGCAGTCGACCGTGATGGCGTCGTGGAACTGGGAGCTGATCTCCGACAAGCCGCTCGATTGGTGGATCGGCAAGCTCGCCGGCATCAAGCGCGACTTTCCCGAGCACATCCTGGTCGGGTCGGTGATGGCTGGCAGCGGCAACGACAAGGAACTGAACAACTGGCAGACGCTCGTGAAGGCGATGCAGGACGAAGGGTGTGACGCCGTCGAGCTGAATTTCTCCTGCCCGCACATGGACCGGATCGACATGGGCTCGAACGTCGGCAAGGACAAGGTGCTCTGCTCGGTCGTCACCCAGGCGGTCAAGGAAGTGGCGAAGATTCCGGTCTGGGTGAAGCTGACACCGGCGACGGCCAATATCGTCGAGGAAGCCGAGGCGTGCTTCAGGGGCGGGGCCGACGCAGTCGTGTCGTCGAACACCTTCCCTTCGCTCCCGCTGATTGATCCGGTCACGCTGGAGTTTGAAATGAACGTTGAAGGGCTGGTCTCCTCCGGGGGCCTGGGTGGACCGGCGATTCTTCCGCTCTCGATCGCGAAGATGGCGCAGCTCACCAACGCGTTCCCCGATCGTGAATTTTCCGGCATCGGTGGCATCGCGACGTTCGACCATGCCCTGAACTACTTCCTCCTCGGCTGTGGCACCACGCAGGTCTGCACGGCAGCCATGCTCGATCACGCAATCGGGCCGGCGATCATCAAACAGCTCACAGAAGGGATGGCGGAATTCATCGACCGGAACGCTTCGCGTGGATGGAGTTCGCTGGCTGACTTCCGGGGCCTGCGCAGAAAGGCCGTCGTATCGCATTCGCAGATCAAGCGCCCGGACGCGTCCGACTACCACGGTGGATACGAAGAAGAGCACGAAGGTTACGCGCAGCACGAAGTGACCACGGTGAAGAGCTGATGGTCGCCGCTTCATCTGAAGGAGAAACCCAATGACTGACGTCGCGAACCCGACCTCGAACGAAGAACTGATCGCCGAGTACCGCAAGCATGCGTGGCCCGCTGCGGCGACCTATTACCAGGAACCGATCGTCATCGAGCGCGGCGAGATGATGCACGTCTTCGACGACAAGGGAAACCGCTACCTCGACTGTTTCGGTGGCGTGCTGACCGTGTCGGTCGGTCACGCGAACGTCTCGGTCAACAAGGCAATCCACGAGCAGATCGACAAGGTCACGCACACGTCGACGCTCTATGTGAACAAGCCGGTGACCGCGCTGGCTGCCAAGGTCGCTGAGATCACGCCGGGTGCGCTCGAGAAGAGCTTCTTCACGAACAGCGGCACCGAGGCGGATGAAACGGCGATGCTGGTGGCGCGGCTGTACACCGGCCGCCAGGAAATCATCGCGTTGCGGCACGCGTATCACGGCCGTTCGATGCTCTCGATGAGCGCCGCGGGACATTCAACCTGGCGTCACGGTGGAACGGCGGTGGCCGGCATCAAGCACGCGTATGCACCGTACTGCTACCGCTGCCCGTTCGGGCTGACCTATCCCGACTGCGGCGTGCGTTGCGCGACCGACATCGAGGACCTGATCCTGACCACCACCGACGGGCAGATCGCCGGCTACATCGCCGAGCCGATCCTGGGCGTCGGCGGTTTCATCGTCCCGCCGAAGGAGTACTTCAAGGAAGTGCAGCGGATCGTGAAACGCTACGGCGGGATCATGATTACGGACGAAGTGCAGACCGGCTGGGGACGCACGGGCGACAAGTGGTGTGGCATCGAGCACTGGGACGTCGAGCCCGATGTGATGACCTTCGCGAAAGGCATGGCCAACGGGACGCCGATCGGCTGCACGACCACGACCAGCGAGATCGCGAAAGCGCTCCCGGGACTGACGTTCGCGACATTCGGCGGCAACCCCGTGACATCGGCTGCCTCGCTCGCGACCATCAACTACATGGAAGAGCACAACCTGCCGCACAACGCGGCGGTGGTCGGCGCGTACCTGCGCGAGAAGTTGGAAGCGCTGAAGGAAAAGTACCCGATCATCGGCGACGTCCGCGGCATGGGGCTGATGCAGGCGATCGAGTGCGTGGAAGATCGCCAGACGAAGGTGCCGGCACCGGCCGCGGTGATGAAGGTCTTCGAAGAGACGAAGCGCCGCGGAGTGCTGATCGGCAAGGGTGGCCTGTTCGGAAACGTGATCCGACTCGGCCCGCCGCTCATTGCGTCGACGAGCGACATCGATGAACTGGTTGCGGCCCTCGACGGAGCCTTCGCAACGGTGTAAGTCGCGCGGCGGCAGCGGGCCATCTGCGTCGTTGTCGCTTCGGGGCAACGGACTCGACGTACGAGTCTGTTCACCTCGCTGTTGCCTCCAGTCATGCTTCGAAGGGGTCGATAATTTCGAGGCCGGTTTTTTCGAAATCGGTGCGGTTGCGCGTAACAATCGCAAGGTCATGGACGAGGGCGGTAGCCGCGATGAGACTGTCCTTGATGGGAATGGCCCGTCCAGACGCGCGAAGAACTGCGAGCAACTCCGCCCAACGTAGCCCGGTTTCTGCCTCCCACGGCAGGCAAAGCAGTCGCTGAACACCCGAATCGAACCAGCGCTCGAGCCTGGCTCGTCGCTTCCCTTTCGGTAACAGCAGAATGCCAAACCGAACCTCGCCAAGGATGATCGGGTCTACCGCGATCTCCTGTTCATTGGTCCGGAGCCAGTCGACCACGCTCTGTCGGGGAGCCGGCTTGGTGGGCTCACTCACAACGTTGGCATCGACCAGATATCTCACAACGAATCGGTCGATTCGGATTCAATCGGGACAAAAAACCCCTTCTCGGGACACGACAGCAGCCAGGCAACGACTCCCTCGTTCGGTTCAGCCGTACGCCGCACGAGCCGATACTGCCCGCGATCGAGGCGCTCTACTTCGAACTCCTGTCCGGGTTCAATGCTGTCCTGCTGGCGAAGCGCGGCGGGCAGCACAATCTGACCCTTGGAGGAAACGGTGGTCTTCATGCAGGTAAGATACTGTCTTACTTGCCGTCACGTCAAGGATTGGAACGCCCGCATCGCTGGATGCTCTCTACAACCTCGTCCATTCACGGCGCAGGGGTCTGCTGTCAGCGGTCAGGAAATCCGAGTGCCGAAGTTCCGCGGCCGGTCAACTCCGCAAGTTCTTCATGCGCTGGCGCCAATACACAGGATGGCGGCTGTGAGGGGCCACCGCGACGATCATGATCTCGTCTTGAGCGTTGACGTAGAAGACGCTGTGGCGGAATACGCGGAGGAGTCGCTTGCGGAGATTCTTTGACACCGGAGCGCCGCTCTCCGGATGATCGAGAATTGAAGCCACGGTGGACTCAACGTCCGCGATGAACTTGTCACCCAAACCGGCAAACTGTTCGTCGAAGTATCGGATCTGTTCCTGAAACTCGCTTTCGGCCTCCGCAAGGAATCGATACCGCCTCACCGTTCCCTCGCTCGCGCTCGAGCGAACACTTCGTCACCTTCGATTGCAGAGGTCTTGCCTTCTTTGAAGTCGGCGTAGCGAGCTTCGCCCTCTTCGATCCAAAGCTCGTCAAGCTCCCTTTCCGAAAGCGTTTCGAGGCTTTCAAGCAGGCTCTTTGCCAGTGCGGCACGGGCGTGCCGTTCAAGTTGCAGGAGCTCTGATTCAATGTCTTCGATCGTCCGCGCCATGGTTGATCATTCTAGCCGATACTCGGTACCGGGGAGCTTTTGGCAGGCGTGCACGCACGGTTCGACGTCGCCCGCAAAACTTCCTATCCATTCGTATGGACATCCGCTACCTTCCGGCCACGAATGATCTGAAAATCAGCGGACTGTCGATTGCGTCGTACTCCTGCACCACGGATGGCGCCGGGTCATTACGAACATCCACGAGGCGCTCAGGTAAATACCGAGGGAAGGGGACGGTTGACGCCAGTGTCGACGAGGAGAGCGGCAGTCTTCATCGGCCGGAATGATATAGAACTTCACGAGCGTACAATCTTCGTCTTCAATCGAATCGTTGCAGTGAAGGGGAGTGGATGAGAACCATCATCAGGAACGGACGCATCGTCACCGCGGTCGACGACTACAACGCCGATCTCCTCATCGAGGATGGGACGATCTCGATGATTGCGAAGACGATCGACATCGAGGCCGATCTCGTCATTGATGCGAAGGGGCGGCTCGTGATTCCGGGCGGAATCGATCCGCACACGCACATGGAGCTGCCGTTCGGCGGCACGGCGGCCTCGGATACGTTCGAGACCGGCACGATCGCGGCGGCGCATGGCGGGACGACTACGATCATCGACTTCGCGGTGCAGTCGAAGGGGCAGTCACTCGCGCAGGCGGTCGATGGCTGGCACGCCAAGGCCGAGGGGCGCACGTCGATTGATTACGGCTTTCACCTGATCTGCACGGATCTCCCTGACTCGCGGCTGCCCGAGATGAAGGCGATGATCCGCGAGGGCGTCACGAGCTTCAAGCTGTTCATGGCGTATCCGGGCGTCTTTCTCGTCGACGACGCCACGATCTTCAAGGCGATGGGTGTCGCGGGCGAGGCGGGTGGGCTGATCTGCATGCACGCAGAGAACGGGCTGGTCATCGACGTGATCGTGAAGCGCGCGCTGGAAGCGGGTCACACGGCACCGAAGTATCACGCGCTGACGCGACCGACGAAGGCGGAAGCAGAAGGCGTGCATCGCGCGATCGCGATCGCGGAGATGGCCAACTCGCCCGTGTACATCGTGCATCTCAGCTCGAGCGACGCCCTCGATGAAGTCACCCGCGCGCGCGACATGGGCGTTCCTGCGTACGCGGAAACGTGTCCGCAGTATCTCTTCCTCGACCAGAGTGTCTACGACGCTCCTGGATTCGAGGGCGCCAAGTTCGTGATGACGCCGGCGATCCGGGAGAAGTGGAACCAGGACAAGCTCTGGCGAGGACTGAAGTTCAACGACCTGCAGGTCGTCGCGACCGACCACTGCCCGTTCTGCTTCAAGGAACAGAAGGAACTCGGCCTGGGCGACTTCTCGAAGATCCCGAATGGCGGGCCGGGAGTCGAAGACCGCATGAGCCTCATCTACAACGGCGGAGTGGCGGAAGGTCGCATTTCCGTGAACCGCTTCGTCGAGATCACCTCCACCGCTGCCGCAAAAATCTTCGGTCTCTTCCCGCGCAAGGGAACAATCGCCGTCGGCTCCGACGCCGACATCGTGATCTTCGACCCCGATGAAGAGCGAACGATCAGCGCGAAGACCCATCACATGAACGTCGACTACTCATGCTACGAGGGAAAGAAAGTGCGGGGCGTGACGAAGACAGTGCTGTCGCGCGGCGAACTCGTCATCGAGGAAGGAAAGTACGTCGGAAAGCCTGGTCGTGGCCAGTTTCTCAAGCGCGGCCTGTTCAACTCGCCCAGATAAAATCGAGCGGGCGATCGCCTCGCCCGCACCTGTGAGGAGAATCGAATGTCCCGAATCGTGAAGGCCGGACTCATCCAGACATCCCTGGCCTGCAGCACCGCGGAGTCGCTCGAGACGATCTACAAAGCGCAGCTCGAACGCACGCTGAAGTACATCGACCAGGCCGGAAAGGAAGGAGTGCAGGTCCTCTGCATGCAGGAGATCTTCACCGGCCCCTACTTCTGCGCCGAGCAGAGCACGCGATGGTACGACTCAGTCGAGAAGATCCCCGACGGGCCGACCACGAAGCTGATGCAGGAGTACGCGAAGAAGTACCGCATGGTCATCATCGTTCCTCTTTATGAAGAGGAGTCGGCCGGCGTCTACTACAACACCGCCGCCGTTATCGACGCCGACGGCAAGTACCTCGGCAAATACAGAAAGAACCACATCCCGCACGTGGCTCCAGGCTTCTGGGAGAAGTTCTACTTCCGCCCGGGCAACCTCGGCTACCCGGTGTTCGACACCATGATCGGAAAGGTCGGCGTCTACATCTGCTACGACCGGCATTTCCCGGAAGGCGCGCGGGAACTCGGACTGGCGGGAGCAGAGATCGTGATGAATCCGTCGGCGACGGTGGCGGGCCTCTCTGAATATCTGTGGAAGCTCGAGCAGCCGGCGCATGCGGTGGCGAACGGCTATTTCATCGGCGCCATCAATCGGGTCGGCATGGAAGGTCCCTGGAACATCGGCGAGTTTTACGGGCAGAGCTACTTCGCCGACCCTCGCGGACAGTTCGTCGCCATGGCGAAACGCGACGAAGACGCGCTCGTGACCGCAGAACTGGACATGGACAAGATCCGCGAGGTCCGCAATACGTGGCAGTTCTTCCGCGATCGCCGGCCAGACACGTACGGCGGGATCGTCAAGCCCTGACGGCGAAGTGATGGGGACGGGCGAAGCGGTCGGCGGTCAGGGGCCGAGAAGAAGCCTGATGAAAAAGAACCTTCCGGGTTTTCAGTGGGTGAACTGATGCGTTGCCACTCTACCGTCGACAGAACTGAGAGAAGGTTTGGCGGTTGATGAGATTGCCGCACATTGACTCCCTTCTCCCCGTAGGAGAAGGTGGCGCGGCGCGCCGGATGAGGGGTGACGCGACAGCATGTTGGATAAAGGGCGAGGTTTTGAAGCACCGTGGCGTGGAGGGCTAACCGCGCTCTGCACCGTCACCGCGGTGGACTTCGAGTCGACGATCGACATTTGCGCGACCCCTCATCCGGCGCTGCGGCGCCACCTTCTCCCACGGGGAGAAGG
>JBKJVD010000128.1:0-14182 GCA_046590585.1 Thermoanaerobaculia bacterium | reverse complement strand
GCGATTGCAGCGCGTCTGTTTCGCGTCACGTTCATCCCTTCACCACGATGTTCACCAGCTTACCCGGGATGTAGATCGTCTTGACGACATCCTTGCCGGTCACCCACGACTGCACTCGCTCGTTGGCCTTCACGGCCGCGAGCACCTGCTCCTCGCTGACCGGGTGAGCCGCCTCGACCTGCCCGCGGAGCTTGCCGTTGACCTGCACGGCAATCACCACGACATCTTCCTGCATGAGAGCCGGATCGGCTACCGGCCACTGCGAGGTCAGCACCATCCCCTCGTAACCACCCATCATCCATAACTCCTCGGTGATGTGCGGCGCGAACGGGTGGAGGAGTTGCAGGAGCGACCGGAACGATCCGCGCAATTTCGCGGCGTCCGCGCCGCCGGCGCTGAGTGCCTCACCGATCGTGTTCGAAAACTCCATCAGCGAAGAGATCGCGGTGTTGAACTCGAACCGCTCCATCCTCCGCGTGACACCGTCGATGGTCTGGTGCTCCTTGCGAATCACCTTCGGAACCTCGCCGGTGCCACCTTCCGGCAACTCGAGAATCTGTCGTCCCTGATGCCAGACGCGGGAGAGAAAGCGGTGCGCGCCGACGACGCCTTCATCCGACCATGCCGCCTCTTTCTCAGGCGGGGCGATGAAGAGTGTGTAGACCCGCTCTGTGTCCGCACCATACCGCTCGATCAGGTCGTCCGGAGGGACGACGTTGTAACGCGACTTCGACATCTTGCCGACTTCGGCCACGAGTTCCCGCCCCGACCCGGTCCGCACCGGCTTGCCGTCACGCCACTCCACCTCGCTGAGCGGCACCCATCCAAGGTTCTCATCAGGATCGCGGTAACCCTCTTTCGTGATCACTCCCTGGTTGAACAACCGCTTGAACGGCTCTTCGAAGCCGATGAGACCGAGATCGTGAAGTGCGCGGGTGATGAAGCGCGCGTACAGGAGATGCAGGATCGCGTGCTCGATGCCTCCGATGTACTGATCGACCGGAAGCCAGCGGTTCACGAGCTCAGGGTCGAAGATTTTCGTGTCGTCGCCAGGTGTGATGAAGCGGAGGAAGTACCAGGACGAATCGACGAACGTGTCCATCGTGTCCGTTTCACGACGTGCCTTGCCACCGCACTTCGGGCAATCGACGTTCACGAATCGTTCGTCCTTCGCGAGCGGGTTCCCTTCCCGTCCCGTGAACTGCACGTCGAGTGGCAACGTCACCGGCAACTGCTCTTCCGGGACCGGAACCATACCGCATGGTTCGCAGTAGAGCATCGGGATCGGCGTGCCCCAGTAACGCTGCCGGGAAATCAGCCAGTCGCGCAACCGGTAGCGCACCATGCGCTTTCCGATGCCGAGGCGCTCGATCTCGTCGATGATCCGCTCGATCGCTTTCCCTGTGCGAAGTCCACTGATCAGTCCGGAGTTGACCGCTACCGATGCTTCCTTCTCTCCGTAGGCTTCGGTGAGCGCGTCGACCTGGGCGGCGTCACCACCCGCGGGAGCTACGACCACACGCATCGGAATCGAATACTGCCTGGCGAATTCGAAGTCGCGCTGATCGTGCGCGGGAACCGACATGATGGCGCCTGTGCCGTACTGCGGCAGCACGAAGTTGCCGAGCCAGATCGGGATCGTCTCCTCGGTGAATGGATTGACGGCGTATCCGCCGGTGAACCAGCCTTCCTTGCCCGCTTCCTGCCGTTCCAGCGCGCTCTGGTTCCGCACCTCGCCGATCCACGTCTCGATCGTTGCGCGGTCCGGCGAATCGGCAATGAGCGCCGCTACATCGGGATGTTCAGGCGCGAGCACCATGAACGTGGCGCCATAGATCGTGTCCGGCCGGGTCGTAAAGACCGTGATCGACTTTCCGAGCGCAGGAATCTCGAACTGCAGGTCGGCGCCTACCGACCTTCCGATCCAGTTCCGCTGCATCAGCTTCACTTTCTCGGGCCAGTCGGCCAGCGTGTCGAGTCCCGCGTCGAGCCGATCGGCGTACTCGGTGATCCTGAAGAACCACTGCTCCAGTTCCCGCTGCTCCACCGTCGCGCCACAACGTTCGCAGCGGCCATCGACAACCTGCTCGTTTGCCAGTACGGTCCGGTCCTGCGGACACCAGTTCACCGGGGCCTTACCGCGATACGCGAGGCCTTTTTCGTAGAGCTTGAGGAAGAGCCACTGGTTCCAGCGGTAGTAGCTCTCGTCGCACGACGCGAGTTCCTTCGACCAGTCGTAGAGGATGCCCCATCGAGCAAACTGCGCCTTCATGCGGGCGATGTTGCCGGTCGTCCACTCGCGAGGATGCGTGCCGCGCTTGATTGCTGCGTTCTCAGCGGGAAGGCCGAATGCGTCCCATCCCATCGGGTTGAGCGCGACGCGTCCCAGCATCCTGAAGTAGCGATACAGCGCGTCGCCGAGAATGTAGTTCCGTCCGTGTCCGACGTGCAGATCGCCGGACGGATACGGAAACATGTTCAGCATGTAGAGCTTTTCGCCGGGCTGATGAACATCCACCTCAGCCACTCGCTCGTCAGCCCACTTCTTCTGCCACTTCGGTTCGATTTCACTTGGTTGATAGTGCATTCTCAGGTCCGGTGGGGGAGTATAAACGTCGGGGGTCAGCTGTTGGCTCCCGGCTGTTGGGAAACGTGGAGCCAGACCAGGGGTCAGCGGTCGGGGGGTCAGGAAAGGCCTGCGAACTCTACTCAGTCCTCAGCACACATTCGCTTCTCTCACATATCGTCGCTGAGCTCTTCCTCGAGGTCGAGTTTGTGCTCGTCGATTTCTACCACTGCGCCGCTGCAGTCGGCCGTGGGAAAGACGGCGATGCCGCTCTTGTCGCGCTTGAGGCCTGGCAGCCACCGTTCGATCCAGGCATCGAGCGGAATCGCTTCCGGTTTTTCCCCCGGGCTGGCGTACGCCGCAGCGAATCGCTCTGACGGCCAGACCGGAACGAACTGCTCACCGAAGTCGTCGCCCATCATCACGAAACCGCCCTCATCGCGCAGCGCCCACACCTGTCCCTTCTCGCAGACGCGCTCGAGAAAGTATTCGTAACGCCGGTTCACGTCGAGGCGCAGCGTCGTTGAGAACTCTTCGTCAGTGACTGGTTCGGCCATCTTCGTTCTGGAATCCCTGCAGTTGCGTACGTCGTGCCGCAGACTTGCGTCATTGTCTCACTCGCGCCGTCATTCGATCACGAACGTCACCGGCCCGTCATTCTCGAGCGTCACCAGCATCATCTCCCGAAACCGTCCGGTCCTGACGACGATCCCGGTCGACGCGAGTTCCTGCACGAATCGTTCGAAGAGAACCCTGGCCAGTTCCGGCGCCTCGGCCCCGTCGAAGCTCGGCCGCCGTCCACGCTTGACGGAGCCAGCAAGCGTGAACTGCGAGACCGCCAGGATCGCGCCACCCGCCTCGCCAACGTCGCGGTTCATCTTTCCTGCGTCATCCTCGAAGATCCGCAGCTGCCGGATTTTTCGCGCTGCATCGAGCATGGCCTGCTCGCCATCACCCTTCTCCACTCCGGCCAGTACGAGGAGTCCGGCCTCGATCTGCGCGACGCACTCGCCGCCGACCGTGACCGAAGCACTGCGCACGCGCTGGATGACGCATTTCATCGAAACCGTCGCCTGTTCATCGCGGGGCATTCTACCGGGCGTGGAACCGTGTACAGCGGTCAGCGTTCAGGGGTCAGGAGTCACGAGAGCACCAGATGCCACGGCGCTCTGGCCCGGTGCAACGTCTCTCACCTGACCCCCGACCGCTGACCCCTGACCCCTGATTGGTTTACAATTAACTCACCCACATTGAGCCGATCCGATCGGCCGCCGGAGAGTCTCCGGCAGCGGCGCGCGTCCAGCCGCCGTGAGACAATCAAGCAACGACTTCAAGGAGAGATTCATGGCAAGCGTCAATAAGGTCATTCTCGTCGGACGGCTCGGCAAAGATCCCGAGATCGGTTCGGTTCCAAGCGGCACAGCGAAGGTCAAGTTCTCACTCGCAACGGATGAGAAGTTCACCGATCGCAACGGTGAAAAGCAGGAACGGACCGAATGGCACAACATCGTGGCGTGGGGGAAACTGGGTGAGATCTGCGGCCAGTACCTCAAGAAGGGCAAGCTGGTCTACATCGAAGGTTCCATCCGCACCGACACCTACGATGGAAAGGACGGCGAGAAGAAGCGCTGGACGGAGATCGTCGCCACCCAGATGACGATGCTCGATCGCCGCGGAGATGAAGAAGGCGGCGGCTCCAGCGGTGGTGGCGGAGAGAAGTACTCCAGCAACAACGCAGCAAAGAGCAGCCGCCCCGCCCCGCAGTCGGATGACGACGAAGAGGTTCCGTTCTAAGTAAGATCTCAATGCAGGACTCGAAAAAGCACGGCTGATGGCCGTGCTTTTTTTTCGGGCTGAGCCATCGAAGCGCAGCCCGGACATCGCAAAAAAGATTGAAACGGGCGGCCACTCCGTGCGTCACAGCGCGTCACTCAGAATCAATCTATGATCGCCGCATGTACAGCGGAGAGAAGTTCAACAGCATCACCCATCTCGTCGGATCGGTCCTGGCGATCGTCGGAACCGGGGCACTGATCGTCGTGGCGGGGCCGGACGCGGGAGCTGGAAAGATTGCAGCGCTCTCGATCTACGGCGCGATGCTCCTGGTGCTCTATCTCAGCTCGACGCTCTACCATTCGCTGCGCGGGAAGGCGAAGCAGGTGTTCCATGTCTTCGATCACTGCGCCATCTACCTGCTCATTGCAGGGACGTACACGCCATTCACTCTGCTGGTGCTACGCGGGAAACTCGGCTGGTGGCTGTTCGGAATCGTCTGGATGCTCGCGATCGCCGGCGTACTCAAGGACGTCTTCTTCCACGGCCGCTACCGCGTGGCCTCAGTCACGCTCTATGTGCTGATGGGCTGGTTGATCGTCTTCGCCATGGGGCCGCTCCGCCAGGCGCTCCCTTCCGCAGGCGTCGCATGGCTGATGGCAGGCGGCCTTTTCTACACCGTGGGAATCGTTTTCTTCGCACTTTCGAAGAGGATCCGTCACATGCACGGGTTGTGGCACCTCTTCGTGATCGGCGGCAGTTTCTGTCACTACCTGGCGGTCTGGTGGTACATCGCACCGCCCCAGGTGGCGTGATCGCAGTGCAACAGTGACGTGACGAATCGAACAACCCATGCGCAAGTGGCGGGCAGTTGCGTGAGAATCGTCGTAGTTCAATGCGGAGGAACCCGATGCGCCACGCCATCACTGCTGCGATTCTTCTCACGCTGACCTTCCAGGCCGGCGCGCAGCACGCCAGCGAACCGGTCACGGTCTTGATCGACTCGAAGGTTCTCGGGGAGCGCCGCACCGCGTACGTCCGGGTGCCTTCCAGCTACAGTTCGGGCAACAGCCGCTATCCGCTGATCGTCATGACCGACGCGGACGCTCAGATGCAGCACACCGTCGCCACCATCGATTTCCTCGTGCGCAACGGTCGCATGCCGGAAGTGATCGTCGTGGGCGTCACCAACACCGATCGGACCCGCGACCTCACACCGACGCATGTCGACAAGGCCACCTGGGATGACGGCATGACGCTCGAGTTCCCGACCAGCGGCGGGGCCGACAGGTTTCTCACGTTCATCGCCAGCGAACTGCTGCCGAAGATCGATGCCGGGTACCGCACCCTTCCCTACCGGGTCTTTGCCGGGCATTCATTCGGCGGGCTGCTCGCTCTTCAGGCGATGGTCACGCGGCCGAAACTCTTCAATGCATGGATCGCCGTCAGCCCGACTCTCGGCTGGGACGACCGGTACATCCTCAAGCGTGCGGCCGAATTTGTCGCCTCCCAGAAAGAACTCGACGCAACTCTGGTCGTGACCGTCGGAAACGAAGGCGCGGCACTCGAGCGCGACTTCGCCACGCTGGGACAGACGTTTTCCTCGAACAAGCCGCAGGGGTTCGTCTATCGCGGCTTCTATCTCGACGATGACGACCACGGTTCGGTCGTGCTTCCGAGTCACTTCGCAGGATTCAAGGCTGTATTCGATGGCTGGCGTTTCAGCATCGACATGCACGCCGACCCCGCCACTCTCTGGCAGGACGCGCAGGCTCACTACGCGCGGCTGTCAAGCCGCATCGGCAACCGGGTCGCGGTTCCGGAATCGACCGCGAACATGATCGGCTACCAGCTTCTGCAGGCCGGCAATAACGACGAAGCAATCGCAGTGTTTCGGGAGAATGTCGATCAGTATCCGAAATCCGCAAACGTCCACGACTCACTCGGCGAAGCATACGAGCGGAGCGGTGACCTCGAGAATGCGAAGGGTCAATACGAACTGGCCTGGAAGCGCGGGAAGGAGATCAACGACATGAACGTCAAGATCTTCCGGACCAACTTCGATCGTGTGGCGAAACAGGTCAAGTAGCCGGCAAGCCAGGATGATTCGTGAAGCAGCCCGGAGCTACCGATCGATCCGGATGAACGTGCCGTAGTGATCGCGCGTGTAATACGTCTCACCCTGCGCTCCGCGAATGAAACGCCGGGCACCACGATCGTCTTCGCCCGCCGTAGGGACGGTGTATTCGCGATAGTAGCCACGGGCCGTGGCCGGCAGTCGTCCTTCCCGATTGGAAAAGACCGCGCCGTCCTTCTGGTAACGAAACGGTCCACCCTTTTCGATCAACGCGAGCGACTCCGTGGCGGCCCCGAATTCTTCGTCGCTGCGCACGGCAGTTCGCAGGCGCTCCAGCGCGTCGCCGATCTGCCGCTCCGGGCCGCCCGAAGTTGATGGCGGTGCTGGCTGCTTGCGATCGACGCCAGCCGGGATCGACTCCCGCCCAGTTGCCGGAGCATTACGCTGCTGCCACCAGCCGATTCCGAGCGCCAGGATTGCGGCCAGTAGTGCGGCCGCCCGTGCGCTTCCTCGCCGCCTCACCATACGAACACCAGATGCAGACCGCCGTCGCGCCTGCTCCGCTCTTCCACGACACCAAGCCACGTTTCGACCAGGTGCCCGCACTCTTCCGGAAGGTCTCTCCAAAGGCGTTTCGCCTCGCGGACGATCAGCACGACCGCAGTCTCGCTCGGAAGTTCGAGCAGGCACTCCTCCACCGCATCCCAGTTGCCGCCAAAATAATCCGGAAACGAGAGCGCCTCGGCAATTCCGGCCAGTAGCTGCTCACGCGTCGACGCGACGCGAATCTCACCAACCGTGAACCGCGCATCGAGCGGCGGCAATTCGTCGGCATGGACGAAGTGCACCGCTGCACCCGCCGCCACGCGGAGGTCGTCGGCGACGATCATCGCCTCACGTCCATTCTTCCCGTCCGCTCCGCCCCGTCCCGGGTGTCCTGGAGTTCTTCCGGCGATCGAGATCGGGGGCGTTCGCATCACGCGGGGGACGCGTCGTCGCGAACAACTCGTGAAAGCGGAGCGACTCGGCCGTTAGTTCCTCGAAGGAATCGACCGCCGAGGTCGCGTTAGCGCGCAGGGACTCGCAGTGTGAGCGATAGCGTTCAGCCCGATCCAGTGCCTCCTGAAACCGGGCGCCAACCTGCGGATCTTCATCGACGCGCCTGCGGAGAAACGCAGCCAGTTCAGGCACCCGCTCGATGTGGCTGCAGAACAGCACGATGTCGTTTCCTGCGACCAGGGCACGTTCCGCGATTTCCTCGTACGAACCAAGATCCGAGACCGCGTGCATCTCCATGTCATCACTGACTGCCAGCCCTGTGAACCCGAGCCGGTTGCGCAGGAACTCCGTGGTCAGCTTGTGGCTGAAGGTTGCCGGGAGATCGGGGTCATCGACCCGAGGATAGATGCCATGACCGATCATGACCGACCCGGCCACGTTGCCGAGTTCCGCGAAGGGAACGAAGTCGATGGCCTCGAGTTCACTCAGTGGCACATCGATCACGGTCGCGCCGTAATGTGGATCGGCCGAGCCGACGCCGATTCCGGGGAAGTGCTTGATGCACGAGGCGACACCTGCGCCTTCCTGGCCGCGCATGAACGCGCCGGCGAGCCTGACCACCGTCGGAGCATCCGAACCGAAGCACCGGCGCTCCAGACCTTTCGGTGCCGCCTCGCGACGCACGTCGACGACCGGCGCGAGATTGCACTCGATGTCGAAATAGCGAAGCGCCAGTCCGATCAGCCGCCCTCCCAGCCTCGCCATCTCCTCGGGCTGTTCGCCTTCGCCGAACGCTTCCGCACTCGGGAGCCCGGGCACGAGCTGGCGGAGCCGGTCGACCCGGCCCCCTTCCTGGTCGATCATGATGACCGGAGGTCGCTGTGAAACTTCCTTGATATCGCGCACGAGTTCGCGCAGTTGATGCGCGCTCTCGATGTTCCGGCCGAAAAGGACGATCGCGTAGGGGCTGGTGTCGCGCAGAATCCGGCGTTCGAGTTCGGTGAGCGTCTTGCCGGCGATTCCGATTCCGAGAAGTTCAATACCCATCGGAGCCGGATGCTAACAGGGATCGTGCCTGAATCGACTCGCCCTGATTTACACTGGCTCCGAAAGCCTGAGGTCGGCTCGTATCTTGCTGACTGTCGTAGACAATGGGAGCACCACGATGCTGTCGCGCCTGACTCAGATTACAGACCGCGCCAAACGAGCCTGGCGAGGTCGGACCGAGCCGAATCCGCGGATCCTGTGCGCCGATGACGATGACGATATCCGCACGTTCTGCGCGACCGTGCTCAAGCGCGCTGGATTCGAGGTCGACACCGCTGCGGATGGCCGCGAAGCGATGCAGATGCTGCGGGGCCGGAGCTACTCCACAATCCTCCTCGACCTCGGCATGCCCTACCTGCACGGAGCGACGGTGCTGGCGATCCTCGCGAAGACGCAGCCCGAGGCGCTGGCCCGCCTGATCGTGATCACGGGCGCTTCCGACTCAGCCCTCGGCGAACTGCGCGGAGCGCGTGTGATCCTCAAGAAACCCTTCGCCGCAGGACGGCTTCTCGACGCCGTCCAGGAGTGCCAGGACCCGAAGCGCGACCCGGGAACACAGACCAGACGTTCCCGTTAGTCAGCCCGGACGCGAAGCAAACGACACATTCTTCGATCGTCTCAGTCGAGCTTTCTCTTGAGTTCCTGCAGCTTGTTGAGTGCGTCGAGCGGAGTCAGCGTGTCGACGACCAGGGCCCGCAGTTCATCGAGGACCACATGATTCAGCGGCCCGCTGAACAGCGCCATCTGCGGTGAACGCGTGGTAGCCATCGACGCTGGACGAGTCTCTTCGACGAGGTCGCGTTCCTTTCGCTCGAGCGTGTCGAGGATTTCCCGCGCGCGCTCGGTCACACTCCGAGGGATTCCGGCCAGCTTCGCGACCTGGATTCCGTAGCTCTTGTCCGCCGCCCCGGGGACCACCTTGCGCAGGAAGATGATCTGCTCGTTCCACTCCTTCACGGCAACGCTGTAGTTCGCGACGCGCGCCCGCGTCTTCGCAAGGTCCGTGACCTCGTGATAGTGCGTGGCGAAGAGCGTGATGCCGGAGCGCGCAGGGTTGTCGTGGAGGTACTCGATGATGGCCCACGCCAGCGAGAGCCCGTCGAACGTCGCCGTCCCTCTCCCCACTTCGTCGAGGACGATGAGGGACTGGCTGGTGGCGTTGTTGAGGATGTTCGCGGTCTCATGCATCTCGACCATGAACGTCGATTCGCCGCGCGCCAGCTGATCCGAGGCGCCGACGCGCGTGAAGATGCGATCGAACACACCGAGACGTGCTTTCGCAGCCGGCACGAAACTCCCCGCCTGGTTGAGCAGCACGATCAGCGCGACCTGTCGGAGATAGGTCGACTTTCCGCCCATGTTCGGTCCCGTGATGATCTGGATGCCGTTCGTATCGCGGTCGATTTCCGTGTTGTTCGGGATGAAGCGCTCCGGAGAAATTTCTTCGATGACCGGATGCCGGCCGTCCTCGACCTGAATCTCGGCCCGATCGGACAACTGCGGTCGGACGTACCGATGGCGAACCGCAGTCGTCGCGAACGACGACAACGCATCGACCTCCCCCACCGCCCGCCCCGTGGCCAGGACGCGCGCGGTCGACTCCGCGATCCCGCCCAGCAGTTCGTCGTACAAACGCACTTCAATGGCGGTCGATCTTTCCTCTGCGCCGACGATCTTCTCTTCGAGCACCTTCAACTCGGGCGTGATGTAGCGCTCCGCGTTGACGAGGGTCTGCTTCCGAATGTAATCGACAGGGACTTTGGCGAGGTTCGATTTCGACACCTCGATGTAGTAGCCGAAGACGTTGTTGAATCGAATCTTCAGCGAACCGATGCCGGTACGGTCGCGCTCCTTCGCCTCGATCTCCATGAGGATCGATTTCGAATCGCGTGCAATCGAGCGCAACTCATCGAGTTCCGCGTCGATGCCGGCCCGGATCACGCCGCCGTCGCGCGCGCTGATCGCAGGATTGTCTTCGAGTGCTCCGGTAATCCGCTCCCGCAGGCTGTCGAGGGGATCGAGCGCCGTGCGCAACTGGCCCAACAGAGGTCCCTGAAACGGCTGCATGACTTCGCGCATCTCGCCGATCGCCTCGAGCGAGGCCGCGAGGGTGACGCACTCGCGCGGAGAGGCCGAGCGCAGCGTGACACGCGAAGCGATCCGCTCCAGGTCGGCGATGCGACCGAGTCGCGCGATCATCTGCTCGAGGATCGCGCGCGAGCGCGTCAATTCATCCACAGCATCATGACGATCGAAAATCCGATCGCGGATCTTGAGAGGACGCGTGATCCAGCGCCGCAGCGTGCGCCCGCCAACGGCAGTGCGTGTGGCGTTGATCGTGTTCCAGAGTGACGCCCGCGGACGTCCGCCATCGCGCGAATCGAGGACCTCGAGGTTGGCCAGCGTCGAGGCATCGAGTTCCAGAAAGTCGGTGTCGTTCTCGACACGCAGGCTCAGGACATGATCGAGAGTCCGCTTGTGCGACGCGGTCGCGTAGCGCAGCGCCCCGCCTGCCGCAGGGATGCGCAGGTCGCCGTCCTCCAGCCCGAATCCGCGCAACGATTGCGTCCCGAAATGGCGTGTCAGGTAATCATCCGCGCCAGCCGGTTCGAAGAGCGAATCCTCCACCGGCGTAGCAGCCATCCCGTAACCCGCGATGACGGCGGCAATTTCCTTCGACTCTCGGGGAAAGATCACTTCCCGCGGTGAGAAGCGCGCGATGTCATCCGTGAGTCGCGCGTCGTCCCGCCTCCCGTAGAGCGTCACGAAAAAGTCGCCCGTCGAAACGTCGAGGTAAGCGCCCCCGATCCCGTCGTCGTGCGGCACCAGCGCAACCAGGTAGCAGCTCTCCCGCTCCACCAGCGAGCCCTCGGTGGCCGTGCCGGGAGTGAAGATGCGCACGATCTCCCGCCGCACCAGACCCTTCGCCGCCGACGCCTCCTCCGTCTGTTCACACAGAGCGACGCGAAGCCCGTGCCGCAGCAGCTTCGCGATGTAGCCGTCGGCCGCATGGAACGGCACGCCGCACATCGGCGTCTCGTGCTCCTGACCGCGGTTCCGCGCCGTGAGCACCAGATCGAGCAGAGGCGCCGCGGTCTCCGCGTCCTCATAGAACATCTCGTAAAAATCACCGAGACGATAAAAAAGGATCGCGTCCGGAACCTCTCGCTTGATCTCGAAGTACTGCTCGAGCATCGGCGTCAACTTGGCGGGACGGGACATGGGGGGAGTTTAAATGCTGAATGTTGAATGTCGAATGCTGAATGCTGAATGAATGCAGCCCCACCTCTTCATTCAGGTCTCTCATTCCGCATTCATCCCTTCCGGGGCTTCCTCATTACAGTCGTCGTACCGTTGTCACTCGCCCAGGTATGGGTCACGCCGTTGGTGGGTCTGACCGCGCCGGCGAATCGTGTCGAAGGGTGAGGAACCGCCGTTCCTTCCTCATTCAGGCTTCCTCACTCAGCATTCATCATTCAGCATTCAGCATTCACCATTCATCCCTCCGTGGCCCTCCTCACCCCGAGAACCTTCCCATCGCTGGCCCTCAGTTCCACGATGAACGCTTCGCGCAGGCCGGTGTGCGGGACGCGGTCGATCAGGACGATCCAGCGCGCCTCGCCTCTTCCGTGCGACCGGGGGGCGTGCGCTACATGCACTGGCTCGTAGTCACGAAAGCGGACACGATCGCGTTGCCGCATCGATTCGATGGCGATGCGTCCGGCGTCGTTGCTCAGGATGCGATCGGTCCGGCGGGAGGGATCGGGCGCATCTCGCAGCGCAACGAACAGCCCGCCGCACAATGCGACCCAGACAGCGCAGGCGATTCCGAAGGTGAGGTTCCTCATCACGGCGCTGGGTATAATAACGACCGATGACCCGCCCCGAGATTATTGAAAAGCTCATTACCATCGTGCAGCATGAAAAACCGGTCGCCGCCGAGGTGCTTCAGCCGGAGACGGCGCTGGCCGACGCCGGCATCGACTCTCTCGACTCACTGCAGATTCTTTTTGCCATCGAGGAAGAGTTTCACGTCTCCATCAGCGACGAACGCGCCCGCCAGATCCGCACCTTCGGCGACATGATTGACGCCGTGATCGAAGCGCAGCCCGCGTGACCCGGGTCGTCATTACCGGCGTCGGTGTCGTCTCCTGCTACGGGCGCGGCCTCTCCCCGCTCGTCGATGCGATGCGTGACGGCAAAAGCGGCATTCGCGCACTCCAGGAGATCGATCTATCACGCCTCCGCTGCCACGTCGGAGCGCAGATTCCATCCGGGGTGGTCGATGGCGGTCCAGCCGATCGGTTTACCCGCATTGCCCTGATGGCCGCGGACGACGCCATGGCGCAGGCGGAGACCGCAGGCACGATCGATCCGCACCGCTTCGGCGTCATCATCGGCACCGCCCTCGGCGGCTGCGAGACTCTCGACAACGCCTACCTTCGCTTCTACGGCCAGACGCTGCGTGTCTCCCCCGTGACGATTCCGAGCGCGATGTACAACGCGGCCACCAGCGCCGTCGCCATCGCGCACCAGGCGATGGGACCGGGATACGCAGTCGTCTCGGCCTGCGCCTCGGCGAATCACGCCATCGGACTGGCAGCACAGACCATCGCCGCGGGGCAGGCCGACGCCATGCTCACCGGAGGCTCCGACGCGCCGCTCACTCCTGGCATCATCACAGCCTGGGAGAGCATGCGTGTGCTGGCTTGCGACGCCGAACACCCGGCCCTGAATGCGCGTCCGTTCGACGCGAACCGTAAGGGGCTGGTGCTGGCGGAGGGCGCCGCGGTGTTCGTGCTGGAACGGTACGAACATGCCGTCGCTCGCGGCGCAGCGGTGCTCGGGGAAATCGTCGGGTTCGGCCTTTCCACGGACGCCGGCCACATGACCGATCCTTCGGCGCAAGGCGCACAGAGAGCCATCGCCATGGCGGTTCCGGCCGGCGAGCGCCCCGACTACATCAATGCCCATGGCACCGGCACGCGAGCGAATGACGCGATCGAGACCGAAGCCATCCGGCGGGTCTTCGGCGATGACGCGCGACGCATTCCAATCAGTTCGACCAAGTCGATGCATGGACACGCCATGGGAGCGAGCGGAGGGATCGAACTGGCCGCCACTCTCGGCTCTCTCGCCGCCGGCTTCCTCCCGCCAACCATCAACCTGGAGACGCCCGACCCGGCGTGCGATCTCGACTATGTCGCCAACACCGCCCGTCCGGCCCGAGTCCGAATGTTTCTCTCCAACTCGTTCGCGTTCGGAGGCCTCAACGCCGTGCTTGCCGTACGTGTCCCGGACAGGCCCGAGGACTGAGGCGATTCCCCACCCCGGACTCAGGAACGATGGCAGACGATTTGCTATCGACCGGAACAGCGGGACCGCATCGTGAGATGCGACAGACGGAGGATTTCACCTTGATCGTAGAAAAAAAGCATCTCGAGAACTTCACCATTCTCTATGTGGAAGGTCTCATCAAACTCGGTGAGAGTGCCGAATTCTTCTCGTCCGCGCTGGAAAACGTGCTCAAGAACGAGAGCACGAACGTGATCATCGACTTCACGAAGATCGACTACATCGACTCGACCGGAATCGGCGAACTGGTCGGTTATCTCGGCAAGTTCACGACCCAGAACAGGAAGCTGATCCTGGTGAATCCGTCTGAGCGCGTGCAGAAGTTGCTCAAGCTAGCCAAGCTCGACGCAGTCTTCAAGATCTAT
>JBKJVD010000226.1:0-17596 GCA_046590585.1 Thermoanaerobaculia bacterium | reverse complement strand
TTCGACCGCGCTCCGCGGTCGAAGGATCTGGGCGGTGGAAACATGATCTGGCCGCGAACAGTCCCCCACCCGGATCCTTCGATCGCGCTTCGTACGCCCTCGCGATGAACCTGCGAGGGCGCACTCCGCCGACTCAGGATGAGAGTTCTTTGCCTGCTCCCTCATCACACAGCCGCCTCGCTCCAGTCCCACAGCCGGCTGGCCACGTCGTCATCGTTTGCCTGCGGGCTCGTCTGCGTGATCTTGCGCTTGATGTAGAACTTGGCGGGCTGCCAGTCGTGGCCGGGCGTCGTGGTGGCCAGCCAGGTCAGCGTATCGGCTCCCGTCTCTGGCGAGATCATGAACAGCTTGCGGAGAATCGACTCGTAGAGGATGCGAACCATCGCGGAGCCCTCGCGTGCGAAACCGGTCGCCACGACTCCGGGATGGAACGAGACGCCGTGAACGCCTTTGAAACGCCGATTGATTTCGGCGGCGTGCAGGATGTTCATCAACTTCCCTGAACCATAGGCGCGCCAGGCGCTGTAACTGCGCTCGTTCTCGAGATCGTCGAAGTCGACCCTGCCCATGCGATGAGCAGCGCTGGATGTATTGATGACCGTGGCGCCCGAAGCCTCGAGCCGCTCCCGCAAAAGGTTAGTCAGCAGAAATCCGCCGAGGTGATTCACCTGCAGGGTCTTTTCATGACCGTCCTCGGTGAGCTGGCGCGTTTCGACGATCCCGCCGACATTATTCGCAAGCACGTCGATCCGCGGATACCTTGCGAGGAGTTTCGCGGCAAGCGTCCTGACCTCCCCGAGCTTCGCGAAATCGACGAGGAACGCCTCGGCACCGACCTCCTTCGCCAGCCGGAGCGTCTCGTCGGAGCGCCCGGTGATCGCCACGGTCGCCCCCTCTGCCCTGAGCGCCCGCGCCGCTGCCGCACCAATCCCAGAGCTTCCACCAGTGATGACGATCGTTCGATCCATGACTCATCTTAGCTGGTGGCTGCGGGGCTCTGGGCTGTTGGCCCGGGCTGTTGGCTGTTGGGAAAGGCGTTAGGCCAGCGAGTGAGCGTGCCCGAACGAACCGTCTCGATTCTGACTACCCAGTTGCAAGCTGTCTCCCTTCTCCCCGCGGGAGAAGGTGGCGCCGTGCGCCGGATGAGGGGTCGCGCGAAACCAGGTTGAATCTGCATCGGGTTCGGACCCACTGAGGGCTAACCGCACGTCGCACCGTCGTCGTACGCATAACGGGTCGCCAATCTACTGTTGCCCGACCCCTCATCCGGCGCTGCGGCGCCACCTTCTCCCACGGGGAGAAGGGAGACTGAACGGCTTCGCCGAAAACGGCGAGAACCGTCTCGAGTCTGACTACCCACTTGCAAGCTGGCTCCCTTTCTCCTTACAGCCAACAGCCAACGGCCATCAGCCGCCCCATTGACCTTCCTATCGTGGTAAGGCTTACGTTGTCGATCGGGCAGCGAAGGGCGTTGCCGCCGGCTGCTTCATCCGGCTCACCGATCATCAAAAGGAGAATCGCCCATGACCAACGTCACGGAAGTTCAGAATGTCACCGATCCCGTCTGCGGCATGACCATCGATCCGGCCTTTGCAGCCGGAACGTCGCGCATCGGCGCTGCGACATTTCACTTCTGCGCCGCATCTTGCAAGCAGTCGTTTGACGCTTCCCCCGAGAGATACCTGAATTCGGGCGCGCCGGCCGCGTCATGCTGCAGCCCCGGGGGTCACTGCTCGACCAGTTCCGCCCGCTGACCCCAACGTCGAAGGCTTCGGAGGTCTCATGAATTCGCACCAGCATCCAGAACACTCACCAGCCAGCACGACCGCTGCGGTCGATCCCGTCTGCGGCATGACCATCGATCCGGCAAAAGCTGCCGGGTCGTCGGAGATTGACGGCAAGACCACCTACTTCTGTTCGAAGGGCTGCAAGGCGAAGTTCGATGCCGATCCGTCGGCCTACGGCGTGAAAGCGCAGTCGGCAACTGTCGTCGATCCGGTCTGCGGCATGACGATCGATCCATCCAAAGCGGCCGGGTCGTCCGAGATCGACGGCGGGACCACGTACTTCTGTTCGAAGGGCTGCAAAGCGAAGTTCGACGCTGATCCTGCCCAGTTCCTCGCAGGCAAGCGTGTGGAGAAGGCAGCGATTCCGGATGCGATGTACGTCTGCCCGATGGACCCGGACGTGCGACAGAAGGGGCCGGGCGTGTGTCCGAAGTGCGGGATGGCGCTCGAGGCGGAGATGATCTCTGCCCCGGCCACGAAGACGGAGTGGACCTGTCCGATGCATCCGGAGATCAGGCGCGATGGTCCGGGCAGCTGTCCGATCTGCGGCATGGCGCTCGAACCGCGAACGATCACGCTCGACGAGGAGAACCCGGAACTCGACGACATGACCCGGCGTTTCTGGGTCAGCACCGCGCTCACCATTCCGCTGGTCCTGTTCGTGATGCTGCGCCACGTCCCTGCGGTCCACTTCCCTCACACCCTCATGACCTGGGCGCCGTGGATCGAACTCGTGCTGGCGACACCGGTCGTGTTGTGGGGCGGCTGGCCGTTCTTCCAGCGCGCCTGGGCTTCGATCGTCAACCGCCACCTCAACATGTTCACGCTCATCGGACTGGGGGTGTCGGTCGCCTACATCTACAGCCTCTTCGCCACGCTCCTGCCACGCCTCTTCCCTCCATCGTTCCGAGATCACGCCGGCAACGTCGGGGTCTATTACGAAGCTGCAGCGGCGATCGTGGCACTCGTGCTCCTGGGGCAGGTAATGGAACTGCGCGCGCGAAGCCGTACCGGCGCCGCAATCCGCGCCCTTCTCGGTCTCACGCCGAAGACGGCGCGACGCGTGGAGAGCGACGGCAGCGAGCATGATGTGCCGCTCGAAGAGGTGAAAGCCGGAGATACGCTTCGCGTCCGGCCAGGCGCAAAGATCCCGGTCGACGGCGTCGTGACCCAGGGAACGAGCAACGTCGATGAATCGATGGTCACGGGAGAGCCGCTGCCGGTCGAGAAGGCCGTTGGGGATCGCCTGATTGGCGCGACGGTCAACACAACCGGCTCGGTGCTGATGCGCGCGGAGCGGGTCGGCGCCGACACGATGCTCTCGCAGATCGTGAACATGGTGGCGCAGGCGCAGCGAAGCCGTGCGCCGATCCAGAAGCTGGCGGACCGTGTCTCCGCATGGTTCGTCCCAACGGTCATCGCCGTGGCGCTGATCACGTTCGCGGTCTGGGTAACCGTTGGACCGGAGCCACGTTTTGCATTCGCCCTGGTCAATGCCGTAGCGGTCCTCATCATTGCCTGTCCCTGCGCACTCGGGCTGGCCACGCCGATGTCGGTGATGGTCGCCACCGGCAAGGGCGCCACCGCCGGCGTGCTGTTCCGCAACGCAGAAGCGGTCGAGTTGCTGCGGACCGTGAACACGCTCGTCGTCGACAAGACCGGCACCCTCACTCTCGGCAAGCCACAACTCTCCACGGTCGTTGCCGTCAGCGGGATTGCAGAGAATGACCTGCTGCTCCTCGCCGCGAGTGTGGAGCGCGCCAGTGAGCATCCGCTCGCATCGGCCATCATCAGCGGCGCGGAAGCGCGCGGAATCACGGTTCCTGCGGCGACTGAGTTCTCGTCGATGACCGGCAAGGGCGTACGGGGCTCGGCCGGTGGAAAGCGCGTGGCGCTCGGAAACCTGGCCATGCTGAAGGAACTCGGCATCGACGCAGGCGACCTGGTCGCTCGCGCCGAAGAACTTCGCGCCGATGGACAGACAGTGATGTTTGCCGTCGTCGATGACAAACCGGCCGGCCTGATCGCCGTCGCCGATCCAGTGAAGGAAACGACCGCGGAGGCGATTCGCGATCTGCACGCGGAAGGGTTGCGGATCGTGATGCTCACGGGCGACAGCGAGACCACCGCGAAGGCGGTGGCCAGGAAGCTCGGGATCGACGAGGTGATCGCAGACGTGCTTCCCGAACAGAAAGCCGATGTCGTCAAGCGGCTGCAGAAAGAGGGACGCATCGTGGCGATGGCCGGCGACGGCATCAACGACGCTCCGGCACTCGCGCAGGCAGAGGTTGGAATCGCGATGGGCACCGGCACGGACGTGGCGATGGAAGCGGCGGACATCACGCTCGTGACCGGCGACCTGCGTGGCGTCGTGCGAGCGAAGCGCCTGAGCGACGCGATGGTGCGCAACATTCGCCAGAACCTGTTCTTCGCGTTCGTCTATAACGCGGTCGGGGTACCGGTCGCGGCCGGGGTCCTCTATCCCTTCTTCGGCATCGTGCTCAGCCCGATGCTCGCTGCGGCCGCGATGAGCTTCAGCTCCGTATCCGTCATCCTCAATGCGTTGCGACTGCGCAGCGTGAAGGTGTGAACGCCGCGAAACGTTTAGAATCGCCAGCTCCGGAGGATGGACATCTTGAAACTGGGACTCACTACACTGCTGGCCGTCGTAATCACAGGATGCAGCGCTGAACAGACGACGGCGGCGCCGGGAGACACTCGGAAGCCGAAGCCGGCCGACGCGGCTCGCGCGGCGATGCCTGCATTCGTCGAGTTCAGGTCACCCACCGGCCCCGGCGCAGCGGAGCCCCATCTCTTCGCCGGTCGCGACTCGGTTCTCCTGAGCTGGCTCGAACCGGTAGCGAATACCGATCGTGTCGCGCTGCGCTATTCGCGCTACCGTCAGAACGCGTGGTCCGCTCCGCAGACCATCGTCGAACGCAACGATCTCTTCGTGAACTGGGCCGACTTTCCGTCGATCGTCGAAGATGCGAAGGGAGTGCTGTTCGCCCACTGGCTGCAGAAAAGCTCCACCGGGACCTACTCGTACGACATCCGCATGGCAACGTCTGCGGACGGGAAGAGCTGGGGAACTCCATTTCTGCTCAACCGCGACGGCACGAACACCGAACACGGGTTCGTCACCATGGCGCCTCTCCCCGGTGGTGGCGTCGGCGCCACGTGGCTCGATGGCCGGAAGATGAATGCTGAAGGGGGGCATGAGCATGGTGCCGCCGATGCCGGCGACATGTCGCTCCGCTACGCCAGCATCAGCGCGAAGGGCGAACTGACCGGAGACACGGAACTCGACAACCGGACGTGCGAGTGCTGCGCTACCGGCATGGCCATGACCTCCTCCGGCCCGGTGATCGCCTATCGCGATCGCTCTCGGGACGAAGTTCGCGACATCGCATACGTCAGGAAGTCCTCCACCGGCTGGAGCAAGCCGGCGCGCGTGCATGCGGATGGGTGGAAGATCAAGGCATGTCCCGTAAACGGACCGCAGGTGGATGCGATCGGTAACCGCCTCGCCGTGGCGTGGTTCACCGGCGCGCAGGAAAAGGGGCGGGTGTATGTCGCCTTTTCATCCGACGGCGGCGCGAAGTTCGGCACGCCTGTGCAGGTCGACGAGGGAACCCCGACCGGCCGCGTCGACATCACGATGATTGACGGCACCACCGCGCTCGTCACCTGGCTGGAACAGGTGGGAACCGCAGGAAAGATCCGGGCGCGGAAAGTTTCGAGCAGCGGAACGGTCGAACCGGCAATGACCATCGCTGAATCCACGACGGCCCGCGCCGGAGGATTCGCGCGCCTGGCGAACCTCAATGGCGAGTGCTACGTCACATGGACAGAGCAGTCTGGAAAGAGCAAGCTCGTGCACGTGGGGCGGCTTTAACGGCGGTTCCTCGGGTTCCTCGGAGTTCCTCGGTTCCTCGGAGTGGGGAACCGAGGAACCGAGGAACCGGCCCCGGGATCAATCATTGCATTTACGAGAAACGACATGAAATGTAGACTCATCATTGCAGCCTCGATCGCAGGATTGACCGTGCCGGCCCTGCTGGCCACGGTATTTCTGTTCGGCTGCTGTGTGCTGCCGTTTCATGGCGTGATGCATAAGCTGATGCCGGTCTGCGACATGGCGGCGAGCATCATGCGCGGCGATCATGGAGAAGATGGTCATAGCCACGACGACGCTGCGGTGCCTCCTGCGCGTGAGAAGCAGGAACCGGTCAAGCGGATTGCCCTCGCGGTCCCGGATACGTTCCGCTTCGCGGCGGCGAGTGCGGCGGGCCGCGTCAGCCCCGTCAGCGCCTCCACGTCTTATCGGAGCTTCATCACCCTCGGCGCGATCCGCTGCGATCGCGACGTCGGCTTAAGTGTTCTCGACCACACCTTCCTCATCTGACCTCCCTTTCCGGGCGCGCCAGCGTCGTGTGCATTCGTCTGCGCACGCCAGCTCTCTCCGCGCTTGCCCGCCCTTCCTCCAACTCGAAGAAGGTTCGTCACGGCCGTTCCATCGACCCGTGATGAAACATCAAAGGAGTTCCTATGAAGTGTCAGATCAGCAGGCCCGCACTCCTCTCCGCAATGATGATCGTGCTCATCCTCGCCGTGAGTGCATGCGGCGGGAAACAGACCGTTGCCAGCAAGAGCGCAGCAGCACTCCGCGAGGCGCAACAGAAGGGCACGCCGATCGGCGGTGACTCCCATGGCGGCCACAGTGCCAGCGGCGAAGGCACCATGCCCGCGATGAATCACTCCACAGTGACCAGTGCTGAAGGGGCCGGCATGGATCACTCCACAATGCAGAACGGTCAGTCGATGGCTGGCATGGATCACTCCAGGATGCAGGGCGGTCAGTCGATGGCCGGCATGGATCATTCCAAGATGCAAGCCGGTCAGTCGATGGCCGGCATGGATCACTCCAGGATGCAGGGCGGTCAGTCGATGGCCGGCATGGATCACTCCAGGATGCAGGGCGGTCAGTCGATGGCCGGCATGGATCACTCGAGCATGCAGAACGGTCAGTCGATGGCCGGCATGGACCACTCCAAAATGCAGGGCGGTCAGTCGATGGCCGGAATGGATCACTCCAAAATGCAGGGCGGTCAGTCGATGGCCGGCATGGATCACTCGAGCATGGCCGGGATGCAGGGCGTGGGAGCCGCGCCTTCCGTAACGCCGCCCACCACGAACAGCGAGATCCAGCAGATCGAGCCGGCTTCCACGCTGACGGTCGATTCGTTCGATGCGCCGGCGGATGTCGCCGTGGCCGAAGCCGTCAAGTCGATGATTGGCGGCGGCCACGAAGGGATGACGATGAATCATGGCGAAGAGGATGCCGCCCCGGCCACCGCAGCTCCGGCCATGGATCACAGCCAGCACGGTGGATCTGCGCCGGCGGCAGGGCAGCAAGCCACGCCACGAACGACCCCGCGAACCAGCACTGCGAAAAAGTCAGCGCCAATAGCAGCCACCATCTACACCTGCCCGATGCACCCCGAGGTTAGAAGTGACAAGCCGGGAACGTGTCCGAAATGCGGAATGACGCTCGTGAAGAAGAAGTGATGACGAGGACGAATCGATGAAGAAGACAATCACACCGCTCCTCCTGGCAACCATTGCACTGCTCAGTTCCTGCGTGAGCGTCGGACGTGACGCGGGAAACCGCGATGTGCAGCAGGCCTTGACCCAGCGCGGAGGACCGGCGGTCGAATGGCGCGCCCAGCCTGCGACGTCGGACGATGCCCGGACGGCGGCGATGCTGCAGGACGAACTGACCGCCGACGAAGCGGTTGCCATCGCGACCCTGAACAACCCGCGCCTGCAGGTCACGCTGGCCGAACTCGGCATCGCGCGCGCAAACCTCATCGCCGCAAGCACGATTGCGAATCCGGTGCTCGAATTCGAGGTGCGCTTCCCTGCCGATCCTTACCGGCCTTTTGAACTCCGGCTCGCGCAATCGCTCATCGAGCTGATCCAACTCCCCCGCCGCCGCGCCCTCGGACGTGCCGAGTTCGGCGTCGCGCAGATGCGTGTCAGCTCGGAAGTACTTCGCTTCGCAGGGGCGGTACGATCGTCCTACTTCGACCTCATGGCGGCGACACAGCATGTCGCACTGAGTCGCGCCACACTGGAATCGGCACAGGCCGCCGCCGATCTCGCCATCCGACAGCATAAGGCGGAGACCATTACCGACCTCGACCTGGAAAACGAGCAGGCGCTTTATGAACAATCGAAACTCGATCTGGCCCGCGCCGAGCAGCGCCTCCTCATCGCGCGCGAAAGCCTGATCCGCAACATGGGCCTGCGGAGCGCGGATACCGAGTGGCGTGTTCCGGCCACATTCCCGGACCTGCCGGCTTCGGAGCTCGATCAGCCGGATCTGGAACGGCTCGCGGCAGCGCAGCGGCTGGACGTGGCGATTGCCACTCGTGAGCTGGAGGTTGCGAAACGACGTGTTCCGCTGACCCGCCTGCAGTCGCTCGAGGAGACGATCGTCGACGTGCACTACCAGCGCGAGCCCGATGGCGTCGGTACGTTCGGCCCTGGCATCGAGATCCCGATTCCTATCTTCAACACGGGACGCTCCGGTCGCGCGCGTGCAGAGGCGCAGTTTCTTCGCGCGCGACACCTGCTCAACGCAATCGAAGCCGAGTCGGCCTCGCAGCTTCGCGCAGCACGGTCGACACTCGCCGAGGCGCGGGCACGCGTGGAGTACGAACGTGACGTCGTCGTACCGCGGCGTTCACGCATCTTGGAACTGACCAGGCTCGAACACAACGCCATGGTCGTCGGCATCTTCCAGTTGCTCCAGGCGAAGCAGAACGAACTGCAGGCCCGTCGCGATCTGATCGAAGCGCAGCGCGAGTACTGGAGCGCCCGCACGAACCTCGACGGCGTTGCCATGGGCGTGGCGTCGGATCCCTCATTCAACCCCGCGACGGATCAGGGTCAGGGGAAGCGCGTCAACGTCTCCACAGGGGGCCACTAGCATGTCGTTCACACGTCGCAATCTTCTCTTTTCCACAATCGCCGGTGCGGTCACAGGCATTCTGGGCGGCACCAGGGCCGAAGCGCGCGTCCTTCGCGCGGCGGGAGAAAGTGGTCCGCCGCCTAAACCTCTGATGTCGCGGCGACGCGAAGGGCGTGCGCCCGTGGTCACGCCCAACGGGACGTCGCTACCCTGGCGCATGGTCGGAGGGGTCAAGGAATTTCACCTGATCGCCGAACCGATCCGCCGCGAATTCGTCAATGGGCTGAGAGTCAACTGCTGGGGCTACAACGGAGTCACTCCCGGGCCAACCATCGAGGCCTTCGAGGGCGATCGTGTCCGGATTCTGGTGACCAACAGACTTCCCGAGGGGACTTCGGCTCACTGGCACGGCGTCATCCTGCCTAACGGGATGGATGGAATCAGCGGGCTCATTCAGCCGAAGATCGAACCGGGTGAGACCTACGCGTACGAATTCACGCTGCAGCAGACCGGCACGCTGATGTATCACCCTCACTTCGACGAGATGACGCAGATCGCACTGGGGATGCACGGCTTCTTCATCGTTCATCCGCGGGAATCCGGCGTGCGTCGCGTCGATCGCGACTTCTCGATCTTTCTCAACGAGTGGTTCATCAAGCCGGGGACGGCCACTCCCGATCCAACAGTGATGCTCGACTTCAACACCTTCACGATGAACGGTCGCGTCTTTCCGGGGACCGAGCCGATGCTCGTGCGTACCGGGGATCGCGTCCGAATCCGCCTCGCGAACCTCACGATGGACTCGCATCCGATTCACATTCACGGTCACGCGTTCTATGTGACAGGGACGGATGCCGGGCCGATCCCGCAGACCGCGTGGTGGCCGGAAAACACGATCAACGTGCCGCCGGGCACGACACGCGACATCGAGTTCACCGCGGACAATCCCGGCGACTGGGCGTTTCACTGTCACAAGACCCATCACGTCATGAACCAGATGGGCCACGGCCTGCCCAACCTCCTCGGCGTCGAACCGTCGAGTCCTCAGGAACGGCTGAACGCAATCGTCCCGGGGACCATGGTCATGGGAACGAATGGAATGGGCGACATGTCCGAGCATCTCGGCATGATGGCTACGCCGCGCAACAGCATCGCCATGCTGGGTGGCCAGGGACCGTACGGTGCGATCGACATGGGCGGGATGTTCACGCTCGTGAAGGTTCGCGACGACATCGACTACAACCGCGATCCCGGCTGGTACAAACAGCCGCGGGGAACATCAGCGTGGCGCGTCGACTCGATGTCCGAGACTGCGGCGAAGAAATCGTCAACGGGCGACGAGGGAATCAAGTGAGCCGCAGGGTGAAACTGGTCGCTGGCGGTTTCGTCGTGGTGGCCGTGCTTGGCATCGCGATCCTGTGGTCGATGCTGCGTCGCGGATTCAGCTCGATGGATGAACCGTCCGCAATGGAAGCGATGATGGCCACCACGATGCGACGCTACGCGGTGCCGTCAGACCTCGAGGACGCGGCGAACCCACTCCCGCTCACTCCGGAGGTCCTCGCGGAAGCACGGTCTCATTTCGCCGATCACTGCGCCGTGTGTCATGGCAACGACGGCAAGGGTCAGACCTCGATGGGACAGAAGTTCTACCCGCGGGTTCCAGACATGACGAAGCAGGAGACGCAGTCGCAGTCCGACGGCGCTCTCTTCGCGACGATCGAGAACGGGATCCGGCTCACGGCGATGCCGGCGTTCGGAGAGGGCACCGCCGAATCGGCCTATGGAAGCTGGACCCTCGTGCATTTCATCCGTCACATGCCGAAGGTCACTCCGGCTGAACTGGAGGAGATGAAGAAGATGAACCCCATCTCACCGATGGAGATGGCAGAACAGAGTGACGAAGCGGATTTTCTGAACGGAGACGGTGAAGAACCGGCCTCCGCTCCTCATCATCACTGAAGCCATTCAAGGAGATGCCCATGCTGAAACGAATCGCAGCAATCTTCTTTCTCGCCGTCGCGATCCCTGCTCTCGTGCTTGCCCATGGCGGAAGCCACAAGAAGGTCATGGGAACCGTCTCGAAGATCGAGGCCGGAAAGTTTCACATCACGATGAAGGACGGCCACGACTCGCATGTGCCTTTCACGCCGGAGACCGTCTTCGTGAAAAACACAAGGCGTGCGACGGCGAAGGACGTGATGGTCGGCAGCCGCGTCGTGGTCGAACTCACTTCGAAAGGTGTCGCCGAAAAAGTGACCGTCGGAAAGACGGACAAGGCACCGCAGCACCACTAGTCTCCGTTTTATCAACCGAAACGGTTCCCATCGAGGATCTGCATGCCGCTAATTACGAAGCGAGGCTCCAGGACATGATGAAACGCCCAGGTAAGAAATGGCTTTCCCTCACAGTCGTCGCCGCCGCTCTGCCGTTGTCGCTGATGGCCTGCGCGTCGGTTCAGGTCAGCCGGACACGTGCGGCACGCGCGTACCTCGGAGACAATCTCTTCGTCCAGCGCTCGGGGTCGGGACCCCCGGTGGTGTTGCTGGCCGGGCTCATGGGATCAACCCGCTACTGGAAGTCGGCGCGATTTGAAACCGTGGCTGGACAGCACTCCATCCTCGCCATCGACGAACTCGGCTTCGGTCGTTCACCGTGGCCGGACGTTGACTACACGCTCGAAGATCATCTCTCTGCCCTGCGGCGCACGCTCGTCCGTGAAGGAGCCACGTCGCACGTCACGTTCGTTGCGCATTCGTTCGGGACGATCCTCGCCGCGAACTACGCGGCGCGGTATCCGGATGAAGTCGATCATCTCTATCTTCTCGGCACTCCCGTATTTCGCAACCCTGTGGAAGCTCGCAAGCGCATGGCCGGGATGTCGTTCGTGGCGCGCCTCTTCTCGCGAAGCCGCGCTCTTGCCTGGGCGGCTTGCATGCTTCAGGACGCACTGAATCCGCTCGCCCGCCGCCTCGCACCGTCGCTCGCTGGAGATGTTCCTCCGGTAGTCGCCGAAGACTCGGTTCTTCATTTCTGGGGCTCGCTCGACGGCACGATGAGGAACGTGATTCTCTCCAGGCCGATCGAGCAACCGCTCGCGCTCGTCGGACCGAGGGTCACGTTCGTCCACGGAGAGCGTGACCAGGTGACGCCGCTTTCACGCATCAGTGAGCTCGGGCAACGTCTGGGCGCCAGCGTGATCGTCGTCCCAGGTGGCCACGGCGATTACGTCGGGCCTGGCACGGACGCCGTCCTCCAGAAGCTCAGCGAAAAACACGAGCGCCCCTCGATTCGCTAGCAGAACTAACTTCCATCAAGAGGAGCGGTCGCAGTGGAAACTCGCGGCTTGACGCGGCCATCCAGCGCCCTTCTGGACGGCGCGGCTACTTCTTGATCGTCAGCCTGGCGTTGCCTGCGTCGGCCAGCACCCGAGAGACGATCGCGCTGCGACGGCCGCGCTGAATCGGCAGCTTCGCATAGACCTGCGTCGAGAGGATCGACGCGTGTCCCAGGATTTCCTGCACCTCGCGGATGTCCGTGCCACTCGACACGAGCATCGCGGCCATGGTGTGACGCAGCGAATGCGGCGTGACATGGCGCTTGATCTCAGCGAGCCGGACATGCTTCTTGAAGATATTCTCGATCGAATAGATCGTCAGGCGTGTTCCCGAACGGCCAACGAACAATGCCTGCGTGTCGAGCGGACGCTCGCCGCGCAACTCGAGGTAGTGCGTCAGCGCCATGAGAACGTTGTCTGAACTGATCGCGACGATCCGTCCGCGCGTGGCCCGGCCGGTAATCCGGATCTGCAACTTCTCGAGGTCGACGTCCTCATGATTGAGTGCGACGAGTTCTCCGATCCGGATCCCGGTGGAGAAGAGAAGTTCGATGATGACGTTGTCCCGCACCGCGCAGAAGTAGCGGTTGCGGCCGCCCGGCGAGAGATCGCGTGACGCGGAAAGCTCGGCCACCAGATCCTTCGGCGCAATCAGCAGCGCGCTGACTTCCCGCGTCGACATGACGGTCGGCACCCGGGTTTCGACCGGACGCTTGATCTTCAGACGGCGCGCCGGCGACTCCCCGACGATTCCATGCTCTTCGAGAAACCGGAAGAATACCTTCAGTGCGGCAACCTTCCGCCGGATCGAGGTGTCCCGGTAGGGACCGGTCCCGAGCTTCTCCACATACCCCTCGAGATGCTCCGGAGTGACCTCCACCACCTCGGCGCCTTCCAGATGCATATGGAACTGGCTCAGGTCCGATTGGTAAGCGCGCAGAGTGCGGTCGGACAGGTTTCTTTCAACCTGGCCGTACTGTAGAAATTCGGCGATCGCCTGCTGCGAATTCATGTTTTTAGTTTTGTTTTGCTGAAGTGGAATTTTGAGGGTGTACGGCGCGAAGTCTACGCGGCGCCTCTCGATTGTCAAGAATTATTTGGTTTGAGATGTATGCTGTAAGCGCATGCGATATGAAGATTTAGCTCCCTTTGCGGCCTGCGCAATTTGCATGTCGGGCAGGTCCAATCCGGCAACTTCATGAAAGGACAACGCCTTTTTATCCGGGAGATCGATCCCGCCGATCGCGCCGAGGTTTCGACGTTCGTCGCAGTCCATGCTCCGGGATCCGCTGTTCCTGCACGCGGTCTGCTCGCGAGACTGGTGGGCGACCTCGCCGCGGTCATCGAACTCGATCTCGACCGCGAGCAGGAGGTTCGGATCACGAACCTCGTCGTGGCCACGCCGCTGCGAAGAAAACGGGTCGCACGCGCAATCGTCGAAGAAGCGGCAGCACTCGCGATCAGGCTCGATCGTAACCGTCTCGTTGTCGCACGCGGGCCGGCGGACGGGTACTTTGTGAGGATCGGATTCATCGAGAGCGGTGAGCAACTGGTTCGGAGGGTGGGATGAAACGATTCGCAACGGCAGGATTAGTGATGGTCATGCTCTCCGCATGCGGAGGCTCGACGCCGGTGGCACCCGCTCCACCCGTCGTGCAGGTCGAGGAACCGGTGGCGAAAACGCTCGACGAAGCACGGGCCGATCGCAAGGCGGGACATCTCGAGAGCTACGAACGGGATCTCCACAGCCTGAGCCGATCCACTGACCCCGTCACGGCACGGCGCGCACTGGCTCTTCTCGGACTGTTTTTCTACGACCAGAAGCGCTACGACGAAGCGGGTCCCGTGCTCTCCCGGGCCGCAGAGATGTCGCCGGAAATTGCGCCCTCGCTTCGCCTTCGGATTCTCGAGATGGAAGAGTTGCGCGGACGATTCGCTGAAGCCATCGCCGTGGCAAACGCGATTGGCCAGGAGTCACCCGACAGCGGCGTTGCCTCCGTGGCCAGGCTGCGCCTGCCGGCGCTTTACGCCGCACAGGGGAACCCGGCCGCGACCGATGCGGCCTACACACAGATTGCATCGCTGCCGATCGACGAACTGACCGAGGATGAATGGGTTCGGCTCGCCGATCGGCTCGCGAAGTGGCAGCGACCTGAACTCGCGAGCGCCGTGCGCATGCGACTGCTCACGAATTACACCGCGGGTCGCTGGACCGAGAAGCTCTACGGACAGCTCGCCGCCACCACCCCTTCTCCACTCGAGTCACTCACCCTCGACGCTTCGACCAGCCTGGTCAAGTCCCTCACCCGCGCAGGACGGCTCGACCAGGCGCTCGACCTGCTGGGGCGAGTACAGCGCCGGTTTCCAGAGGCTTCATCCGACGACGAGAATCAATCCGTTCGCCTACGTTCGCTATTCAGTGCGCGCAACTACGATCAGTTCGTCAAGGAAACGACCTTCGAGTCCCTCAAGGATCCAGCGCTGATCCTGCTCCGCGCCCGGGCTGCATGGCGCAACGACCAGCCGCAGGAGTTCCTGACCGGGCTCGACCTCATCGAGCGCGACTACCCATCGAGCAAGGAAGCGACTGAAGCGAAGGTGCAGCGGGCGAAGTACCACGTCACCGACAGCATCAACTTCGCGAAATCCGCCTCCAACCTGCAATCGGCCATCGACGCCGGTGCGCTCGCTTCCGAAGGAGAGAACCTCTGGACCCTCGGCTGGACCTACACGCTGTGGGGATTCAACCAGAAGGATGCGGGACGCTCCCAGTTCGAAAAGGCGCTGAAGATCTTCGACCGCTACATCCGCGCCTACCCCGACGGCGACTACAAGACGAATTCACTCTTCTGGACCGCGAAGATTCACGATCGCCTGGGCGATTCCGTGAAGCGCGACGCCAGCCTCCGCCAGGTCATCGCCGAATATCCGTACAGCTATTACGCCTACCGCGCCCGCGACATCCTCGGCGAACCTCTGGTCGCACCCGCCAGCATCGCCGGCAGCGCCAACGTCTTTCCCGACCTGGCGACGTCGCTCGCCATCGTTCCACCTGCCCAACTGGCTGCGGTGGAGGAACTGCTGGCCATCGACCTTCCGCGCGACGCAACGCGGGAGATGAAACGGATTGCGGCTTCGTACCCTGACAACGCGGGCGTTTCATTCAAGCTGGCGGATGTCTATGTGCGTGGCGGAGAACCATTCCGGGCGAACGGCATCCTGCAGAAACGCTTCCGCGAGTTCGTACGCCACGGCGGCACGAACGTCCCGCAGCGTTTCTGGGAAGTCCTCTTCCCGCTCGCCTACTGGGAAACGATCAAGGAGCAGGCCGCGAAGCAGCGTGTCGATCCGTACCAGGTCACGGCGATCATCCGGCAGGAAAGCGGATTCGAGCCGACGACCGTGTCGAATGCAGGCGCAGTCGGGCTGATGCAGATCATGCCCGCGGAAGCCAGCCGCCTCGGACAGGCCGCGGGGCTGACCGGCGTCACCCGCGACACGCTCTTCGACCCCGAAACCAACATCGCCGTGGGAGCCGCGGAAATCCGCCAGAAACTCGACCGGATGCAGGACAACCTCATCCTCGCCATCGCCGCCTACAACGCCGGCGAAGAAGCGGTGAACCGATGGCTCGCACGAACGCCAGTCGATGACATCGACCTCTTCATCGAGGCGATCCCCTACGCTGAGACGCGTCTTTACGTGAAGACCGTCACGCGCAACCGCTACGAGTACCGGCGAATCTACGAAGGCAGCACGACGGCAACCGGATCGCAGAAATCGGCCTTTCGCGGCGACTGAGGGCAAGAAACTAGTCTCGGGGTCGCTCCGCCCAACCACGTCATGCTGAGCCGGCGTAGCGCGGGGAAGCAACTCAAATCACGGCGCTGTTCCTTTTTCGCCACCCGCCCGCTCCGTTGTTTCCGATCCTCGTATCTTGAGTTCCTTCGCCGCGCTACGCTGCGGCAGCGCTCCGCGCGGCTGCAGCTCCGCCGACTCAGGATGACGTGAGACTGGCGTCGGAGAGCCGCTTAAACACTGAGAGCTTCTTGGAAGCCCGAGGACACTCAACGGCGCCGACTCTGCACCTCTCCATTGACTCCTGGCGCCGCACAGGATGAACTACGCAGCCGGATGGATCGAAACGGACAGCTGATTACCAGTCTTCGCGAGCATCTCGCGAAGAGCGAGGCGTTCCGTCGCATGGCGGAGCGGCTCGATGCGCATCGTCTCGAGGTCACCGGCCTCTCCTTCGAAGCGCGCGCCCTGGTGCTGGCTGCGCTTCACGAGCGCCGCAAGCGACGCCTCGCCATCATCACGCCTGGCGACGCGGCCATCGGTGACTTCGAGCATGCGCTGCGGCTGTTTCATCGCGACGAACACTGCGTCTCCATCTATCCGAGCCCGTCACTCTCTCCCTATCAGGAAGTCTCTCCCGCTCTGGGTGTGGCGCGCGAAGAGATCCGTGCGCTCGGTCTCCTCTCCGACCATGCTTCAGAGATTCTCGTGGTTCCGGTGCGCGCTCTCTTCCAGCGCCTGCCACCACCGGACTCGTTTCACAGCCGCGTGATCCGTTTCGCGGAGCAGGAAGAGATCGACGTTCACGCGATCCTCCAGCAACTCGTCGAGAACGGCTTCATCCGCACCGATCTCGTGGGCGAGGCAGGCGAATTCGCGTTCCGCGGCGGAATCCTCGACGTCTTTCCGCCGAACACTGCCCGCCCGCTCCGCCTCGAATTGTTCGGCGACACGATCGACACGCTCCGGTGGTTCGACGTGGAGACCCAGCGCTCCGAGGATCCCTCGGGTGCGGTGACGGCGCTGCCGATGATGCAGTTCGCGTTGTCGCGAGAGACCCGCAGCGCGCTGGCAAGACGCATGTCCCTCGACTTCAACCACGGGCTCTTCAAGCGCGATGTCGCGGAGAAGATTGAGAAGCTGAACGAGAACGGCACCTTCCCGGGGATCGAAAGCTACATTCCGGCGGCAGTCGAAACCGTCTCTTTCGCTGACTACCTGGGCGATGACTGGGACCTCGTGCTGGTCGAGCCCGACCAGATCACCACCACCGTGGCAA
The DNA here is from genome assembly GCA_046590585.1 of Thermoanaerobaculia bacterium. Lineage (GTDB taxonomy): Bacteria > Acidobacteriota > Thermoanaerobaculia > Gp7-AA8 > Gp7-AA8 > JBKJVD01. Next base: position 416 of record JBKJVD010000226.1, on the reverse strand, counting down.
AGTACGAAACGCTGCTTCGCAACGAGTACGAGACGGCGGCGGAGAAGGGTCGCGCCACCTACCCACCGGAAAAACTCGTCACCAGCGGCATCGACATCCTCGAGTTCATCGGCCGGGCGCGGCTGGCGATGAGCGAGGTGCACGTCGGCGCGGGCAAGGGCGAAGCGGAATTCCAGGAACTCCGCCTGCACGCCTCCCCCATCGCCCGATACTCGAATCGCCTCAACGAACTCGGATCGGATGTCAGCGAGGCCCGTTCGAAGGGACGGCTGCAGGTCTTCTTCGCCGCCACGAAGGGTGGTCGTGAAAAAATCGAGCGCCTGCTCAAGGAATTCGACGTCCCGTTCGCGGACGATCCGCCGCAGCTTCGCGAGGAGCCGGTCATCACGAGCGGGCAACTCGCCAAGGGATTCGCG
>JBKJVD010000188.1:0-6173 GCA_046590585.1 Thermoanaerobaculia bacterium | reverse complement strand
CACATTGCCGCGGCAGGCTACCCGTCGCTCCTGCGCATGTGGAATCACGTCGGTTCGATCAATGTGCCGGAAGATGGTGTGGAGCGCTATCAGCGTTTCTGCATCGGCCGGTATGAGGCGTTCGAGGAGTCGGGTTACATGATGGGTGCGGATCTTCCTGCGGCGAGTGCTGTGGGGATGCCGGGGCGCGACCTGATCGTGTATTTTCTCGCCTCACGCCGCGCCGGTTCGCAGGTGGAGAATCCGCGGCAGCTCGCTGCCTACCGATACCCGCCGCAATATGGTCCGAAGAGTCCGTCGTTCTCTCGCGCGACCGTGTTCGATGATGACGGCCGTCGGGTCGTCTTCGTCTCCGGCACGTCGAGCGTGGTCGGCCATACCTCCGCGCATGAGAACGATGTTCTGGGCCAGTTGGATGAGACCCTCGTCAACCTCGACGCCATCGTCGCCCATGCACTTGGTGGAGGCGGACTCGCGAACTTCGTCTCGCTCAAGACCTACATCCGCAACGCCGCCGACTACGACCTGGTCGCCCCGCGCCTCGAGGCTGCGGCCCCGCCCGGATGCTCGGTCATCTATCTCGAGTCCGACATCTGCCGTCGCGAACTGCTGCTCGAGATCGAAGGCGTCGCAGTCGTCAGCGGCTAGCCCGCGGACATTTGGACTGCGGCCACTTCAGTGGCCGCTTTAGTGACGGGACGGACAGGTCGCGCTAACGTCGCACTCGACCAATTGGCAGCGGGGTGGACCTGCATACCCGCTTCGAAGCAAGGACCTCTCACCTTGCCACAAAAGCGGCCACTGAAGTGGCCGCAGTCCAAAACGAATCGGGGAACGCCGATCGGCGACAGCGATCAGTGATGAGCCACCCCTCAAAGTCGCTGGCCGGTGCGGAGCCGGCTGTGGCGGTACCCGTAGAGAGCGTAGAAGACGATTCCCACGGCGAGCCAGATCAGGAACCGCATCCACGAACTGGGAGGCAGGTAGACGGCGAGGCCGATGCAGGAAGCGGCGCCGAGGAGTGGCAGGAAGTAGGCGCCACCGGGGACGCGGAATGAGCGCTCGCGATCGGGGTCCTTGATGCGCAGGACCATGATGCCGAGGCAGACCAGCATGAAGGCGAAGAGTGTTCCGACGTTCGTGAGATCGACCATGGCGTCGAGTGAGGTGAACATCGAGATCACTCCGACCCCGACCCCGGTGAGGATCGTGGCCACGTGGGGAGTGCGGTACTTCGGATGCACCTTGGAGATCCACGGCGGAAGCAGCCCGTCGCGTGACATCGCGAAGAAGATGCGCGGCTGACCGAGCTGGAAGACGAGGAGCACGGCGGTGTGAGCGATCACGGATCCGGCGGCGACCACACCGACCATCCAGTTCGGCATGCTCACGTACTTCATCGCCATCGTGAGAGGTTCGGCCTGTTCGGTCGACATCGTCTTGACGAGAGCAGGGTAGGGAATCATGCCGGTGAAGACGGCGGCCACGATGATGTAGATGATGGTGCAGACGATCAGCGAGCCGATGATCCCGATCGGCATGTCGCGTTTCGGATTTTTTGCTTCCTCCGCGGTCGTCGACACGGCATCGAAGCCGATGTAAGCGAAGAAGACAATGGCCGCACCGGCGAAGATACCGTGCGAGCCATTCGGGGCGAACGGCGTCCAGTTCTCGGGCTTGACGTACTTGCCGCTGACGATGATGAAGAACGTCAGGACGACGAGCTTGAGCGCGACCATGATGAAATTGAATCGCGCCGACTCGCGGATGCCCCACACGAGCACGACCGTAATCAGCGCCACGATCGAAAAGGCGAGGACATTGATCACGATCGGGAAGCCGAAGACATGCGGCGCGGCAGCCACGACCGCCGGAAGCTTGCGGACCGCGGTGCCGTAGTCGACGACGAGCCACGTGGGGAGGTTGATCCCCAGCCCCTGCAGAAGCGTGTTCATGTAGTTCGCCCACGAGATGGCGACAGCCACGTTGCCGATCGCGTATTCGATGATGAGATCCCAGCCGATGATCCACGCTACGAGTTCACCGAGCGTCGCATACGAGTAGGTGTATGCAGAGCCCGACACCGGAACCATGGACGCGAATTCGGCGTAACAGAGCGCCGTGAACCCGCAGACGATTGCGGTGATGACGAACGACAGCATCAGGCCGGGACCGGCGCCGGGCCGGAGGTGATCGCCCGCCGCCGCGGTGCCGACCGTGGCGAAAATACCAGCGCCGATGATGGCGCCGATGCCGAGCGCCATCAGGTTCCACGGACCGAGAACCTTCTTCAGCTGATGCCCTTCAGTCTGCGTGTCGGCGATGAGCGCATCGAGAGACTTCGTGCGGAACAGATCTGCAAAGCTCATGTGTGGGAATGATACAGCGGGTGCGTTCCGGTAAGAGTGTGGGAAGATCAGCTCTCAGATGGCTGACCGCCCACTCAGTCCTCAATCCCCAGTCCTCAGTCCTGATTCCATCGACGTCATTCACGAGGACGTCGATGCACGTGTCCGCGAGTTGACTCGCGAACACGCGGAACGGCTGGTGTGCGCGCGGGGCTGTTTCGGCTGCTGTGTCGATGACCTCACTGTGTTCGAGGTCGAAGCGGAGAAGATCCGCCGCCGCTACCCCGGGTTGCTGGCCGATGCCGATCCTCACCCAGCGGGCCGTTGCGCATTCCTCGGCGCAGAAGGAGAGTGCCGAGTTTACGAGGCCCGGCCTTACGTCTGCCGGACGCAGGGGCTGCCGCTCCGCTGGATCGACGAGGAGGAGATGGCGGAGTATCGGGACATCTGCGAACTGAATGAAGGCGGACCGCCGATCGAGGAACTGGCTGAGACCTCGTGCTGGACGATCGGCGCGGCCGAGGAACGGCTGAGGGAACTGCAGTCCGGGATCGACGGGGGCGAACTCCGGCGAGTGACTCTGCGGTCGCTTTTCATGCGTCGCTGAGCGGAAGCGGGCGGGCGTCGGGTGTCTTGCACGATCTAGCAGCGCCGCTTCAGGACTCACTCCACCGCGACATCAGTTCCGCACCAGCTATAATCCCGTCACTCGTCCCATCCCATGCCATTCCTCTGTATTCGCTGCGCGTCGGAGATTGATCCGAAGTTCAAGGCCTGTCCATTCTGTGGCGAGGCCGTGACGGAGTTCATCCGCCAGCATCACGACAATCCCGTCGATGGGAAGTACCGGATCGTTTCCTGTCTCGGCGCCGGGGGCATGGGCGAGGTCTACAAGGTCCTGCACGTCCATCTGAACTCGCTGCGCGTCATCAAGCTGATGCGCGCGAAGATTGCCGATGATCCCGATGCTCATGAACGCTTCGTGCGCGAGGCGCGGATGGCCACCAGGATTCATCACCCGAGTGTGGCCACTCTGTTCGACTTCTCCACGCTTCCGGACGGGTCCCGTTACATGGTCTGGGAGTACATCGAAGGAAAGAACCTCCACGAGATGATCCGGGAGCGGGGACCGCTCTCGCCCCGGCATGCCGCGACGATTGCCCACGAAGCGCTGCTGGCACTGGAAGCGATCCATCGCGCCGGCATCATTCATCGCGACATCAGCCCCGAGAACATCATGGTGAGCGTCGACGAGGACGGTGAGGAACACGTCAAGATCATCGACCTGGGTATTGCCAAGGAATGGGGCGAGGAGACGCAGCAGACCAGCACAGGCGTCTTCGTCGGGAAGTGGAAATACTGTTCGCCCGAACACCTGGGCGTGATGGCTCAGGGCAATCGGATCGATGCACGCGCCGATCTGTATTCGTTCGGCATCGTCCTCTACGAGATGCTGACCGGCGTGGCGCCATTTCAGGCCACGACGCCCCACGGCTTCCTGGTGATGCACGCTCATGACGCTCCGCCAGCGTTGCGCGAGATGAATCCGACGGTCACCGCCTCGCCCGAACTGGAGGCGGCGATCTTCCGCGCGCTCGAGAAGGATCGCGACAAGCGCTTCACTTCGGCACGCGAGTTCGCCCGCGCCCTCCAGCCGCTGATCGCGGGACTCGACGACACTGCGGGATCACTGCCGAAACCGCGAGTGATCGAGTTCAACGACGACATGACGACTCCGGTAGCCGACCTTCCGGTGGCAGAGGAAGCCGAAGACGAGGAGGAGCCGCAGCGGACCGTGGCTGCGAGGGGCCAGAAGAGGGCGAGCTCATTTTCGACAATCGACGCGGCGGTGCCCGAACCGGCCGCGCCGACCGTGCGCATGAACCTCTCGGAGATGGGTCCTCGGAGATCCCGGCGTGGGATGCTTGCCGCGCTCGCAGTGGTCCTCGTCGTGATTGCGGGGGGGATCGCATTGAACTCACGGAAAGCTCCGTCGCCCGCGGTGGTTCAAGCGTCGGCGCTTTCTGCTTCATCCGCTCCATCGCCGGTTCAGGCGCGGAGCCGTCTCGGGCTCAACGCGTATCCATGGGGAGAGGTCCGGGTCATTCGGAATGCAAAAACGGGACAGGCCCTCAAGCTGTCCGCTCCCCTGATCACCCCGGCTCCGATTGAACTCGATCCCGGTGCATGGGAAGTCGAGTTCTCGAACCCCGGATTCAAGCAATCGATCACGCGACTCGTGGAACTCGGCCCCGGTGAAGAGCAGACCGTCAGCGTCCAGTTCAGCGATCCGACCCGGGCGGATCTTCCACGGTTCGAGGAAGGCTCGCATTGAAGCGCGCGCTACTCACCGCATGCGTGCTTCTCGTGCCGGTCTTCCTGCACGCTGCAAAGAGCGAGAAGTGGTACGAGGCTTACGACCGCGGAGTTGCCGCGGCCCGCGCCGGGAACCACAGTGTGGCAGTGCTGGCGCTCCAGGCAGCCATCGCCGCGCAGCCGGCCGAGAGTGCGGCAGCGCGGGGACGGAGCGAGTCGTTCGTCTACGTGCCGCACTTCTGGCTGGGAATCGCGAAGTTCAATCTCGGTGACGACGAAGGGGCGCTGAAGGAATTCAAGACTTCAGAAGATCAGGGCGTCGTGCAGAACACGCGTTATTACTCCGACCTGCGCGAGTGGCTGGCGCGCGTCCAGGCGGCCGGGCAGAAGAAAACCGACAGCGTCGCTGCCGAGGGAAGGCGCATTGCGGGCGCGGCCTCGAAGACTGCTGTTTCTGCACAGATGGATGCAGTGTCAGCGGGCGGAGATCGAAGCGAGACCTATCGATCCGGGCAGCGGAAGCTGGTCGAGGCGCGCGACGTCTCGTCGAAAGCGGGAAGCGATTTGAAAGAGTATCGCCGCGCGGCCGGGATCGCAGGGCAGGCCCGCGACCTGTTCGTGGCCGCAGCAGACGAAGCGAGGAAGCAGAAAGCTGCACGGCCTGCCGCGACGGCAGCAACTCCGCGACCAGCGGCAACTCAGGCAGCCGCGCCACCGCAACCCGCCACTGCGAAGCCGAAAGAAGAACCACCGGTGCAGGTGACGACGCCGGCAGTCACTCCTCCGCAGGCCATCACGCAGCCGAAGGTCGCTGAACCGCCGCCTTTGAGCGCCGCCGTCGCCGATGTTCGTGTGGTCCTCCAGCAGTACCGCCGCAGGCTGTCGGATGGCTCCTCCCGGCACCGGAGTGATTCACGATTCCGCGACTGGGCTCGCAGCGCAACGCGGGAAGTAGAGAACTGGCAGAAGCTCGTCGGAGGAACTCCGACCGACGATGCCGCCCGGACGATCGCGAAGCAGGTTGCGGAGCGCGAGCGCGTGCTGGAATCGCGGCTCACAGAGGTCGAGCACTCGGCGGCTGCGGCGCCGGTGAAGGCCGAGGCTCTGCAGCCGGCACTCGAGCGCGCGTGGAGGGTCTTTGCATCCGGCGACCTGTTGCGCGCGGAGGAGTTGCTCACACAGATCCTCGCCGGAACGCAGTCTGGAGAGGCATACCTGCTCCGCGGGTGTGGGCGATTCACGCAGGCAATGCTGTCGCGCAAGGGCCAGTCGCTGCTGGAGAGCGCGAATTCCGACTTCCGGATCGCCCTGAAACTCAATCCCTCGCTGCGCCTGGACCGCCGCAGTTTTTCACCGAAGCTGGTCGAGCATTTCGATCGCCTGCGCGGCCGCTAGCCTCTACGCATCTTCAACGCTGCGCCTGCCCCCTGACCCCTGTGACGGGGCGCCAGCCTCGACGCGCCGACGCGGTAGCGCACGGAAGGGCCGAAGATGCCTATAATCTTGTCC
>JBKJVD010000013.1:0-25595 GCA_046590585.1 Thermoanaerobaculia bacterium | reverse complement strand
CCGAGGAACCCGAGGAACCCCGAGAACCCCGAGGAACTCCGAGGAACCCGAGGAACCCCGAGGAACTCCGAGGAACCCGAGGAACTCCGAGGAACCCGAGGAACCCCGAGGAACTCCGAGGAACTCCGCGGAATGGCCTCCCTCCCTGACCCGTTCCATCTGCTGACATTGGATCCGGAGACCAGACGCTTGAAATCGCTCAGCTGCCTTGCCATCGCCCTCATCGCTTTTCCGCTTGCAGCCCAGAAAGCACCAGCCGCATCACCAGAGAGTTATGCCCGTGCCGCACTCCCGGCTTGCGCTGGACTGACGCTCACTCAGGAAGAGATGCCTCGCAAGATGCCCTCGGGCATGAAAGCTACGGTCATCCACGCGAAGAGCGACGGCGGCTACTGCGATGGTGATTACGTCGTCGTCACGACGCAGACGGGCAGTGTCTACGTCGGCACGCCCTGGTTCCTGGACGGACCGGGCGAACCGCCCGAGAAACTCAAGCAGTTCGCGTGGCAGACCATGCGCGAGAACGTCGAAATTGAGATCGGGAAAGACCTGACACGGGATGGCCTCGTCAAGGTAACGATGTGGGAGCAGACCGCCCGCGGCAAGGTGCCGCTCGAGGGAGAGATGGACCGGGAAGGCCGCATCTTCTTCCTCGGCCATTTCCGCCCCCAGTCCGTCAACCTGGTCGCGGCCCGTCTAGAGAGCTTCAAGCCGCTGATCGCGAATGCTCCGGCCAGGGGCGCCTCATCGCCGGAAGTCACGATCGTCGAGTTCTCCGACTTCGAGTGCCCTTCCTGTAAGCACGGTTCAGAGTACGTCACGCCGATCCTCGCGAAGTATCCCGGGAAAGTGCGTTACGTCCGTTACGACCTGCCACTCGTCTCAATGCATCCCTGGGCACTGTCGGCGGCGATGGCCGGCCGCGCCGTCTACCGCCAGAAGCCTGACCTGTTCTGGACGTACAAGAAGCTCGTGTACGAGAACCAGGACAAGCTGAGCGCCTTCGCGTTCGACGAGTTCGCGTCGGGATTTGCGAAGGATCACGACCTCGACATGGACAAATACAACGCCGATGTCTCGTCGGAAGCGATCCGCGGCGAACTCCTCAAAGGGGTCGGCGTGGCGTTCGCGAACGACATCCGCTCGACTCCGAGCTATCTGGTGAACGGCGTGATCGTCGACGCAGGCGACGAAGGCAAGCAACTCGCCGCGTACGTCGATGCCGCACTGGCTGCCGCGCCAGCGCGCTGACGGAGGAACGCGACAGGCCGCCTATCGCGACTGCCACACCAGGTCGAGAAACGCCTTGAGCATCCGTCCCGTGAGTCCCCAGACCTCATACTCGGCGTGATGGTAGGAGTAGACCGGATACCGAATGTTCCGGAACGTGACGTACCGCACCTTCGGATTCGCGGGATCGAGCAGCACGGCCAGCGGTACCTCGAAGGCTTCGACCACCTCCGTGGCCTGGATCACGTAGTCGACCGGGTCTTGAATCAGTCCGGCGAACGGAGCGACGAGAAAGCCGCTGTTGGTCACCGTATCGTCGAGTCGTCCGATGATCTCCACACTGGCTCGTGGGATCCCGACTTCTTCCTCCGCCTCGCGCACCGCAGCATCGGTGAGTGACTCGCCCGGTTCGACTCCTCCACCCGGAAACGAGATCTGACCGCTGTGTGCGGCGAGGTTCTCGGATCGTCGCGTGAACAGGATCGACCAGCCATCGGCACCGCGGATGAGTGGGATGAGCACTGAGGCCCGCTTGAGTTGCGGGGCATCGATCTCGATGGCGGAACGCGCTTCGAACAGGTTGCGAAGCCGCTCGATCGCCGCTTCGTCAAACAAGGCGCACCTCCGCGCGGAACCACTCCGGCGCCTCCAACATCGGCAGGCCTTCGGTGGCATGGTGCAGAGTCAGCACGAAGCGGCCTGGCGAGACCGGTGGAGTCCAGCGGATGATCGCGTCGCTTTCCGGAGCAAGGTCGCGATCCATCTCGATCCAGCGATTGGCCACCTCCCCGGTCGCGTCGTAGAGCTTCGCAATCATCCGGTATCCCGGCTCCCCGTAGCTGCGCGTTCGCAGCGCGGCGTCGCCCGTGTTCCGGATCGTGATGCGGATCAGCACACCCAGCGGCTGCAGCGAGCGGACCTCGAGTTGAGGGAAGAGCGGCAGCGATCGGGAGGCTTGCGCCGCAGCTTTCGGCGTTGCCGCCTCTGACGTCACGATGCGGAGATAGTCGTCGGCTGCGCGATCGAGCGTGGCGTTGGTCGTGAGCCATTCACGTTGCGCCGCCGCGATCGACACCTCGTCGAGTGGCTCGGTCATGAAGCGCGCGAGATCCGCCGCTTCTTCGGGCCCGAATGCGACTCGTGTCACGCAGCTCGAGGGGAACTCCGCGAACTGTGCGTAGTCGCTCACGGCAACCGGCTTTCCGGCGGCCATGGCCCGGATCAGGGTTCCGGACGTCTCGCCAGCGGACGGATAGCGAAGGTTGACGAACCGGTCGCACGCTTCGTAACAGGCATCGAACTCGGCGTCGCTCACGTATCCCGTCGTCACGACTCCGCTGTCGGCGATGGCCGTGATGTCGATGTTCGGCGACCACTCGCCGACGACAAGCAGACGAAGATCGGGATCGATCAACTGGGCCCGTCGGAAGGCATCGACGACGACCTCGCCCCGCTTGGCCGAGGTGAGGAAGCCGAAGAGGCCGATCACCCGGTGCCGGGATTCGAATCCGAGAGAGGCCCGCGTAATTTCTCGCTGGCCGTGCGGCGGCTCCTCGACAAAGGGATGCGGCACGACGTGAACCGGCGTGGTCACTCCGACGCTGCGCAGCCAGCCAGCGGCGTATTCGTTATGAACGATCACCGCGCGAGAACGATTCGCAACTTCCACGCTGGCCGGAAACAGGAAGTTCCCGATCTCGCCATGGAGCCCGGCGGCGCGCGCCGTCGCCCACGCCCGGCCCGCTTCGCCGTGATTACGTCCCATCGCGTTGATGTAAGCCTCGGCATCCCCACGCGCGAGCGTCATCTCGACGATGAGGTGGTGCAGGATGGCGTCGTGCAGCACAGCCACTCCCGGGTAGGAGAGCGCCTCGCGATAAATCGCTTCATGAAATGGATTGTTGCCGAGCTGGTAGACCGCAACATCGAAGTCACCTCGGCGATAGTCGCGGAACGCAATGATCCTGTACGGCGCATCCGCGATGACCTCACCCGCCGTCGCCACCGCCGTCACCTCAGCACGCGCAGCCAGGGCCGGCAGGATCATCGACGCATAGTGCGCAATGCCCGTTCTCGCGGGGGGTAACGGCGTGAGGAACGCGATGCGCATGTTCTGGCTGTTGGCTGTTAGCTGTTGGCTGTTGGGAAAATCTGGCTGTTGGCTGTTGGGAAAAGCGTCGAGAGCGTGGCGTCCATCATCGTAGTCTCAGTCAACATCACCACCTCCCGGTTCTACAGCCGTCTTTCCCACGTATTCGCCGTCCTGAGCCTTTCCCAACAGCCAAGAGCCAACAGCCAAGAGCCAAATCGGCCAACACCCAACAGCCAATAGCCTAATCGGCCGTTTTCCTCGCCTGCGCCGAAAGGTACGCCTCGATGATGTCGTCGAGATCGCCGTCGAGGACGCGCTGGATGTCGCCGACTTCGTAGCCGGTGCGGACGTCCTTGATCATCTGGTAGGGTTGCATGACGTAGGAGCGGATCTGGCTGCCGAATCCGATCTCTTTCTTCTCGCCCTCGATCCTCGACTGCTCTTCCTTCCTCTTGTCCACTTCCAGCTGGTAGAGGCGGGAGCGAAGCAGCTTCATCGCGGTGTCGCGATTCTTGTGCTGGCTCCGCTCGTTCTGGCAGGTGACGACAGTATTGGTCGGGATGTGAGTGATCCGGATGGCGGAGTCGGTGACGTTGACGTGCTGTCCGCCCGCGCCGGAGGAGCGGTAGGTGTCGACGCGCAGGTCCTTGTCATTGATCTCGATCTCGATATCGTCATCAATCTCGGGATAGACGTGCACCGATGCGAACGAGGTATGGCGGCGCTTGGCAGAGTCGAAGGGAGAGATGCGCACGAGCCGGTGCACTCCATGTTCAGCCTTCAGGTAGCCGTAGGCCCAGTCGCCGCGCACCATCAAGGTGGCACTCTTGAGACCCGCCTCATCGCCGGCCTGATAGTCGATCGTCTCGGCGGTCCAGCTCTTCAGTTCGCAATAGCGGAGATACATGCGGAACAGGATGTCGGCCCAGTCCTGGGACTCGGTTCCGCCGGCACCCGGGTGGATGCTGACGATGGCGTCACGATCGTCGAACTCGCCGGAGAGCTTCATCGTCAGCTCGATCCTGCCGAGTTCGGAGGCGAGTTTCGGAACGATCGCCTCGATGTCGCTGTCGACGCCTTCCCCTTCCTTCTGCAGTTCGAGCAGCAGCTCGAGTTCTTCGGCCTTGCTCTCGATCGATTCGCCGGTGGAAATCCGCTTCTCAATGCGGCTCCGCTTCCGGCCGACTTCCTGCGCCTTCTCCGGATCATCCCAGAAGCCGGCCACCGACATCTCTTTCTCTACTTCGCCAAGTGCATTCCGCGCGCTGGCGAGGTCAAAGATAACTCCGAACGGAACGAAGTCTGCTGCGGAGATCGTCTACTTTTGCGAGAATGTCATCTTTCATTGTCTGATCCTGTCTGATCCGTGGTTGTGGACTTCGCTGTCCGGAATGATTTCCACGTCGCGAGAATACCTGCAATGGTCCACAGGCATGCGAGCCACGCAAACCAGTCGCCAAATCTCACATAGGGAGTGATGCTGCGGCGCGGCTGAAACTTCGCGAAGATGATCCCGGTGCGGTTCATCGGCAACTGCTCGAGGAGCTGTCCGGCCGGATCGATGAATGCCGAGATTCCTGTCGTAGCGGCACGCAGGACGTAGCGATCGGATTCGATGGCGCGGAGCCTGGCCTGGTTGAGGTGCTGGCGTGGCGCCGAGGAGCCGTCGAACCATGCATCGTTGGTGATCGTGACCAGCACGTCGGCGCCGTTCTTCACCTGAGTCCTGGTGATCTGCGGAAAGACGATCTCGTAACAGATGGCCGGGCCATAGGAAAAGCGGCCACGGAGCGGCCGGTCGTTCGTGCCGGCCTCGAATGAGCCGACCGCCCGCACCACCTTTTCCGCGAAGAACAGCATCCTGCGGAGCGGTACGTACTCCCCGAACGGCACGAGCCGGATCTTGTCGTAACGGCCGCTACTCTTTCCGGCAGATACGAGGAAGGCGCTGTTCCAGATTCTCGAGGCCTTCGCAGGATCCTCGGCTACCGAGCCCAGGATGATGTCTACGTGATGCATGGCAGAGAGCTGCTCGATCTGCTGCCTGAAGAAATCGTTGCTCGCATACGCCAGCGGCACCGTCGACTCCGGCCAGATCACAACCTCGGCGCCACCCGCGATCGCCTTTTCGGTCAGCGCGATCATCTGCGTGTAGATCCGAAGCGTGTTCTCGGGATCCCAGCGCATCTCCTGCGCGATGTTCGGCTGGAGCAGGGCCGCGATGGCCGGTGGCAGGCCGTTCGGCCGCATCGTCAGCTTCGCAGCGACCAGTCCGGATGTCCACCAGACGAAGATCAGGATGGACGCGAAGCCGATGACCATGACGCGCGCGATCGGAGTCACCCGCTGCGTGATCAACCACGCCAGCACGGTGGATGAAAAGACGACCATCGCCCCCAGGAGGTAGGGCCCCGCGACGCGTGCGAACTGCGCGAATGACGTGTACTCGACGATGGCGCTTGCCATCAGGTTCCACGGGAATCCGGTGATCAGGTACGTGCGCGCGTACTCGACGGCCGCCCACGCGAGCGGGACGAGCAGCCAGCGGGCAAAGGAATCGCCCAGCCGGAAACGGAACACCAGCCACGAAAACACGCCGCCGTAGAATCCCAGCACGAGAGCCATCGCCACGAAGATGGCGATGCCGAGGGGCAGCGGCAATCCACCGTAGTGCGACATGACCCGCACCACCCACGGAGTCATGATCAGCCAGGCCACGGTCTGGGACAGCCAGCCCCACGCGAATACGGCCCGCCCGCTCCTGCAACGCAGGATCAACACGAGAAGCGGCACGAGGGCCACGAACGCGAGAAAGCTCAGCGAGGTATCTGGAAACGAGAGCGCGAACAGCGCTCCGCTCGAAACCGCGAGCAGGAGGTTGAACAGGAAGGAACCAGCGGAGGAACGGGCAGCTTCAGTCAAGGCTGGCGAAGGATAGACCGAATGTTGAATGTTGAATGATGAATGTTGAATCTTCGGGTTTTCAGTGGGTGGAGGTCATCCCCCCGCGCTCGGCGGCGAGCTAAGGAAACTCGCGGTATCTCCGCGCAGTTTGAACGCGCCGGAAACCATGCGAGTTCCGTTTCTCCTACCGCAGCGGGTAAGGCGGCCAACTGCGGGATGAGCTTCGCCGTCAGACCACGCGGCTTTCGTGAGCATGCCGCAAGAACCGTCTCGATTCTCACGCCGCATGCAAGCTGTCTCCCTTCTCCCACGGGGAGAAGGGAGAGAGAATCGGTTCGATGGTCAGCCCGCCAGAATCGGCTCAATTCCGATGACTCGCATGCAAGCTGTCTCCTCTCCATTGCGACGGGAGGGGGAACACGAACGAGTTCAGTGGGCTCGAGAAACGATCGAGGTGGTCATTGGCTACGCGCCTACTTCTTGAAGAGGGCTTCGAACGCCTTGCGGGCGTCGTCCGGAATCTGGGGCTGCCTCGACTTGTCCGCCGAAAGATCCTTTACGATCTTCGGCGAGAACGCCGCACATTCATTCCGGCTGTGCTTGGCGGGGATCCGCGCCGGGATGGTTTCGCGACACTCCCACATCGTGGTCGTGTCGAAGTTGCGGCAGTTGCCGCACGTGTGCATGTCGGCGCTGCAGCGACTGCAGGTTTCGTCGGGCATCAGGTCGTCGAAGCCGTGGCGCAGATTGCCGCAGGCGTTGCACTTGAATGCTTCCGGCCCGAAGCCGCCAGCGGTGCGGCCACGAGGTGCGCCTTCGAGCCGCTCGGGACGCGGATCGGGACGGGGCGTCTGAGAACGTGAATCCTGGGACTTCGAAGCGCCGCTGTCCTGATATCCGTTGTGCCTGTATTTCCGATCGCTCAAGAACCTACCTCACGAAAAACCACCAGATGATCCCGACCACGACGGCTGCGGTTGCGAGAAACAGAAACAGCCGGATTGCTAGCTTCAACATCCTGAAAACGAACCAGATGAGAAGGATGCCGATCAGCAGCCCTGCGAGTTCGGGAAGGGAGGGCATGCGGGGTGCGGTGAGTGTAACAGAGGCCCGCCCGGATTGATTCGCACCCCTTTCTCGACCTTCCGCCGAACGCTCAGGCCTGAAGTCAGATCACTGAACGTAATCGTCTACGCTGGAATTCGGCTGGCTTGCCGGCGCCACGAAAAGCGCCGGGTCGTTCGTCTGGTTGTCCGTCAGGGTATGGAAACCGATCACCGGCCCGGCGGGGAGGAACACGACCCGCTCTCCTGCATCGACATGTCCACCCAGCATCACGCCGATGCTGTCCATGACCGTGAAATTGGGAGGCAGTCCGATGTCATAAAAGCGGCGTATCCGGCCTGCGCCGTCGTAGACGATCGCCTTGATCGTTACTGCGCTGCTGAGGGTTCTGAAGCCGAGATTCACCCGCGAGCCCTGATCGGGCATCTGGACCGTGAACGGGACGGGCGAGAGGTAGTCGAAAGGATAGACGGGCGCGGTGTAGGTACCGAACGTGCCCGCTCCTCCATCCTGATAGAGGCGCACGCGGGTGGCCGGGATGATCGGCTCAGACGATTCGTCCGGGATGATCTCGAGTGAACCGATCCCCGAACCGCCGGTCGCTGCGACGATGTCACGCCATTCGAGCCGGAGCCCGCTCCCCTCGAATGCGTATTGGACTGACGGGTCGGAGTCCGACGGCTGCGAGCCGGCGGAACGGAAGATGATCCGGCCGTGCTGGTTGGAGTTCGTCGACCTCATCTCCATCGAGGTCCGGAAGAGCGAGCCGTTCGCGCCGCGAGTCGATCCGGCGAGCGGCACGATTGCGCGACGCGTGAGCTGCCGGAACGCGGGATCTCCAGGAATCGTGACCTCGATCTGTTCGACGCAAGCGTCGGTTGAAGCATTCACGGCCGCAATGCCCAGCAGCCCGGCTCCGAGTTGCGCCGTCACGCGATAGTTCAGTTTCGTGGAATGCGAGGCGCGGCGCGGAATGACGAATCCCGGCGCGTACACAGTGGTGTTCGTGGAGGTTGCAAAGTTATCGCGCGATTCGCGCACTTCGTACGAGGTCGATCCGCTGACGACATCCCATACGAGTGCCAGCGGCTGGCCGCCCGTCCCGCCCATGACACGGAGGTTGAGAAAGCAGGCCGCGTCCGCCGGATAGGCCGCCAGCAACACCAGCGCAAGCACTGCAGCGAATCGCGTCATGGTTCCTCCCTGGAGACCCCGGTCGCTCAACCGACGATCAGGCGCAGCGGCTGCTCGAGATAGAGTCGAAGCGTCTTGAGGTACTCCGCGCCACCAACGCCGTCGACGACCCGGTGGTCGCACGACATGGTGATCTTCATCCGGTCGCGAATCACGACCTGGCGGTCGACGACCACCGCCCGCGCCTCGGCCGTTCCAATGGCCAGGATTGCAGAGTTGGGAGGGTTGATGATGGCCGTGAATTCCTCGATGCCCCACGCTCCCAGGTTCGAGATCGTGAACGTCGATCCCTGATACTCATTCGGCATCAGCTTGCGATTCCGGGCCTTCTCAGCCAGGGCCCTGACTTCGGTCGCGATCTCTTCGATCGACTTGCCGTCGGCGTTGCGCACCACGGGAGTGATCAGTCCTTCCGGCGTGGAGACTGCGATGCCGATGTGCACCTCGCCATGCTGCGTGATGGCTTCCTCGCCGAACGATGCGTTGACATTCGGGTGATGGCGGAGAGCCAGCGCCGCGGCGCGAACGATGAAGTCGTTGACGCTGACCTTCAAACCTCCGATTTCATTGACCTGCCGTCGCAGGGACAGGAGATCGGTCACGTCGATGTCGCTGGTCAGGTAGAAGTGCGGAATGGGACCGGTCGATTCGCCGAGGCGCTTGGCGATGGTCCGCCGCATGGCCGTGAGCGGAATGATCTTCGTCTCGAGAGTCGGAGGAGCGCCGAGTTTCAACGTGCTCGTGATTCCGGCCGCCGGCTGCGACGCTGTGGGCCCGGCCTGAGTCGCCTTTCCCGAAGGCTGGGCCTTGCGGATGTCTTCGGCAACGATTCGTCCCTGCGGCCCGCTTCCGGTGACGCCACCCAGGTCGACGCCGAGTTCGGCGGCGAGCCTTCGCGCCAGAGGCGATGACTTCGCGCGTCCCGACTGCGGTGCCTCGTCCTGCCCGCTCTCGGGCGCGGTGCGATCGCGGCGCGGTCCCTTCATCTCGACCGCTTCCATGTATTCGCCGGTCGAGTGCTTGACCGAATCCTTCTTGTCGAGGCTCCGTCGCTGCGGATCCGCGTCCGTGCCGGCCGGGGTTGCGGCGTTGGACGGTTGAGCTTCTGCAGCCTTCTCCGGCGGTTTTGCCTGCTCCTCCGCCTTCTTCGCTGCGGGAGCAGGTTCACCAGCGCTTTCGCCGGCGGCCAGGATGCGGGCCACGACCCCACCGACCTGCACCATCTCCCCTTCCTGCGCGGAGAGTTCGGAGAGTGTGCCGTCCGCCTCCGCTTCGAGATCGAGATTGACCTTGTCGGTCTCGATCTCCAGCAGCGGCTCGCCCTTCTTCACGGCGTCACCGGCCTTCTTGTACCAGCGGACGACCTTACCTTCGGTCATCGCGTCACCCATCTTGGGCATGATGATGTCTGCGGCCATGATTTCGTTCCCGGTGTTCAGTGCTCAGTATCGCTTCACCGCAGTCATCATGACGACGGGTGGTCTGGAAGGTGGCGGGCTAACCGCGGTACAGCACCCGCTTCACTGCGCGGATGATGTCGGGCTCGTGCGGCGTCGCCAGGAGTTCGAGGTTGCGTGCATACGGCATCGGGACGTCCTCGCCGGTCACGCGGGCCACGGGCGCATCGAGTTCGTCGAACATGGTCTCGGTAATGCTCTGTGCGATTTCAGCGGCCGGCCCGAAAGGCTTCCACTGTTCCTGCACGACGACGGCACGATGCGTCTTCGCGACGGAGGCGTAGGCCGGTTCCATGTCGAGGGGCCGGAGCGTGCGGAGGTCGATGACTTCAACTTCGATCCCCTCTTCCTTCGACAGCTGGTCCGCCGCCGCGAGAGAGAGCTGCAGCATGCGGCTGTAGGAAACGATGGTGACGTCCTTTCCTTCGCGGGCCACGCGCGACTTGCCGAACGGCACCGTGAAATCAGGATCGTCCGGCACTTCGCCCTTCATCCCGTACAGCGCTGCGCTCTCGAGGAAGATCACCGGATCCTTCCCGCGGATCGCCGTCTTGAGCAGTCCCTTCGCATCGGCTGGCGTGGCAGGAACGACCACATGAATCCCCGGAAAATGCGCGTAGAACGATTCGAAGGACTGTGAGTGCTGCGCGGAGAGCTGGACACCTGCCCCCTGCGGTCCTCGGATCACCATCGGGATATCGACCTGACCGCCGGAAAAGTAACGGATCTTCGCCGCGTGGTTCAGGATCTGGTCGGCGGCGACGATCGCGAAGTTCATCGTCATCATCTCCACGATCGGGCGCAGGCCGAGCATGGCCATGCCGACCGCTGTTCCGACCATCCCCGCTTCCGCGATGGGAGTGTCGATCACGCGCTTCGCGCCGTACTTCTTGAGCATCCCGGCCGTGATGCGGAACGTTCCTTCGTAGACGCCGATGTCCTCGCCCATGATCAGGACGTTTGGGTCACGGTCCATCTCTTCCATCATCGCGTCGCGGATCGCGTCGCGGTAACTCTTCTCAGCCATGGTCTAACCAGCTCCCAACGATCTAGTCGCGTTCCTGCTCGCGTACCGGCCTTGGCTCATGCTCGGCCACGACATTCGTGAACAGCTCCGCTGGATCCGGCACCGGGCTCTCCTCGGCGAACTGCACTGCCTTCGCCACGACCGCCTGCGCCCACTCATCCATCTCCTGCACAGCGGCCTCCGTGAGTTTGCACTCCTCGGTGAGCCGCTTCTGCAAAAGCAGGATCGGATCGCGGTGCCTATGCTCCTCCACCTCGGCCTTCGACCGGTATGGCTGCAGGATGTCCGCGGCGCCATGTCCGGAGAAGCGATAGGTGTTTGCTTCGATGCAGAACGGTTTGCCGGTTTCCCGCGCGCGTTTCACAGCCTTCTCGGCCAGCGCCCGGACGGCGAAGATGTCCTGTCCATCCACCTTCTCAGTCTCGATGTTGTAGGCCCGGACACGAGCCGACAGGTCGGTCAGCGCGGAGTGACGGTCGATGGAGGTTCCCATCGCATAACCGTTGTTCTCGATGACGAAGACGACGGGACACATTCCCGCCTTGCCCCAGAGGCCGCACATGTTCATCGCCTCGTGAAACGAGCCGATGTTCATCGCGCCATCGCCGAAGTAGCAGACCACCACCCGCTCCGTGTTCTGGTACCGGAACGCGTAGGCGGATCCGACGGCGAGCGTGAGGTGTCCGCCGACGATGCCATAACCGCCGTAGAGACCATGCTCGGCATCGAACAGGTGCATCGAGCCGCCCTTACCGTGTGAGATGCCGGTGGCCTTCCCGAACAACTCAGCCATGACGGCACCGGGATCGCTTCCAAGGACGATGGCCTGAGCGTGGTCGCGGTAGCCGCAGTAAACGATGTCGTCCTTGTTGAGGGGGCTGAGAATCCCCGAGGCCACTGCTTCCTGGCCGATGTAGACGTGAAGATAGCCGCCGATCTTGCCCTTGCGGAACTCCCGCTCCGTCGCCTCTTCGAAACGGCGGATGAGGATCATCTGCCGGAGCAGCTCCGTCCATTCCGGCGCGCACGGATCGGCCTTTGCCGGTGCAGCCTGTTCTTTTTTCTGCTTCGCCATGGTTTTCCGTCATCGCGGGGTGCACACCGCGGGCCGGGATTGTACCCGAGGGCCGCTGTTGGCTGGTGGCTGTTGGCTGTTGGGAAAGGCTCCGGCACGCGTCGATATCCTCTCCAACAGCCACAAGCCAACAGCCAACAGCCGTCTCTAGGCCTGCGCCGGCTGGTCGAACTCGGTCTTTCTCACGATGAATGCCGTGGCAACGATCGCCAGGACGATTCCGTTGATGGCCAGGGCGATCGAGATTGACCAGCGCTGGGCGACGTAGCCGGCGAGCAGGTTGCCGAGCGGCATTCCACCGCGGAAGGCAAGCATGAAGATCGACATCACCCGTCCGCGCATGGCGTCGCTCGTGGTGAGCTGAACGAGGGAACTGTAAAGCGAGATCACTCCGACGATGCACGCGCCGGCGAAGAAGGCGATGACCAGGCTGAGCGGGAGCCATCGCGAAAAGGCAAACGCCACGATCAGGCAGGCGAACGCGAGCTGCAGTACCAGGGCGCGTTCGCCTTTTCTTTTCATGTTCGCCGTCGACGCGATCATCAGCGCCCCGACCACCGAGCCGAGTCCGTACGTCGTCATCAGCGAGGCATACCCGGTCGCGCCGAGCTTGAAGATTGAACGGGCCACGACCGGGAGGAACGTCACGATCGGCATGCCCAGGAACGTGCCGACGAATGCGAGGAACGTGAGCAGAAGCAGCGTGGGCCGGGTGTAGACGAAGCGAAACCCTTCCTTCATCTCCTCGACCATGCTTCGTCGGTCCTCGCGCGGCGTGGCGAGTTGCGCGGGGCGAATCATCATCAGGGCGACGATCACGGCGATGAACGACAGTCCGTTGACCGCGAAGCAGGCCGCGGCGCCGACGGCCAGCATCGCTGCGCCAGCCAGAATCGGACCGATGACGCGCGCCAGATTGAACTGCATCGAGTTCATCGCGATCGCGTTCGGCATGTCCTTGCGCGGGACGAGCAGCGGCAGCAGGGAGATGTAGGCCGGGCCGCTGAACGACTGGGCGCTGCCGGTCAGGAATGACAGCAGGAAGATGTGCCAGACCTGCACGGTGCCCGTATAGATGAGCGCTGCCAGCACGAAGGCGAACGTCATCTGCAGGTATTGAGAGGCGAGCATGATCTTGCGGCGTTCGAGGCGGTCGGCCACCACGCCGCCGAAAAGGGAGAAAATCAACATTGGACCGGTGGCAAGGAACGCGTCGACTCCGAGGAGAAAGGCGGAGTCGGTCATCTGAAGGACGACCCAGCCCTGCGCCACGGTCTGCATCCAGGTGCCCGTGGTCGAGAGGAACGCACCGATCCACACGAGCCGGTAATCGCGATAACGGAGCGCGCTGAACGTCTGCGCGAACCGGCCGGGCGGCTGCTGCGGCAGAGAGTCTGGTTCGAGAACGCTCTCTCCAGGAAGCGGCGACGTCATGCCCGGATCTTGACCTGCGCCGGCGTTCCGGCAGTGTGTGCGTGGCAGATCGCGACTGCCAGGGCGTCGGAGGCGTCCGAAGCGAGTTGCAGCGCGCTGCAGCCGGGGAGCAGCATCTTCACGAGTTTCGCGACCTGGTCCTTTTCGGCGCCGCCGAATCCCGTGACGGCGCTCTTGATCGAGCGGGGAGCATATTCGAAGATCTCCAGCCCCGCGGATTGAGCCGCCAGGAGAATCACGCCGCGGGCGTGGACGAGCTGGATGAGACTCTTCACGTTCTGTCCCGCAAACGGCGTCTCCACAGCGCACACGGCCGGCATGTTCCGGTGAATCACCGCAACCAGCCCGTCGTGAATCACGGCCAGCCGTTCAGGAAGCTCCGACCCCCGCTTCGTCGAGATCACCCCCTGGTCGACCATGACCAGACGTCCCTTCAGCAGATCGACGACGCCGTAGCCCGTCGTCACCGAGCCGGGATCGATTCCAAGGATGCGCACTGGATCATTCTAGCTGGCTGTTGGCTGTTGGCTCTTGGCTGTTGGGAAAAGCAGAACTCGCCATCACGCGAGTGTTGGCTGATGACTCTGGGAAAACCAAGCCTCGCACCGCGCAACGCCTTTCCCGACAGCCAATAGCCAACACCCAACAGCTGGCTTTTCCCAACAGCCAAAAGCCAACAGCCAACAGCCAGCCTGAGCTATCCTGCGCGCCGCAATGAGTGAAGGCACGTTCTGCATCAACCCCCGCGACACGGCCTTCGCGCCGCTCGACCTCCGGGAGGTCTTCGGAAACGACCGTCCGGTCGTGCTGGAGATCGGTTCGGGCAAGGGACGTTTTCTCATCGAGTCGGCGATGGAACGTCCCTCCGTCAACTTCATCGGCATCGAGAAGGCACTCCACTATCACCGCTTGATACGCGATCGCGTCGAAAAGCGCGGGCTGACGAACATCCGGCTGATCAATCACGATGCGTTCCTCGTGATGCAAAAGATGCTGGCGCCGGAATCGATCTCGGAGATCCACATCTACTTCCCCGATCCCTGGCCGAGAAAGCGCGAACAGAAGCGAAGGATCATCCGGGCGGAGGCTCTCCAGGAAATGAAGCGCGTCCTCACCCCCGACGGGTTCGGGGTCTACGTCACGGACCACCAGGACTACTTCGAAGCCGCGTACCCCGAGATTCCGCTGGTGTTTCAATCCGAGCACCGCTCACCCGGCCCCGACGATCCGCCGCGCACGAACTACGAAGCCAAATACCGGATCGAAGGACGACCGATCTTCGAAGCAAAATTCTGGAAGCCTTGAGGCTAGCTGTTGGCTCTTGGCTGTTGGCTGTTGGGAAAATCAGAACCTGACGGCGGAACGTTGAAAGGTCCGCTTCTCCCGGCAGCCACAAACCCACCAACCCACAGCCGTGCCGCCTTTCCCAACAGCCAAAAGCCAAGCAAACAGCCGGCGTCACGCGTCGACTTCTTCCCACAACCGCATGTAGGTTTCGTAGCGGGCCCGGTCGAGTGTTCCTGCCTCGACTCGCGTCTTCACTTCACAGTCGGGTTCATGCACGTGGGAGCAGTTCGTGAACCGGCAGAACTCGTCCGGTCCGGCAAATTCAGGAAAGTAGTCGCGCAATGTGTCGCGATCGAGATTCCAGAGCCCGAACTCGCGGATTCCCGGGGTGTCGATGATGTACGTGCCGCCCCCGAAGTCGATCAGCGTGGACGAGGTGGTGGTGTGCCTCCCCGTTCCGCGTTTTGCCGAGACGTTGGCGATGGCGAGTTGCAGCCGGCTGTCGAGCGCATTGAGGATCGACGACTTGCCGACGCCGCTGTGACCGACGAGCGCCGAGGTCCGCTGTTCGAGCAGCGACCGCATCGTGTCGAGTCCCTCCCCCGTGGTGGTCGAGCAGGCGATGACTGGAACGTCCAGGGCGCGATAGACATCGAGTTTCCCCAGTTCTTCATCGCGCGTCTGGTCATCGAGAAGATCGACCTTGTTCACGCAGATCACAGGCGTCGCGCCTCCGCGTTGAATGGCGATGAGGTAGCGGTCGATGAGGCGCGGTCGCAGCGGCGGCGACTTCACCGAGACCACATTCACCACGACGTCGATGTTCGCCGCAACCAGGCGCTGCACGTGTTTATGAAGCGGATCGGGCCGGGCCAGGACGCTGGTGCGCGGCAGGACCCTGGCCAGCCTGTGGATCCCGCTTTCCTCGCGGATCACGATTCGATCGCCGACCGCCAGCCGGCTCTTCTGCTTGACGGCGATCTCCGAGGGAACGATGACATCGAGTTCAGCGTCATCCCGGAAGGCGCGGCAGCGGCCACTCGAAACGCTCATCACGATGCCGACGCTAGCGACTTCCTCCGCGGTCACGGGCGGCGACTGCGGCTGCGGATCCGAGTTCGTGGTGGAGGAGGCAGGAACCCGGCGCCGTTCTACATGCCCGTGACGATCGAGGAGTGTGTCCCAGTTGTTTTCCGATACGTGCGGCCGGGCCGTGGAACGGCCGGCAATGCTCTTCTTTTCCCTCGCGCTTGCCTTGCGCGCGCGCATTGCTTCCGGTGTCTCGCCTCTCCCCTGCGACTTCGCGCGGCGCTGGGGTCGTTCGCCATCTTCTTCATCGTCGTGTGCCATCGAATCGCTTCCCTGCCCTCACGTACAATCGCAGCGAATCGAACCAATGTCGAGTCACCTGATGCCAACCGTCCTTTTCGTTGACGACAACGAAGAGACCTGCAACCTCGGGAAGGCTCCGTCTCCTCTCCTCGTCGAGACTCTGAATCAGTTCCTCGGAGTTCCTCGGAGTTCCTGAGCGAAGCCGTGAGCATCTCCAGAGACTTTCGCAGAGCCGTCCAGCCTGAAACTCCAGGAACGCGAGAAGCATTGGGGAACCGAGGAACCCGAGGAACTCCGAGGAACTCCGAGGAACTCCGAGGAACCCGAGGAACTCCGAGGAACCCGAGGAACTCCGAGGAACTCCGAGGAACTCCGAGGAACCCGAGGAACTCCGAGGAACTCCGAGGAACCCGAGGAACTCCGAGGAACTCCGAGGAACCGAGGAACCGCACCCAACGCAGATTCCCGTCCGCCGCGGTCCAGACAGCCCCGGCAGCGCGGTGCGCCGGATGGGGAGATGCGAGGCGGAGTGAGGTCGGACGGCGAGGCGTAGCAACGACTACGGGGAGCTGTCCGACCGAAGCGACAACGAAGCAGATTCCCGTCCGCCGCACCGCGCGACTTCAGTGGAATTTGAATTTGTTGCGTCCGGCGTCCTTGGCCCCATACATCGCCGAGTCGGCGCTCTTGAGCAGTTCCTCGGCGTCGGCACCATCTTCGGGAAACATCGCGATCCCGACGCTGGTGGTGATGTACAGCTCCATTCCGTCGACCGAGAGCGGATACCTCACCGCCTCCAGGATCTTCTCCGCGACCTTGATGGCTCCCTCGCGATCGGCGAGGTCGGGCAGAAGGATCGTGAATTCGTCGCCGCCCATCCGAGCCACCGTATCCTCGGCACGCACGCACGTGGACAGCCGGGACGACACTCCCTGCAGCAGCCGGTCCCCCACCGAATGACCGAGCGTGTCGTTGATGGTCTTGAATTCGTCGAGGTCGAGAAACATCACCGCGGCCAGCCGGTCCTTGCGTCGCGCGTGCGCCAGCGCCACGCCGATCCGGTCGGTGAACAGCAGCCGGTTCGGAAGCCCGGTCAGGATGTCGTGGTACGCCTGGTATTCGAGCTGCTCCTGCGCCAGTTTGCGGGCAGTGATGTCCATGATCGTTCCTTCGAGCACATCGGCCTGCCCCGGTTCGCCGGGAATCAGGGTGATGTTCTCGAGAATCCAGAGCATCGAACCATCCCGACGTCGCATCCGCAGCTCGATGTTCTGCAGTGAGCTCTCTCCCCGCAACAGAGCGAGGATCTGCGCCCGATCGGCAGGGTCGTCGTACAGCGAGACGGCGTTCGCGTTCATCATGTCGGCCGGATTGTCGAACCCGAAGATGCGGGCGCACGCTTCGTTGCACTCCAGCACACGACCGTCCGTCGTCGAGCGATAGACACCGGCGAGGTTTCGCTCGAAGAGCAAGCGGAACCGCGCCTCCGTGGCACGGCGCTCCGACAGGTCGCGGGCGACGAGTTGCACGGCCGGTCGTCCTTCGAACGTGAATCCCGAACCAGCCAGTTCCGCATCGACTCCCCTGCCGTCAATGCGCACCAGGCGCTGCTCGATCGTGCTGAATGGAATTCCGTTCTCCGCGACGTGAACGCGCGCGTTCAGCGACATCCGCTCCGCCTCGGCGACGAAGTCGGTCACAGCCCTGCCGACGATCTGCGATTCCGACTCTGCGCCGAGGAAACGGATCGCGGCGGGGTTGGCGAAGACGATGTTGAGGCGGGAGACGAGCAGGATGGCGTCCGGCGAGAGTTCCACCAGTCCGCGATATCGCTCCTCGCTCTCACGGATTCTCTGCTCGGCGCGTCGCCGTTCCGTCACGTCCTGGGCGATCACGAGTCGCGCACGGCGGTCGCCCGTCTCGAACGCAAACGAGCTCACGTCGACGTCGATGATCGCGCCACTCCGGATCACGTGGCGATACGGAGCCGGTCCGTGCACCGGAGGGAGCCCCGGCACTTCAGCGATCACCGTCTCGACATCCTCGGCGGGCCGAAGATCCCCAACCGACATGGCAAGAAACTCGTCGCGCGAGTAACCGTAGTGCCGGATCGCGGCGTCGTTGACGGCAATGTAGCGCAGCGACTCGAAGTCGTAGACCCACATCGGCAACGGATTCGCGTCGAACAGCGTGCGATACCGCTGCTCGCTTTCCCGTAGCGCTTCCTGGGCCCGTTTCCGTTCGGTGTAATCACTGGCCACATACACCACGCCGACCGGCGCGCCCTGACCATCGCGGATATATGAGGATGCGGCCAGGACATCGATGCGCATTCCGCTGCGGGTACGCCAGGCCATGTTCTGTTCGAAGACGCCCTTGCTGTTGAGGAGTTGTCCGGTGGACATCCGCTCGTCCGCATCGACGATCTTTCGGAGGTGCTCTCCGATCAGTTCCTCGCCGGAGTAGTCGAGCATGGAACTCGTGGCGCGATTCACGACCCGGATGCGGCCCTGCATGTCGATGACCAGCACTGCACTCTTCATCGTCTCGATGACATGAGACGCGGCATATTCGGGTGTCAGGTCGATGGTCTCGTCCCGCCAGATCACCGTGGCTGCAACGCCGACGAAGGCGAGAACTCCGATGAACCCGATGGGCGGCCATGCCACGCCGAGGGAGGGAAGGACGTCCAGGACGGCAGTCGAGCCCAGGACGAACGCCAGCGCGAGAGTTCCCGCACGGCGCTTCTGTTCGCCGGGACTGCGGCGCCACGCGCGGATCAGCATGTAGTCGGCGGCGGCCATGATGGAGAAGAACCCCCCCACCTCCGCTGCGGACCAGGGAGAAAGCAGAGGAAAATATCCCCAGGCGCGTGAACCGACTCCGGGGACGACCGAGGTTGTGATGGCGCCACTGAGGCCGGCGAGCGCGCAGATTGCCCAGACCGCGTAGATCGCGTTCCCCATCTTGCGTCGCGCACCGACGTAATAGGCGACGAAGTGGAGCGCCGCCGCCGGGATGAACGCGAGCAGCAGATGAGAACGGCGCGCCCAGACGAGCGCCGTGACATCGTCGCCCGAGGCATACATGAACGCCGACGACATCAGCCAGCCGCTTGCCGCGATGCAGAGCGCCAGGAACATGCGCGTCGAACCGCGCGAGTCACTACGCGAGAACACCATCGCGCCAAACAGCAGCACAACCAGAGCGGAACACCCCGTCAGGAATGACAGGTCGTTCGCAGCATAGTTGCCGCTGAGGACTGAGCTGCCGACGGTATTCATGATGGGATGGCCAGGAATTCCGTCGGTCGGGAGCGTTCTGAGTACGTCAATCAGTTCAGAATCTTAGGCGATCTCATGGCCTATCCGTTGCACTTCATTTCAATTGCGGAGGAAGCTGACAATGGCAGGCGAAGGGAAAGAACCCCAGAGCTACGGCAGCGAGGGTGGCTGGGTGAGCGGCAAAACCGGCCAGAGGCCGAACGATCCAAAGGCCACTCCACCAGCGGAGCACCGTGAGTTTTATGAGAACCGTCAGGAAGAAACGGACTCCCGGTCGCATCAGGGAGGCCAGATTTCCAGTGTTCAGCTGCAGGATCAGCCTCGTGTCACCCACTACGCGCCGGACGAGCGCTCGCCGAGCCCCATCACGCAGAAACACTCAGGTGCGAAGCGCGAAAGTTACTTCAAGAATCGCGACTACTCCGGGAAGTAGCGGGCGCTCTCGAATCACCAGCCTCGCACTGGATGCCACGCATCGATGACCTGACCCTCCGAGATCACGTCGTACCGATCGAACATCGCGGCCGTCAGGCAGGAGTGGTTCGGCACGATCCGCAGCTTCGTTCCGACCTCCGGCGTCGCGCCACGGCACACCAGCTTCCCGTGCTCCTGCGACAGCGCCACGAGTTGCAGGTCGAGAGGCGCGAGTTGCAGGTTGCAAACCGCACCGTAGCCGCAACCAGGATCGACGTGGCTGGCCCCGCCATCCTTGGACAGCGCCAGCGCGCCCGCGTCGATGATGGCTTCGCGTCGTTCCGGGTACGACCCGATCACAGTCGTGAGGACGGAGACTGCAACCTCGTCCGCGCTGCAGGCGCCGATGGTCCGCTGAAACGCGTCGAAGAAGACGTAGTTCCCCGGCCGCACCTCGTCGCAGTCCTCGAATCGCGCCACGACGGACGCGGTTGGCGTCGATCCCACGCTGCGCACCAGGCCTGAAATCCCTTCGACCGCAAGTGTCATCGCGAACTTCGCGACAGCCGCGCTCTCCTGCGCGGCGATTGCCAACAGCTCCGCGCGGCCCGTCGCATGATACGAGTGCCCCGCGTGCGTGAGCAGGCCGCGCAGCCGGATTGCCGGGCTCTCCGCCATCGCTTTCGCCAGCTGCACGCTTTCGATTCGGTCGGGGTCGATGCCGGCGCGGTGATACCCGCAGTCGACCTTGAGGAAGATGTCGAATGTCGCCCCCGTGGCCGAAGAAAACCGTTCGATTTCCCGCAATGCGACTTCGCTGTCGATCAACAGATTGAGGCGGCCAACGTTCCGGCTCAGGGCGTGAGCGCGCTGCAGTTTCTCAGGCGCGAGCGGCACGGCGTAAGTGATGTCGTCGAAGCCCGCCGCCGCCAGAAACTCCGCCTCGGCAAGCGTCGACACGGTGACCGGGCCGCGCTCTCCCCCATGCTGCATGCGCGCGATCTCGACCGTCTTGTGGGTCTTCACATGCGGCCGGAACCGCACTCCCGAGAGGGCGGCCTTTGCGCGCATCGTGTCGCAATTGCGCTCGAGACGATCGCGATCGATGAGAAAGGCGGGCGTGGCGAGGCTCGCAATCGCCATCGCGTCGAACCCGGGCCGCGAGGCACCTGTCATGACTGCATCCCCTCGAGCAGCGGCATCGGATCGCCTTCCTCCGCTTCTTCTTCGTGCTCGAACGTCGACACGCCGATCCCGGCCAGGCGGAAGCGGGCCATCGCCGGGAACTCGAAGCGATCCAGAAGTTCCACCCCGACTGCGCTCAATTCTTCGTGCGATGCGATGAATGCCGGAAGCGTCCGGCGTCGCGTGACCGTCGTGAAGTCGGGTGTTCGCAACTTGACGGTAATCGTCCGCCCTTTCATTTCGCGCGCCGTCATCGCTGCGAAGAGCTTCTCCGATTCCTTGACGATCCACGCTGCGGCTTCTTCGCGCGTGATGTCGGTCGCGAACGTGTTCTCGCTCGACCAGGACTTGCGAGGCCGCGAGGGGATCACCGCCGACTCGTCGATCCCGCGCGCGAGTTCGAACAGCCGCGTTCCCCACCTGCCGAACCGTGCAATGAGCGCCGCCTCCTCGAAGACGCGCAACTCGCCGACCGTTGCGATTTTCATCTCGTGCAGGATCGCCTCTGTGGCCTTACCGACGCCGGGAATCTTGCGGACCGGGAGATCGACCAGAAATCGATCCACCTGATGGGGCCGGATCACGAACAGCCCGTCCGGCTTGTTCCAGTCGCTGGCGATCTTCGCCAGGAACTTGTTGGGTGCGACTCCCGCCGACGCCGTGAGTTGGGTCTCCGCGCGAATCTCACTCCGGATCACCTCGGCCGCCTCGGTCGCAGTCGGGATGCCGGTCCGTTCCTCGGTGACGTCGAGGTAAGCCTCATCGAGCGAGAGCGGTTCCACTAGCGGCGTATGCCGCTCGAAGATCTCGCGGATCTTCCTCGACACCGCGCGGTACCGCTCGAAATCAGGATGGACGAAGACCCCCTGGGGACAGAGCCGCTGCGCGCGTGAAGCCGGCATCGCCGAATGAACACCGAATTTGCGCGCCTCATACGATGCAGCGCAAACAACGCTGCGCGCACCCGGCCACCCCACGATGACCGGCCGGCCGCGCAACTCGGGATTGTCGCGCTGCTCGACCGACGCGTAGAACGCGTCCATGTCGACATGAATGATCTTCCGCACAGATGAAGGATATTCGCCCCGGCCGGATCGCGCGACCCGATCGCACGAAGCCGAGGCGCGTGGCCGGGCGAGGTGTGAAAGATCCACCGGGTGTAGAACGTGAATGTTGAGGATTCTCAGCTTCAATTCCCGAAACTATCGGAACGCCTCATCGCATTTGCAGGGAAGGCAGGCCTCAGATAGTCTCATTCAGACTCCACTGATGAAGATCCTCTCTCAATCAATCCTCTGGTGATCGCAATTCGTAGCTATGTGTAGGAGCAGTTAGATGACCACTGAAATTGAGACTGACGTAGAAAGCATTCTTCGCCTGCCGGCCATCGATACCATCCTTCAGGTGTTGCGAAAAACCACCGGCCTGCGCATTGCGCTCGTTGCTCGAGTCGACCAGTCGTCATGGACCGCTTGCGCCGTTCTCGACGATGCCGGCTTCGGGCTCAAGCCAGGTGATCAGCTGGAGCTCGACACAACGTATTGAAGCACCGTCCGCGGTGCGGTCGCACCGCTCGTGATCAACGACGCATCCACTGACATACGTTTCAAGGACCATCCCGGCCTGAAGAGGTACAACATCAACAGCTACATCGCAGTTCCACTGCGCGGCCCTTCGGGGGAGGCTTTCGGTACGCTTTGCGCGCTTGACACAAATCCCTCCGCCATTTCAGAAGACGACCTGGCCATCTTTGACCTCCTTGGGGAGCTGATCACCCATCAGCTGGCGGCGCAGGATCAACTGGCGCACGGGAAGATGCAGCTCGAGGCCGCACACGAAGAAGGGAAGGCCCGCGACCGGCTCATCGCCATTCTGGGACATGATCTCAGGTCGCCCCTCACCGCAATTCGTACCTCAGCGCAGCTCGGCCGGACGGCGATCGGTGAGCGCGACCTCGTCGATGTATTGTTCAGCGGCATCGAGACCTCCGTACAACGGATGAGCAGGATGATCGCGGATCTTTTCGATTTCACCCGCGGCCAGCTCGGCAGTGGCATCCCGATCACCCGAGCACCCTCGCATCTCGGAACGATCTGCCGGATCGTAGTCGAAGAAATTCGCCGGGGCGATCCTGACGCCGTAATCGAGTTCGACCAGACGAACGGGCTCGAGCTCGAGTGTGACGCAGACCGTATGGCTCAGGTCATCTCCAACCTCGTCTCCAACGCTCTCCAGTATCGGGAGCCATCGACGGCCGTGCGAGTCATTCTGTGCGGCGATTCTCAGACGGCCGTCGTGCGCGTCAGCAACGCGGGCGCCCCGATCCCGGAATCAACAAAGTCCAACCTCTTTAAAGCATTTCTCCGTGGCAATCACCCCCCGGCTGAAAATCTGGGACTCGGTCTCTTCATCGCGAACGAAATCGTGAAAGCGCATCGGGGCATGATCGAGGTGAGCTCAGGCGACGGCTGGAATCATTTCGACGTACAGCTCCCCCGCCGGGCGCAAGCACCAGCGGACGCAACCAAAGATCGCGTGGGATGAAGTTGAAGTCAGGTCTCCAGCTGGCGGCTTGCATACAACGCGAGGGAACAATCAGCTACAGCGAAAAGACCCGGGAGCCGGGGTCGGACCTTCAGTCTGCGCAGAGTTGGGCGGCGGGTCAGCCACAAACGTCTACAGCCCAAGAGCGACGAGCCGGGGTCGGATCTTCGGTGCGACGAGCCGGGGTCGGATCTTCGGTGCTGCGTTCGGAAATCGACAAAGTCCTGAAGGTAGGCCACTTAGCCGTTTCATTTTCGAAGCGCGCCGCCCGCACCGGTGAACCACGGTCGACAATTCTGGGGTCGGAGCTTCGCTCTTCGCTTTCGCGGTTAGTGATGCCGACGAATCGATTCGCAAGTGCTACTACCGAAAGCACATTCACCAAGTAGCGGTCGTCTTGGCGGCTGAAATCGAAATCTGAAGCTCCAGGCCCAATGGAATCACTCGCCGCTGGCCAGATCGCAAGAATCGGCGGCTACCGAACGCTTGCAGCGGACGTGGCCCGGGGGTTTGCCGCGTTTCCGAGTGAGTTACCATTTCGAGTCGCGGGCAACTCCGCTGAAGCGTGGGTCCGTTAGACGACTGCCTGCCGGATTCCAGTCCGCCCTGGCGCCTCGCGGACCGAGGTACACTCCCTCTCGCAAACAGAAAGGTGTGTCATGAACCGACTCCGACTCGCAGTCGCGTTGTCGTTCCTTTGCGCGCTTCCGGCGCATGCGGCAATGACCAAGGCTCAGGCGAAGCAGCTCATCGCGCAGTACGGGCTGCCGGAAACGGCGGAAGGCATGCTCGGCATCCTCAATACGTCGATGCCCGACGCGCCGAAGCTCGTCGAAGCCTTCCTCACTCTGGGCGTCCGCGCCGATCGCGCAGTCACGTACGACGCCGACGGCGGGACGACCCTGACGCGCTATCCGTTGAATTATCTGCTCATCTTCGCGTGCGGTGACAACACCACCGCCGCCATGGCGAAGTTGCTCGTCGATGCCGGAGCGGATCCCAACACGACCGATCCCGAGAACGACTGGGCCGCGCTGGCCCAGACGCACACCTGCCCCGACGTGATTCGCGTTCTCCTCGCGGCGCCGAAGAAGCCCGACGTGAATCGCGTCGACCGCAACGGCAACACCGCCATGCACTACGTCGTCAGATTCGGAGGCGAGCGGCAACTCGCATCGATCCGCATGCTCCTCGACGCCGGATTCGACATCGCGCGCTTCCGGAAGGATCTGCTGAAAGAGGCGCGGCAGAATCCGGACGCCATCGCCGCCCTCGGCGGCAAGCCCCCCGTGGCCACTCCCGCGCCGGGCGCCACTCCGCGGGCCGGTGGGAAAATCGACTGGAAGTCGCTCCCGCCCTATCCGGCTCGCACCGAGGCAGAAGCGACGAAGCTGCTCGAACGACCCGGGGCCGACACGACTATCGACGAGCACATGTGGGACGGGGTCACGCGACGCGAGCCGCTGCGACTCGCGCTGGCCCTGCAGGCCGGTGCGAACATTCATCAGACGCGCTCGGTGACGGGGTATACGCCGCTCGTGCTTCTCGCCGAGCGCTGCGACCAGAAGGATGCAGACATTCAGACTGCGAACGCGAAGTTGCTCATCGAGGGCGGAGCGGATCTCAGCGGCCTGGATGCGAACGGGGCAAACGCCCTGATCCTCGCGGCGGGAGACTGCCCGATCGGCGTCGTGCAGGCGTTGCTCGCCGCGGGAGTGTCGCCCCACGCGCGCTCGACGACCGGCACGACCGCACTCCGCAATGCGATCAGCGACCGGCGCGCAGACGTCGTCGCAGCACTGCTCGACGCAGGCGTCGATCCGAAGAAAGAGCCGTACAACGTGCGCGCGCTAGCATCGGGAAACAGCGAGATCGAAACGTTGCTGAAGAAGAAGCGGAAGTAGCCTCGGCACATACCTCTTCGCAATCCGGCTTACTTCGCGAACACTGCGTGTCAACGTCGACACCGGAACGCGGAATGGCCGAAACGGCGCAGACCTTGCGCCAGGAACGAAGTGGAGGTCCGACCCCGAGAAAGCCCCGGGCGTCTTCGGCCCGGCGGACCGGCTGA
>JBKJVD010000238.1:0-21245 GCA_046590585.1 Thermoanaerobaculia bacterium | reverse complement strand
GGATCAAGGATTTTTACCGGGTCGAGGACGACAAGATCGTCTTCTGCAAGAGACTGACCTCGCAATGAATGTTCTGAACAGCACGCTGTACCTCGCGCTCGCGTTTTACGCGATGGGGACGGTGGTTGCACTCGCGACGCTGCTCACCGCGAGCAGGATGGCGCAGCGCTCGGCGCTCTACCTGATGATCGCCGGATTCGTGGCACATACGATCTGGATCGGAAGCATCTGCGCGAAGACCGGTCATCCGCCGCTCACGAATTTGCCCGAGGTGACGTCGTTCATCGCCTGGTCGATCTTCGCGGTCGTGCTGGCGCTCTACATCCGGTACCGCGTCTATGCGGCGGCCTTCTTCGTCTATCCGCTCGTGCTGATCCTGCTGACGCTCACAGCGATCGTGCATGAGAATTTCGAGACGCTCGATCCGGCGCTGCGCTCCAACGTCTTCACGGCGCACCTCCTGCTCTCAACGCTGGGAGCCGCGGGACTGCTGGTGGGGCTGGCGTTCACGTTCCTCGCGTACCTGCAGGATCGTTCGCTGAAAGCAAAGACGCGTGGCCGGCTATGGGAGATGATCCCGAGCCTCAGTGTCTGCCGGCTCGTCGCGTACCGCTCGCTCGCGATCGGCTTCATCGTCTATACGTTCGGCCTGCTGAGCGGCATCCTCTGGTCTTACCGGACCACCGCAGGGCTGATGGAGTTCCGCTCCAAGCAGATCGGCGCGGTCGTGGCGTGGGTGCTGTTCGCCGTGATCCTGCAGTCGTACATCAGCGGTTCGTACCGCGCGCGGCGCGCGGCGTTCCTGTCGGCAGGCGCCTTCATCGCGATCGCGATTGCCATCCTGGGGATTCAACATGGTTGAGGACGGCAGGGTTGAGGACGGCATGGTTGAGGACCGCTCATGCCGCTGATCCTCGTCGGGCTGAATCACCGCACCGCGCCGGTCGCGGTACGCGAACGGCTCAGCATTCCGGACCGGAAACTGCCGGAAGTCCTCGGTTCGCTGCGCATGCTCCCAGGGGTGGAAGGGGCTTCGCTGGTCTCGACGTGCAACCGCGTCGAAGTGATCGTCTCGGCGACTTCTGAAAACGTGATCGAGCCGCTCGTCGACTGGTTGAGCCACCGGGCCGGGGCGGATCGCGTGGAACTCGAGAAGTACCTCTACGTCCTGCGCCACATCGACGTCGCCCAGCATCTCTTCCGCGTCGCCTCGGGACTTGATTCGATGATCCTGGGTGAGCCGCAGATCGGCGGTCAGGTGCGGCAGGCCTTTCATTCCGCCGCCGAGGCGGGCACGCTCGACTCGCTGCTCGGGCAGGTGTTCGAGCAGACCATGCGCGTCGGCAAGAAGGTGCGCACCGACACCGGCATCGGCGAGCATGCCGTCTCGGTTCCCTATGCTGCGGTGGAACTGGCCAGGAAGATCTTCGGGGACCTCGAGGGTCTCCAGGTCCTGCTGCTCGGGGCGGGGGAGATGGGCGAGCTGACTGCAGAACACCTGCACCAGCAGAACGTGCGACAGGTGTTCGTCGCCAATCGCTCGCACGACAAGGCGGTGGAACTGGCGCGGCGTTTCGAAGGGCAGGCGATCCACTTCGACGCGATGGAGGGGCACCTCACGCAATGCGACATCGTCATCGCCTCGACCGCGGCTCCTCACTTCGTGATTGAGAGCGAGCATGTATCGCGCGCGCTTGACTCGCGGCGCATGCGCAACCTCTTCCTCATCGATCTCTCCGTTCCGCGCAACATCAACCCGGACGTGTCGAAACTCGAAGGCGCCTATCTCTACAACATCGACGACCTGCAGAGCGTGGCCGATTCCAATCTCGAGCTGCGGCAGAAGAAAGCCGTAGCGGCTGAGCAGATCGTCGTGCGGGAGGTCGATTCATTCAGGAAGCGGCTGCTCGCACAGGATGCCGTGCCGACGATTCTCGAACTGCACGAACGGCTCGAGGCCATCCGCAGTGCCGAACTCGAGAAGTGCCTCCGCCGGATGGGACCGATGACGCCGGAGCAACGGAGCGCCGTCGAGCAGTTCTCCACGCAGATGGTCAACAAGATCCTTCACTACCCGATCCTCCAGCTCAAGGAAACATCGCAGGAGCCGCAGGAGCGCGAATCTCTCCGTCGCACCATCCGCAAGATGTTCGGGTTGTCGTGACGGTACGCCTGCGAATCGGCACACGCGGGAGTCAGCTCGCGCTCTGGCAGGCGAAGGAGAGCGCGCGCCTGCTGCAGCAGCGCGGCTACGAGACCGAGCTGGTGATCGTCAGCACGACGGGCGATCAGCGTCAGGACGTGCCGCTTGCTGACATCGGCGGCAAGGGCCTCTTCATCAAGGAACTCGAAGAGGCGCTGACGCGAGGCGAGATCGACCTCGCGGTGCACAGTCTCAAGGATGTTCCGTCCATCATTCCTGACGAATTCGTGCTGGCCGGATTTCTGGAACGCGCCGATCCGCGCGATGCCTGGATTCATCGGAGCGGTCTCGAAATCGCCGAGTTACCGGCGGGCGCGATTGTCGGCACCAGCGCACCGCGGCGGAGAGCGCAGCTCATCCAGCTCCATCCCCATCTCCGGATCGAACCGATCCGCGGAAACGTCGACACCCGGATCGCAAAACTGCGATCGGGCGATTTCGACGGGATCGTCCTCGCGAACGCCGGTCTCGAGCGCCTCGGGCGGCGCCATGAGGTGACCAGCCTGTTCGATCCCGATGTCATGGTGCCCGCGGCCGGACAGGGAATCGTTGCGATCGAGACGTTGCGCAGCCACGACGCGGCAATCGAGGCCGCCCGCGCGGTCACTCATGCGGCGAGCGCAATTGCGGCGCGAAGTGAACGCGCGGTCCTGCAGAAGTTCGGCGAACGTCTCGACTGCTATTCATCTGTTGCCGTCCACACCACGCAGGTCGAGGGAGGCGTGAAGATGCGCGCTTTCTTTTCCGACTACGAAGGGACGCGCTCGATCCGGACGAGCTGCGAGGATGCATCGGTCGAGATGGCGATCGATCGAATCCATCAGGAACTCGTGCAGCTGGGCGCCGATCAGTTGATCGCGCTCACGAATCAGCAGAGGATGAAGCAGGCATGAACCGCGACACGACATCAGGCGGGGTCTTCATTGTCGGGGCCGGCCCCGGCGACCCGGGACTGCTCACCGTCCGCGCCGCCGAGCTGATTCGAACTGCCGACCTGGTCGCGCTCGATGCGCTCGTCTCACGGGAGATCGCTGCGCAGATTCCGAAAGGTGCGGAAGTGGTGTTCGTCGGCAAGCGGGCGAGCGCGCACACGCTCCCGCAGGAACGGATCAACCAACTCCTCATCGACGAAGCGAGGAAGGGACGCCGCGTCGTCCGGCTGAAGGGAGGCGATCCGTTCGTCTTCGGTCGCGGGGGTGAAGAAGGTGAGGAATTGATCGCGGCCGGAATCGCCGTCGAGATCGTCCCGGGAATCTCCTCGGCCATCGCCGGCCCAGCGTACGCCGGCATTCCGGTCACGCATCGTGCGCACGCCACGTCACTGACGCTCGTCACCGGTCACGAATCGGGAGGATCGACCGGAATCAACTGGCAGGCGCTGGGACAACTCCAGTCGGGAACGATCGTCTTCATGATGGGATTCGCGAACCTTCCGATGATCGCGCGCAAGCTGACCGAGTTCGGGATGCCCGCGGATCGTCCGGTGGCCGTGATCTCGAAAGCGACCACGCCCGATCAGAGGACAGTCATCGGAACGCTCGCGACGATTGAAGCGAGTGTCGCCGCCGCGAACCTTCCGACCCCCGCGTTGATCGTGGTTGGTGACGTGGTGAAGATGCGCGACGTGCTCAACTGGTTCGAGACCCGCCCGCTCCATGGCAAGCGCGTCGTCGTGACGCGTGCGCGCGAACAGGCCTCGGAACTCCGCCGGATGTTCGAACAGTCTGGCGCCAGCGTGCTCGAGTTCCCGACGATTGAAATTGCGCCGCCGCTTTCCTGGGATTCGCTCGACCGGGTCATCGAGGCCCGGTACGACTGGCTGATCTTCACTTCGACGAATGGAGTCAATGCGTACTTTGATCGTCTCGCCACGAAGGGAGGGGACGCGCGCGCTCTGGCGGGAATCAAGGTCGCAGCCGTGGGAGAGTCGACCGCCGCTCAACTCCGTTCGCGAGGGATTGCACCCGACCT
Organism: Thermoanaerobaculia bacterium; assembly: GCA_046590585.1. Classification (GTDB taxonomy): domain Bacteria; phylum Acidobacteriota; class Thermoanaerobaculia; order Gp7-AA8; family Gp7-AA8; genus JBKJVD01. The sequence goes on along the minus strand of JBKJVD010000238.1, from coordinate 17,071 downwards.
GGTGCCCGAGAAGTTCCTGTCGATCGCCCTGCTGCCCCACCTTGCGGAAGACCAGCGCGGAATCCGCACCGCGGTGATTCGCGCGGAAGATGGACGCGACGACCTCCTCGACGAACTGCGCAGGCGCGGAGGCGAAGTCGATCTCGCGGTGGCGTATCGAACGGTGGCCGCCGCCTACGACCTCGAGGAGTTGCGTTCGCTGGCCGGGGAGAACGCGATCGACGTCATCACGTTCACCAGCGCTTCGACCGCCGACTATTTTTACGGGAAGCTCACGGACGAAGAACGGGCCGCGGTCAACGGCGGCGCGCTGATCGCCTCCATCGGTCCGACCACCAGCGAAGCGGTGCGCCGCCATGGCAGGGAGCCCGACATCGAAGCGGCCAGCGCGACGATCCAGGCACTGCACGACGCCGTCGTTGCAAGGTTCTGACGGTCCCTGCAGCGACATTTCGACGCCGGCGCCCTTCTGCCGTTACACTCCGCGCCGAATGCGGGAGCGGCGTGATTTAACGGAGCGGATCGAGAGCGGATTGATCTGGGTGGCGGCCTTTGCCTTCGCCTGCGGATTGTTCCTGTCGCTGACGCTCACGTTCAAGCACCTGCCGGAAACCTCGCCGGCCGCGGTCGGCTACGTCACCATCAATCACGTCTCGAAGCTGGCCGACTACCTCGGACTGTTCCTGTCGCTCACGCTCATTCCGCTGCTGACCATCCTGCTCCGCGAGCGACTCAGCGGGATCGTTCTGGCCGCGCAGCAGCGGATGCGATGGCATCACCAGGCAGGACGCCGTTTCGACACACTCATCGCGGCGCTGCTGACGGTGCCGCTGCTCGCGTCGCCGATCTTCTATCTGACGACCGGCAAGGTCGGATGGATCCTTCTGCTGCCCGCAGCGCTCGCCGCCGCCGGCCCGGCGCTGCTGCGGATGTGGCATTCCCATAGGGCGGCGCGCGAGTTCTTCGCTCCGGTCACCTGGCCGTACCACGCGCTGCTTTTCGCTGAAGCGCTTTCGTGGATTCTCTTCCGCTACATCGCCACCACGAAACGGATCGCGCACTACCCGACGCTGTCGCTCGAACTGGTGTTCATCGCGGGATTGCTCGCGATCTTCTGGGGCGGCGCATTCTTGATCGTCCGGCTTGCGACGTTGCTGTCCGGTGCGGATGGAGCGGCGATCTTCCGCCGGCTCACGTTTGGCGGCCTTCCCCTCGTCCTGCTCCCGTTCATCGCACTTGTGGTCGTGCCAGTGCAGTGGCCGCGAGCGCTGGTCGGCGGCGTGCTCCTGCTCGTGCTTGTTCTGACGGTATCGATCCGCAGGCCTCCGCAACCTCGAGTCGTGTGGGCCCTGGCTGCGTTCGTGATCTTCCCTGCGCTGGTCTACCTGATCAGCTACGCGTCCACCGCCCATCCTGCGCAATGGATCGATCTCTTTCATCGTGGTGAATCGATCGGTCCCGCCTCGGATTACCTGCGCGGCAAGGCTCCCTATCGCGACGTGTTCGTCCTGCATGGAATGCTCGAGGATGGCGTCCTCGATGCGTGGCTGATGCAGCTCTTCGGGCGGTCGCTCGCGGTTGCGGTGTGGCGCACCGTGCTGCTCGGCGGCATGCTCGGCGTCTCCCTCTGGTACCTCGGCATCGCGCTGTTTCGCTCGATGCCGCTGGCGATGGTGGTCGTGGCGATGGGAGCGTGGACGACCGCGGAGAACAACCGCACGTTCTTTCAGGTCGCCGCAGTGGCCCTCTTCTGGTGGGGCTTCCGGCATTCGCGGCGCGCAGCGCTATTCATCTCCGGGACGATCGCGGCGATCACGCTGTTCTTCAGTTATGACATCGGGGTCTACACGATCGCTGGAGGAATCGCGGCCTGCCTGCTGGTCGCGATCGCGAGCCAGAGGTCGGCGTGGGAAGGAATGCGGCCGCTGGCTGCGGCGCTGTGGTTCGTCGCGGGAATCGCGACCGGCGCGGTCCCGTTCATCGCGTACCTTGCCAGTCGTGGCGGGTTGGCCGCTTTCGCGCAACAGTCGTTCGTCCAGATCCCCGCCATCATCGACGCGGTGTGGTCGCTACCGTTTCCCGACCTGGTGTCGCCATTTCGTGGAAACGTTGGCGCCGATGTAATTGCCGACTTCGTATTCCGGGAGAAGTTCCATCTCATCCTCACGCCGCTGACACTCGGCATTGCGGTTGTGTATCTCCTGCGGCGCTGGTGGCTGCGTTCTTTGTCCAGCTTCGACTATGCGCTGATGGTGCTGACGGTCTTCGCGGCGGTGGCGCAGCGGACGGCATTCGGTCGCGCGGAGTTCCGCCATCAATACTTCGCAGCGTTTCTGGTCGGACCGATCATCGTGATGGAGATTGCGCTGGTGCTTCGCGCGATGAAGGCGATGTGGCGGGACGGGAACACGGGCGAGCGGTCGTTCGTGGCGCTGATCGCGCTCGCCATTCTTCCACCGTTCGCGCTCATGTTCTGGATCCCGGACCTGGTGAACTATCGCATCGACGAGACCGCTCGCTATGTGCCCCGTGTCAGTGGTGCAGTTCGCGACGGGCGGGCCGAGGAGATCGTGAATCGCGTGGATGCGGTCTCGCAGGAGATCACCCGGCTGACACGAACGAACGAAACGATCTACGACTTCTCCAATCAACCGGCGTTTTACTTTTTTGCAAACCGCCCGAACGCGACGCGTTTCTACCAGGTTCCGATCGCCTCACCGCAGCAGTTTCAGGCGGAAGTCCTCCGTGATCTGCAGCGGGCCAGGCCCAGGGTCGTCATTCGGACGTCACCCGAAAACTACGATACGTTCGACGGCGTTCCCAACGCTCTGCGCGCCCAGGCGGTCTCCGCCTACATCGATGACTGCTACCGATTCTACAAATCGGTCCGTGGCGTTGAGCTCTGGACCCGCCGCACCGATGCGCGGCCAGCCACGGTCGCTTCGTACCTGAAGCGCATCCACATGCCGAAGCCGGCGGAGATGCGCGGGAGTGGGTCGAGACTGGTCTTCCCCGCCGTGGGCAGCCTTCCTGGAGTCGGCGGCGCGTACTGGGTTTCCGAACTGACGCTGCACAACCCCTCGAGGGATCCTCTCGTGCTTTCGTTGCGCTACATCGCCGGAGATACTCGAATCGATCGCCACATCACGCTTGCGTCCCGACAGACGATGCGCTGGCCCGACGTCGTCAAGACGTTCTTCGGCGCGCCGGAGAGTCTCGGATCGCTCTGGCTCGAGCATCCGCAGGGACGAGCCCCGGTCGCCGTCGTGAAGACGTGGGACATTGCGAGCGGAGGGCATCCGGCGATCGAGACTGCGCTTGGTCCGGACGACGCCGTGAGTGCCGGAGGCGACGGCGCGGAGCTGACAGTCGTCGGGATTCCTGCAATGCGTGAAGGACGTCGCATCAATGTCGGGATCGTCAACACCGGAATCATTCCGGCGACGTTCCGGGTCACGGCCCGCACGCGTACGGGAGCTGCGATCGGGAAGCCGATCGAGCAAGGCATCCCGGAAGACGAGATCTGGCTGATCCGCGACATCGAACTGGTGCTCGGGGTGAAGATCGACGAGAACACCACCGTGCGACTCACTCCCATCGCCGGCACCGGCGTCGGATTCGCCACGATCGTCGATCCTGCCGGCTCGAACGAATTCATCGCCGCGATCCCGACGCAACAACAACCATGATCATCGTCGAACTACCGGAGTCGTGGCGTGACCGCGCCCTCGTGATCGTTGCGCCAGACGACGTTCGCATCTGGCTGAGTGATGACGAACTGCACGAGGCGGAACGTTTCCGCTTTCCACGGCGCCGTCAGGAATGGCTCGACAGCCGCGTCGCAGCGAAGATGCTCGCCTCCATCCGCGGTCACCCCGGCGATCCCCGAAATGTCACCGTCGATCGCCCCCACATTCACCTTGGCAACGGCGAGCGGCGGCACGTGTCGCTTTCCCACTCCTCCCCATTCGCAGGCGCTGCGATCGATGACCAGCCGGTCGGCATCGACGTGCAGGCGCTGCGTGAGATCGATGAGCGGGCCGTGCATCTTTTCCTTCGCGATGATGAAGAAGCGGTGATGCGCCGCTGCAGCCTGCCGCATCGTCTCATTCACTTCTGGGCGGCGAAGGAAGCGGCCTGGAAACGCCGCTCTCACGAGTTCGTGACCTTGAAGCAATTGCCGCTCAGCTTCGAGGAAGAAACGGCGCATGGTCTTCGCTTCGACCAGGTCGAAACGTATGCGACCGATCAACTGGTCGTTGCGCTCACACGCCCCATTTCCTGAGAAGTGCACGCGCGTCCTCCTGCGCTGCTGCGTCTTCGACCGCAAAGGATGCGCTGTTGGGTGAGCTGATGACTTCGCGGAGCATCTTCGCCGAGCTCCCCTTTGCGGCGCCGCCGTTCGCGCCCACCAGAGCTTCTGCGAGAAAGACGCGCGACACCTTGTTGGACGGATCGATGCGAACCGCCTCACGAAGAAAGGTCACGGCCTGTTGTGCCGAGGCCCAGCCGGTGATGAAGGGAATGCGCGGCGTCTGGTCGTGGAGGCGGCCGAGGACGCGGGAGGGACCACCGGCGTCTACCTTCGGATCAATGAGCATGGCGATCGTGGCGCTGCGACGGATTCGATCTGCAGCTCCTTCGCGTGCTGCGGCGAGCTTGCCGTAGGCGAGCGCCCACTCGCCCCAGTTCGCCGAATCCCAGAGAAACACTTCTGCGGCGCCGGGCAGTGAGCGAGCCGCATCTGCCACCTGCTTTTCGCTTCCCTTCTGAATGGCAACACCCTTCGGAGCGATCTGCCGCCCGACGAGCGCGATGGCCTCGGCGCCGGCCTTCTTGGCGCGGGTGTAGATCAGCTTCTTGTCGTCCGTCGAGGTGGCAACGTACGCGCCCTTGAAGCGAATCGCGCGCATCAGCTTCCAGCGCGGCTCGAGATCGTTCGGTGACTGCGCAACCGCTTTCTCGTACGCGGCAATGGCGAGGTTGATGTGCTCAGCCGCGGCATGGCCACCCTTCGCTCCTTCCGCTCGACGCTCCCACTGCGCGTCGCCGTCAGCCAGTTGCGCGAAGAGCGGAATTGCGAGGAGCAGTGAGACGAGAGCTGCGGCAACGATTCGAATCATGGAAGCCTCCGTAAAAACATCCTACCGCCGAGGAACCCGAGGAACCCGAGGAACCCGAGGAACCGAGGAACCGAGGAACTTTGACCAACCAACTCCATTCGATCACTCCAACATACAATCCGCGCCGTGCGCGTCGTATTCTTTGGAACCCCTGAGTTTGCAGTCCCGACTCTGAACGCCGTTGCGGCGGAGCATGAAGTCGTGCTGGTCGTTGCGCAGCCGGACCGCCCGTCGGGCCGGGGAATGAAGCTGCATGCGCCAGCGGTCGCCCAGCGGGCGCTGGAGTTGGGGATTTCATTGCTGCAGCCGTTGAAGATTCGCGACCCACAGTTCCTCGAAGCGGTGGCAGCGTATCGGCCGGATGTCGGAGTCGTCATCGCGTACGGTCGCATTCTTCCCGCAGCGCTGCTGGAAATCCCAGGGCACGGATTTCTGAACGTCCACGCGTCGATCCTTCCGAAGTATCGCGGGGCGGCCCCGATCCAGCGTGCGATCGCAGCCGGCGAGACGACGACGGGAGTGACGATCATGCGGGTCGATGAAGCGCTCGATCACGGGCCGGTGTTCCGCATCTCGACGCTGGAGATCGGTCCGGACGAGCGGGCGCCCCTGGTGACCAGGCGGCTCGCAGAACTCGGCGGAGAGGCGCTGACACCGGTCCTTTATGAACTCGGTCGCGGCACCGCCGATGAGACTCCGCAGGACCACGACCAGGCGACGCTCGCTCCGAAGCTCGATAAAAGCGAGGCGGAGATTCGCTGGACCGACAGCGCTGCGGCGATCTACAACAGGTTTCGCGCGTTCGATCCCTGGCCCGGCGCGCTCGTCGTCGCGAACGGAGAATCGATCAAGGTCCCGGAGATGAGGATCGCCGAAGGTTCCGGTTCCCCCGGAACGGTGCTTCACATCGGGAGAGCAACCGTGACCGTGGCTGCTGCGAACGGCGCGATCGAGTTGCTCGAACTGCAACGCCCGGGAAGGTCACACGCCCCGGCGGCAGATGTGGCGCGCGGACTGGGCTGGACGGTTGGAGTGCCCATCGGATGAGTGAACGTGAACGTGCGCTGCGACTTCTGCGTCGTGTCGATCGCGAAGGTGCGTTCGCGTCGCACCTGCTGGCCGGCGAAACCGGATTCGTGCGCACCCTCGTCCTCGGGGTGCTTCGCTGGCAGTCGCGGCTCGACTACCTGATCGCAGCCGCGTCGGGACGTAAGTTGTCGCAGATCGAGCCTCTCGTCCTGGAGATCCTCCGGCTCGGTGTCTACCAGCTGAACTACATGGATGTCCCGCAATACGCAGCGGTGTCGGAGACGGTCGACATCGCGGCGCGCGACGCGAACCGTGCACGTGGGTTCGTCAACGCCGTGTTGCGAAAGGTAACGGGAGCAAACCTGCCCGAGCCTTCCGATCCGGCCACGCGATACGCGCATCCGGAGTGGTTACTGGCGCGCTGGATCGCCACCTATGGCAGGGAGAGGGCGGAGGCCATTGCTGCAGCGAATCAGGAGTTGTCGTATCCCGACGTGCTGGTGCTTCATGGAATGCCGCCGGAAGAGAGTGAACCGTCGCCGTTCCTCGAAGACGTTGCGCGCATGCGCGGATCGACCGAGGAACTCGATCGCGACCACTACTACCCGATGGATGAAGGGAGTGCGGTGGTCGCGGCAATCGCGCGGGCCACATCCACGCAGATTCTCGACGTGGCGGCAGCGCCTGGAGGGAAGTCGATCTACGCGCAGGCGCACGGCGCTAACGTCGTCAGCAACGACATCTCGTTCGGCCGGCTCCGCCCGCTGGCGCGATACGGCGGGAAGCTCGTGGTGAGTGATGGACTGCTGCCACCGTTCGCACGGCAGTTCGAAACGGTCCTGCTCGACGCACCATGCAGCGCAACGGGAACGATCCGCAAGAGTCCGGAGCTGAAGTGGCGCCTGCAGGAAAGCGACATCCTTCAATTCGCGGAGCAGCAGCGCGGCATGCTCGCGGCCGCCCTGCCGCTGGCCTCGCGCTTCTGCGTGTACTCGACGTGTTCGCTGGAGAAAGAAGAGAACGACGATGTGGTGCAGGCGGTCCTGGCGGGCAACGATTCATTCGAAAAGGCCGACGTCGCAGCATTCGCTCCGGCAAGTGCGAGCCGATGGATCCAAGACGGAATTCTGCGCCTGACGCCCGAGTCGGGGACCGACGGTTTCACTGTGTTCGTGCTGCAACGCCGGCCCTGAATGGCGCATTCGGGAACGCAGACTGCAACGACGTCAGTGCACTTCATGAGAGTGCTGGATTCCTGGGCACCGCTGGCATGCAAAAGGTCAGTGCCGATGCGGCGAATCTCATCATCGAACGTCTTGAACAATCGCGTTGACATTCAATTCGCGTTTGCCTAGATTGTCGAAAAGTCGCGTAAATATCAGGGTTTTCGCGAACACAGGGAGGATTGAATACATGGCAGGAAAAGGTGACCTCATCACCGCGATCGCTGAGCAGGCAGGAATCTCGAAGAAGGAAGCTGCGTCCGCATTCGATGCGTTCGTCGGTTACATCTCCGATTCGTGCCAGCGCGGAGAGCGCTGTGCAGTTCCAGGCCTCGGCAGCTTCACGCAGACCGAGCGCAAAGCACGCACCGGGCTGAACCCGCGCACGGGCGAGAAGATCAAGATCCCGGCTTCGAAGAATGTTCGCTTCAAGGCTGGCAAGGATCTCAAGGACGCTGTCAACACACCGAAGCGCAAGAGCCGCAGCAAGTAATCGATCTCGATCACCGATTCAAAACGAGCGCTCCGGAAACGGGGCGCTTTTTTTTGGTGATCAATGGTGGCGGTCTGGAGATTTGTAAACCAGAAGGCAGAAGGCAAACCAGAAACCAGAAACCAGAAGGGAGAAGGCAGAAGGCAGAAGAAGCTCGCGCGTGACTGTATCGGCGCTTCTTTTCTCAATTCAGGCGCCTGAATTGAGAAAGAGGGCCCGATGGAGACAAGTGCGAGCCTTTTCTGCCTTCTGCCTTCTGCCTTCTGCCTTCTGCCTTCTGGTTTCTGGTTTCTGGTTTACAAAGCGCCAACCCACGGTTTCGGCAGGAAGAGCTTCGAGTAGAGGTTCATCGCGTAGCGATCGGTCATGCCGGCGATGAAGTCGAGCGCGAGGCGATCGACCGGTTCTCCGCTGGCGACGTCGAGATACTCGGCGGGGTTAGCCATCACATACTGAAACAGCTCGGTGAGGATGCGCTGGGCTTTGTCGAACTCGCCGCGGACGGCTGGAATCAGGTACATGTTCTGGAACATCCAGGTTCGCAACTCCTCGAGCGCTTCGTAGACTTCAGGAGACATCGAGATCATCTCGAAGTCGCACGCCAGCGTCGCCTGGATCACGTCGCGCACCATTCGGTCGATGCGCGTGTTGCCGTTTCGACCGAGTGTCTCCCGGACCTGTTTCGGAATGTCGTCTTCCACGATGAGACCGGCGCGCACGCCGTCGTCGATGTCGTGATTCACGTACGCGATGATGTCGGAGATGCGGACGATGTCTCCCTCGAGCGTGAGGGCACGCGAGTTCGGGCGGCTGCGCAGCAACTCCCCCTTCTCACCCTTGGAATGCTTGAGGATTCCGTCGCGCACTTCGATGGTGAGGTTCAGTCCATTGCCGTCGTACTCGAGCTTCTCGACGACTCGCACCGACTGGCGGTAGTGATCGAAGCCGCCGTGAACCAGCTTGTTGAGAGCCGCCTCGCCGGCATGACCGAACGCAGAGTGCCCGAGGTCGTGCCCGAGGGAGATGGCTTCGGTGAGAATCTCGTTGAGGCGGAGCGACTTCGCAATCGTCCGGCCGATCTGCGAGACCTCGAGCACGTGCGTGAGGCGCGTGCGGTAATGGTCGCCTTCCGGCGCGAGAAATACCTGCGTCTTGTGCTTGAGACGACGGAATGACTTGCAGTGAATGATGCGATCGCGATCGCGCTGGTAGGAGGGACGAAGGTCATCCTCCGGCTCCTCCCGGTCGCGTCCGCGCGTCTCGGCACTCTTCGCCGCACGCGGCACCAGCGTTTCGAATTCAATGCGTTCGAGCATCTCCCGGATCGTCATGAGCGCCATTCTATCGGGGAGCCTCGATCGCACGCGGAGACTCGTGGACAAGGAATCGAGCAGCTACGACATGTTGTGGAACGGACTCTTGCGAGTCTACGAATCGTAGACTCGCAGAACACCGCTACCGCAGGCGGACCGCCCGTTCCCGAGCAACCGGCCGTTGCAATGGCGGCGCGAGCCACGACTGGCGCACATTCCGGTAAAGAAACGTCGGGTTGCCGCTGTTGTCCCAGGCGGTCAGTGTGATGGCCTCGAAGCCGCTCAGGTGCACGCCGCTCACGCTCCAGGAAGTCGTGCCCGTGGCCGTTCCGCTCAGCCCCGTGGTCGTCTTCCAGGTCACGCGTGAAATGCCGCCGGCATCCGCAGCCGTGCCGTTGAAGGTCCAGTCGTCATTCTGGTTGACTGCCTCGCCAGTGATTGCGAGCGTCGGTGCGATGACGTCGGTCAACCCGGCCACGACCAGCAGAGTGATGCTCTGTGCCGGAAGCGTGATCGAGATAGCGTTCGAAGCGACGGCCAGGTCGGTGCGCGCGGTGATTGCGTTCGACGAGGTCAGTTCCCACCGCTTCACGTTTCCGCTTGCGGCGTAGTTCGCCAGGTTGACGATCACCGCAGAAGTGAGCGTCTGCTTGTTGATCAGCATCAGGGTGAGCGCTCCGTCCGAGCCGCGCACGGAACCGAAAGCGCTGGTCGTGTCGGGGTCGGGCACGGTTGTGCGCACGGCAATCTCGCCGAACGTCCCGTTGGCGCCGTTGTAATTCCGGTACATCCGGATGGCGTTGTACGCGGGCGTTCCCGTCGCGGGAACGACCCAGCGGGTGCCGGCAGCGACGCCTTCCCGGCCGAAGATCCCGAGAACGTCGGACTGCGTCGTGGCGCCGTTGATGTGTTCGTCCGCGCCCCAGCTGTATTCGGTGATCGCCAGCGGTGCGCCGGGATAGTACTGGTCGATCCAGTCTCGGAGGCGCGGGATGAAGCGCATCTTCTCGCCGATCCATGTCTCGTCGGTGTAGTTCGGGTCCCATAAAGATCGTGTCGAACGATTGCGACGGGCCTGCATCGACGTCGAGGTGTCGTTGCTGTATTCGCCACCCTGCGGGTAGTAGTGAATGCTCACCATGTCGACGACGCGCTGCTCGTGCTGCGCTTCGTACTCTCGAAACTTTGCGAGCAGCCAGGGGTAGTAGAACCAGCCGCCGTGTGCAGTCTTGTCGGGCCAGGTCGACCAGTTGCTGTTCGCCGACGCCCACTGCTGATCCGCGCCGCTGTAGAGCATTCCCATCCAGCCCCACTCCTCGGGGCCGACGACCTGGGCGTTCGGATCGGCGCTCTTGATCATCGAACCGTAGTCGATGATGCGCGACAGCATCTCGTCCATTGACGCACCGGCCGGCTTTACGTCGCGATGCGTGTCGGACCAGAGTGAGTGCTCGTTGTCGAGCAGGTAGTAGCGAACGCCGCCCGCGTTCGCGGCGCCCCATGTCGTCTTCAGATGAGCGATCCAGGCTGCCTGGAACTGAGAATCCACCGCAAGATTCGCATCGTTCGGATCGTTTCCGGTGATGAGGGAGCCGTCGGCGCGACGGCCATTGCCGCAGTCGGGGAACCACTGCCAGTCGGTCGACTGCTGCGCGCCATATTTCGCGACGGAGAAACTGCAGAGGCGCGCGTTTTGTAGCCCCAGTTTCGAGACCCAGCCGATCATCGGAATGGTGATCATCGGTTCCGCGGAAGCGTTTTTCGTCGCGGCGATGAAGGCATCCGCTTGTGCGCCAGCGGTGAATGACGATCCCTCGAGGCTCTCGAAGTACCAGTCGGAAGCGCGATTGCTCGAGTTCTGCTGCCAGTTGTACCGCGTCTCGGAATTGCCGCCGCTCCGGTTGAGCGGCACGTTGAGTTCCGTGAGTTGTTGCTGGGAGGCGAAGTTCACGCCGTAAATGCGAGGGTCGATCGTATGCCTGCCTGCGGTTGCGTCGACCAGGATGCTCGTCTGCGCCGCCGCTGTCAGTGCGAACGACGCCAGGATCCACGCGCCTGCAATCTGCCTCATCGCCTCTCCTGCCGGAAAAAAGAAAAGACCTCGCCCTGCGTACACCGTCCGCAGGTGAGGCCCGGCGGAGATTCTAGCGGATTCGAACGGTGATAGCGTAATCGCCGCGATTGGACGGGAGACACGAAGCTTTGGGACAGAACAGCGAATTCGACGGAGTCGTTGCCGTAGTCACAGGAGCCTCCACAGGAATCGGGAGGGCGACTGCGTCGCTGCTGGCAGCGCGTGGAGCGAAGGTCGTGGCGTTTTCGCGCTCGGCAACGAAACTCGCGGCGCTCGCTGCGGCCGCGCCTGGGGTGATCCACGCGGTCGCCGGAGATATTGCCGATCCCGACGCCGTGGAGCAGCTCTTCGCCGAGACGGAGCGCCACTTCGGCTCCTGCAGTCTCCTCATCAACAATGCAGGCATGATCGATCCAGCGCCACTCGTGGAGACGACGATCGAGCAATGGGACCGCATGTTCGCCGTGAATGTACGAGGCGTCTATCTGGCCTCGCGTCGAGTGCTGCCCGGAATGTTCGGCCGGGGACGCGGGACCATCGTCAATGTTGCGTCGATCTCCGGAGTCCCCGGACCGGAGAAGTTTCCCGGATGGGTCTCCTACTGTGCGAGCAAGGCCGCAGTGATCGCGTTCACTGAGGCGCTGGCGGTCGAGGTGAAGGCTCAAGGCATCCGGGTCAACTGCGTGAGCCCTGGATCGGTCGACACCGGGATGTGGTCGAAGGCGAGCGGTGGCGCACCCGCTTCGATGACCGCAGATGAAGTCGCCGAAACGATCCTGTTTCTTGCATCAGAACGTTCGAGACCGATGAATGGCCAGAACCTCGATATCTACAGCGCCTGACCTCAACCTGATGCGACCCGCATGCGCCGAGGTCGACCTTGCTGCATTCCGGCGCAACGTCGATGCGATCGTTGCGATGCTTCCTGAGGGCTCCCGCTTCGTGGCGGTGCTGAAAGCGGACGCCTACGGCCACGGTGCAGTGGAACTGGCGCGCTGCCTCGATGGGAAGACCGCGATGATTGCCGTGGCTTTGCTCGAGGAAGCGCTGCAGCTCCGCGACGCCGGCATCGCGCATCCAATGCTCGTGCTGGGAGCATTGAACGCCGAACAGATGGCTGTGGCTGCGGAGCGCGGCATCGAGGTGGGCGTGCCGTCTCCTGAGGCTCTGGCTGCGGCCTGCGAAGTGACTCGCGAGACGCCGCTGACGATTCATCTCAAGCTAGATAGCGGAATGGGCAGGATGGGTCTGATCGAATCGGATCTGACCGCCGCCATCGCGCGGATCCGATCCACTCCGGAACTGCGGGTGGCGGGGATCTATACCCATTTTGCCAACTCACCCGATCCAGGCGATTCGTTCACGGAGACGCAGATCGAAACGTTTGACGCGCTCGTCGCCCGGCTGCGAGCCGCAGGAGTGGATGCGCCGTTGCACCACCTGGCGAACAGCGCTGCCACCATTCGCCGGCTGGTGCGCGCCGGTGAGTGGGCACGCGTCGGGATCGCACTCTTCGGAGCCGAGACCATCGACCATTCCACACAACGCCTCGAGCCGGTGTTGCGCTGGCGGACCGCCGTTGTGCGTGTGAAGACGCTTCCGCCCGGGGAGAGTGTCGGTTACGGCCGAACCTTCCGGACCAGCCGTGAAAGCAGGATCGCCACCATCGCCATCGGCTACGCGGACGGCTACAACCGCCTGCTGTCGAACACCGGTGACGTTCTCATCCGGGGCCGGCGCGCTCCGGTCGTCGGACGCGTTTCGATGGATCTGGTGACCGTGGACGTCACGGAACTGGAAGGAGTCTCGGTCGGCGACGAGGTCGTTCTTCTCGGCCGGCAGGGGGATGAGGAAATCTCCGCTGAGGAGATCGCCGGGCGTCTCGGTACAATCTCGTACGAGGTTCTCTGCTCGATCGGGGCGCGCGTGCCGCGGGTCTACCGCGACGGCGAGGCGATCGTCGCGATACGATCCCGGTTTAATTCATGATCAGACTTCTCGACCGCATCGGTTCCACCTTCATCGGCGTGTTCGAGGAGACGGGACTCTGGTTCCGGATGCTCACCCGGACCGCGTACTGGAGCGTGCGTCCCCCATACGAGGTCGGAGAGTGGTTCCGGCAGATGGTGCGGCTCGGCGTGAACTCGATCCCGGTCGTCTTCCTCACCACCATGTTCACGGGGATGGTGCTCGCGCTCCAGACGTTCGCCGGCTTCCAGCGCGTTCACGCAGAGAGTTTCGTGGCCAGCGTGGTGTCGCTGGCGATGCTGCGCGAACTCTCGCCCGTTCTCGTCGGCCTCATGGTCACCGGCCGCGTGGGATCGTCGATGGCGGCCGAGATCGGAACGATGCGCGTGACCGAGCAGATCGATGCGCTGAAGGCTCTGGCCACCGACCCGGTGCATTACCTCTTCGTCCCGCGCGTGATCGCCGGCATCGTCATGCTCCCCTTTCTCGTCATCCTCGGAGACGCCCTCGGCGTTTACGGCGGGTACCTCGTTTCGGTGAAGATGCTGAACGCCAATCCGGTGATTTACGAACAGAACACCTACCAGTTCCTCGACCTCAACGACGTCTGGAGCGGAGTGATCAAGGCGGCCGTCTTCGGCCTGATCCTGACGCTCACAGGATGCGTTCGCGGTTACTACACGAGCGGGGGAGCCGAGGGGGTGGGACGCGCCACGACGAACGCGGTGGTCAGCGCGTCGCTCGTGATTCTCCTGGCGGACTTCTTCCTGACCAAGGTTCTCTTCTGATGGAGCCGTTCATCTCCCTGCGCCACGTCCACAAATCCTTCGGCACGAAGGAAGTCCTGCTCGACCTGTCCATCGACGTCCAGCGAGGCGAGTCGGTCGTCATCGTCGGCGGCTCGGGGACGGGCAAGAGCGTCACGATCAAGCACATGATCGGACTGCTGAAGCCCGATCGCGGCGAGGTCATCATCGACGGAATCGACATCGCCCGGCTCGACGATCGCGAGATCAACGACGTGCGGCGACGTTTCGGCATGGCCTTCCAGGAAGGGGCGCTGTTCGACTCGATGTCGGTGTTCGAAAACGTGGCCTTCCCACTGCGCCGCCACACGAAGATGAATGAGGATGAAATCCGCCAGCGGGTGGCGGAGTGCCTAGATCAGGTCCATCTCCAAGGGGTCGAGGACAAGCGGCCCTCCGAACTGTCGGGCGGCATGCGCCGGCGCGTGGGGTTCGCGCGAGCCATTTCGCTGCGCCCGGAGATTCTGTTGTTCGACGAGCCGACCACCGGCCTCGATCCTGTGATCAGCGATGTCGTGGCCGACCTCATCGTGGAAATGGACAAGTCTCTCGATACCACGACGGTCACGATCACTCACGACATGAAGGTCGCGTTCAAGATTGCCGACCGCGTGGCGATGCTGTTCAAGGGCGTGATCGTGGAGCAGGGCACGCCAGACGAGTTCCAGCGATCGACCAATCCGATGGTGCAGCAGTTCATCGAAGGCCGCGCGCAGGGTCCGCTCACGGAGTAGCGACGTGACCGACCGACCGGCACAATCTGTTTCCGACCTGATCCGGCAGATCAACCTCGATCTCTACCGTTACAGCGACGTCGCCGTCGAGGGTGAGGTGTCGAACTTCGTTCGCTCTGGCGCGGGACATCTCTACTTCTCACTCAAGGACGCGAAGGCGCAGATGCGCGTCGTGCTGTTCGCGTCGAATGCGCGCTCCCTCCGCTTCCGCATCGAGAACGGGTTGAAATTGATCGTGCGAGGCCGCCTGGCGATCTACGAGGCGAAAGGCGACTTTCAGATGAACGCCGTCAGCGCTGAGCCTGCGGGGCTGGGCGCACTGCAACTGGCGTTCGAACAGCTCAAGCAGCAGCTGACCGCCGAGGGACTCTTCGATGCGGCGCGCAAGAAGCCGCTTCCGTCTTTGCCCCAGCGACTGGCCATCGTCACGAGTCCGACAGGTGCCGCGATTCGCGATGTGCTGCACGTGCTGGCGCGCCGTTTCCAGGGCCTGCACATCCAGATCTATCCGGTCCGGGTCCAGGGCGCAACGGCCGGGAAGGAAATCGCCGCGGCGATTCGGAACCTCGCACGCTGGGATGTCCATGACGTAATCATCGTCTGTCGCGGCGGAGGATCGCTCGAGGATCTCTGGGCATTCAACGAAGAAGTGGTGGCGCGCGCGATCGCATCGTCACCGATTCCGGTGATCAGCGGCGTCGGTCACGAGACCGACTTCACGATCGCCGATTTCGTCGCCGACCTGCGGGCGCCAACCCCGTCCGCTGCCGCGGAAATTGTGATTCGCGCGAAGTCGGAGCTTTGCTCCTCAGTGAACAACGCCACCGAGCGGATCCGTCGCCACGTTGAAAAGCAGGTGCGGGAGTACCGGGCCGAACTGCGCCACTTCAGTTCTTCGGATGGCCTGGGCCGGGCGCTGCGAACGATCCGCAGCGCGCGTCAGACGCTCGACCACCGGCGAGTGGGACTCGACCGCCTTCTCCGCCGGCAGGCCGAGGTATTGAGGATTCGCGTCACACGCGCGGAGAATGCCTTGTCGAAAGTGCCGTCGAGACTCGGCCTGAGCGTGAAGCAGCAGCGCGTGATCTCACTCCACGAGAAGCTGGTCTGGTCGATGCGCAACCGCGTGGCCACACGCCGCGACAATCTCGCGTCCCGGGTCGGCACGCTGGAAGCCGTCTCGCCACTCTCAGTTCTTTCGCGCGGCTATGCGATCGCCTTCTCGCTCCGCGGTCACAAACGCAGGCCGCTGTTCGAATCGATGTCGGTCGGGATCGGCGAAGCGATCGAAGTGCAGCTCAAGAAGGGCAGGCTCGAATGCACGGTCGACCGGCATTCGCTCGGCCTCGAGACACTCTGGCCCGCGCAACTCACCAGCGAGATGCGCAACGCAACTGAAGACGATGAGCGGAGCGGATAGGATCGGAACCGAATGGCCAAAGCACGCAGCAACGAGTTCGAAAAATCATTTCAGCAGCTCGAGAAGATCGTCCAGCGACTGGAGGGAGAAGAACTTTCTCTCGATGAATCACTCCGCCTGTTCGAAGAGGGAATCACACTCTCCCGCTTCTGCAACACCAGGCTCGAGGCGGTCGAGAAGAAGATCGAGCTGATCCTCGCGGATTCGAAAGGCCAGCCAGTGATCGAGCCATTCGACGACGACGTCGACGAAGCGGAACTCGACGACGAGTAGGGGCAGCGCGCCCATACCATTGATGCACGACGGGACAAGAAACTGGTCTCGGGATCGCTCCGCCCAACCACGTCATGCTGAGCCGGCGTAGCGCGGCGAAGCAACTCAAATCACGGCGCTGTTCCTTTTGCGCCACCCGCCCGCTCCGTTGTGTCCGATCCTCGTATCTCGAGTTCCTTCGCCGCGCTACGCTGCGGCAGCGCTCCGCGCGGCTGCAGCTCCGCCGGCTTCTAAGAAACTCACAGTATTTATGTGGGTTACGGACCATAGGCTCTCGCGCTCCGAGGGCACTCCTATCTTCCTTCTCGCCGTGGGAGAAGGTGGCGCCGCAGCGCCGGATGAGGGGCGGCGCGAACGCAAGTTGGATCCCTCGCGAATATTCGAGCCGCCAGTAGAGTCCTCCGACTGTCAGGAAGGCTAACCGTGCGTTGCACCGTCTCCGCATGCATCCATAGGTCGACAATTTACATTCGCGTGTCCCCCTCATCCGGCGCTGAGGCGCCACCTTCTCCCACGGGGAGAAGGAAGATAGGAGTGCCCTCGGAGCGCGAGAGCCTATGGTCCGTAACCCACATAAATACTGTGAGTTTCTTAGAAGCCGGCGGAGCTGCAGCC
>JBKJVD010000106.1:0-7605 GCA_046590585.1 Thermoanaerobaculia bacterium | reverse complement strand
CCTACACCGCCGCCAAGCACCGCATCTTCAGAAATCAGCAGGTGGGGGATGTCGCGATCATCAACGCCAGCGACGAGCGATCGGTTCCTCGCGATTCGAAAGCCAGGCTCTGGCGCTTCTCCGCTTCTGAAGACGTCGGCACGGCGGCGTTCTTTGATGGCCGGGATCTCGTGATGCGCGTGGATGATGCCGAGGTTCGCATCGAGCGTGCGGCATTGCGTCTCGAAGGACAGGCGAACGTGGAGAATGCGCTGGCCGCGTGGCTGGCAGCTCACGCGGCCGGCGTCGCAGAGGAGCATGTGAGGGCGGCATTCGGTTCGTTCGCCGGCCTGCCTCACCGGATGGTGATGGTGCGCGAACTCGATGGCGTGCGCTGGATCAACGACTCCAAGGGGACCAATGTAGACGCGACCTTCAAGTCGCTTCAGGGTTTCCCGCCTGACAGCGTGGTCCTCATTCTGGGAGGCAAGGACAAGGCTGGCCAGTTCGAGCAATTGAAGCCGCTCGTGGAGCAGAACGTGCGTGCGGTCGTGACGATCGGTTCAGCCTCGGAACGGATCGCTTCGGCCCTCGACGGCGCGGCCCGGATCGTACCGGCGGGCGACCTGGTGACTGCCGTCCAGTGGGCGCGCACGAACACTCACTCTGGAGAAACCGTGCTGCTTTCCCCAGCCTGCGCGAGCTTCGACCAGTACCGCAACTTCGAACATCGGGGTCAGCACTTCGAAGACCTGGTGAGGGCTCTCTGACATGAGCAGGAAATTGAGCTACGACTCCTGGCTCTTCGGAGCGGCGACCCTGATCGTGGTCATCGGGCTGGTGATGATCTACAGCGCCTCCGCGATCATCGCAACCCAGAAGTTCGGCGCGCAGCATCCCTACCACTTCATGTGGCGTCAATGCCTCTGGGTGCTGGGAGGCGGAACGCTGATGCTTGGCCTCATGCATCTCGAGACGTCGCTGCTCAAGGACAGGCGCGTCGTCGCGGGCGCACTGATCGCAGTCACCGTCGGCCTGATCATCGCCATGTTCCAGGCGCCGATCAACGGAACGCATCGATGGATCGCCATGCCCGGATTTCAGCTGCAGCCTTCCGAATTCGCCAAGCCGGTCGTGGTCCTGTTCCTCGCCTGGTATCTCTCGCGGCGTGAAGAGAAGATCAACGAAATGACGACGCTCCTCCCCGCCGCCGTGGTCCTGGCGGTGGTTGCCGGTCTGATCCTGCTCGGTCCGGACTTCGGCACAGCGGCAACGCTGCTGGCAGTTTCTGCGGCGATGATGTTTGCCGCCGGGATTGCGTGGAGCAGGATCGCGTTGTTCTCGATGGCATTGATCCCGGCCGGGATTGCCTTTGCGTTCGGCGGCGCCTACCGGCGCGATCGCCTCTTTTCGTTCCTCAATCCCGAAGCCGATCCCCTGGGAAAGAGCTTCCAGGCGATGCAGTCGCTGATTGCTCTCGGCACAGGCGGCTTCAATGGCCTCGGGATCGGCAACGGGCGGCAGAAACTTTTCTTCCTTCCCGAGCCGCACACAGATTTCATCTTCTCGATCATCGGTGAGGAGCTCGGTTTCATCGGCGCCTTCATGCTGATTTCGCTGTTCGCGTTTCTGGTGTGGAGAGGCTTCACCATCGTGCGTGAAGCGCAGGATCGTTTCGTTTTTTTTGCGGCACTCGGATGCACTCTGATGATCGGCGTTCAGGCGCTGGTCAACCTGAGCGTCGCCCTCTGCCTTCTTCCCACCAAGGGGATGCCGCTGCCTCTCGTGAGTTACGGCGGCTCTTCCCTGACCGCGAGCCTGATTGCGGTCGGGCTTCTACTGAACTTTTCACAACAGACGAGCTGAGACGATCCGTGATGGGCGTGAGTGGTGTGATCGGTAGCGGGACACGAAGCGGTGGAATCATCGACCGCAGCGTGAGCTTCGTGCCGTCCCGCTCCGGCTGGAGAGAGACGGAGGCGCGTCATGGCTGAGACGTTGATGATCGCAGGCGGAGGGACAGGTGGTCACATCTATCCCGCCATTGCCATCGCCCGCGAATACCTCTCGCAGGATCCGGCACGGAAGGTCGTGTTCGTCGGCACTGAGAAAGGCCTCGAGAAGACGATCGTCCCGAAGGCCGGCTTTCCGATCGAGTTCATCGAAGTGGGCGGGCTGAAGGGAAAGGGTGGGCTCGACCTGCTGCGCAACCTGGCAAGGCTGCCGCTCGGTTTCATTCAGGCGTGGCGGATCGTCAGCCGCCACAATCCCAGCGCGGTGCTGGGCGTCGGCGGATATTCGTCGGGACCGGTGCTCGCCGCGGCGGCGCTTCGCCGCATTCCGACGATCATTCACGAGCAGAATGCGTATCCGGGGCTCACCAATCGCCTGCTTGCGCGTCTCGTTCGTGCGGTGGCGGTGGCGTTTGCGGAAGCTCTCCCGCGCCTCCGGCGAAGCGATGGAGTCGTCACCGGGAATCCGGTCCGTGCCGAGTTCTTCGAACTGAGTGCGGCCAGACCCGCATCCGCTGCCGGAAAGCGCCGGCTGCTGGTCTTCGGTGGCAGCCAGGGTTCGCGCGTGCTGAACGACGCCATGACCGGCGCTCTGCTCTTCCTGGGACGCGTAAAAGACAGCCTCGAAATCGTGCACCAGACTGGCCCGGGCGAACTGGACAAGGTCGTGACCGCGTACAAGTCCTCTGCCTTTCCCGACGCCCGCGTCGTGGCGTATCTCGACCCGATCGCCAGCGAAATCGCTGCAGCCGACCTGGTGGTCTGCCGCGCCGGAGCGATGACGATCGGTGAACTCGCTGCGATCGGCCGCGCCTCGATCCTCATCCCCTTTGCTGCTGCCACGAACAACCATCAGGAACTGAATGCGCGGGTCGTGGAAAGCGCCGGCGGCGCCATCGTCGTCACGGAAAGCGAACTGACTCCGGAAAAACTGGGTCTCGCCATCGCCGGGATCATCAACGATCCCGAACGCTCCGCGCAGATGGGAGCGGCGGCCCGGACTCAGTCTTCACCAGATGCGACAAAAAAGATTGTTGATTTGATTCAACGGATTCAGAGAAACGAATTGCGCTAAACCTTTAGCACACTTAAAATAGCTATTTAGAACCAGTCCATAAGAATGAATTTCGGTGAGATTAAAAAGGTGCATTTCGTCGGCATCGGCGGAATCGGCATGAGCGCGGTGGCGGAAATCCTCGCCTCCTCGGGGATGACTGTCTCCGGGTGCGACCTGAAACGCTCTGCCGCGACCGACCTGCTGGCCACTCGGGGGATCGAGGTGAGTCTCGGCCACGATCCATCGCATGTCGACGCGCAGGACCTGGTCGTCTATACGGCCGCGGTGAAAGGCGCCAATTCGGAGGTCGAGGCTGCTCGCGATCGCGGGATCCGGATCATGCGCCGCTCCGAGGCGCTCGGCGAGATCGTGAATCAGAAGCGGGCGGTGGGAGTTTCCGGGACGCACGGCAAGACCACGACGAGCGCCATGCTGGCGACGGTCCTGGCAGAAGCGGGGCTGGATCCAACAGTGATCGTGGGCGGCATCGTCCGCAACTTCGCCACGAACGCCATGCGCGGCGCGGGCGAGTTTCTCGTGGTCGAGGCAGACGAGTACGACCGCACCTTCCATCATCTTCATCCCGAAGTTGCGATCGTCACGAACGTCGAAGCGGACCATCTCGAGTACTTCGGAAGCCTGGACGCGGTATTCGAAGCGTTCCGAATCTTCCTGGAAGGAATTCGTCCGGAAGGACGGGTCGTGGCGTGCATCGATGACGCTGGTGTACGCCGGGTTCTCGGTGAATACGGTGGTGGCGCCCGCGTCGTGCGGTACGGCTTGAGCGAAGGGGCGGAAATTCGCGCCACCGGGATCAAATACGACGAGCGCGGCTCGACGTTCGAAGTGCCGGGGATCGGATTCGTCCGGCTGTTCGTGCCAGGCGAACACAACGTGCGGAATGCACTCGCAGCCATCGGCGCGGCGCGCGAGTTCAATGTCGAACCCGCGAAGATCGTCGCCGGCCTCGCTAAGTTCCTCGGCGTCGATCGCCGTTTCCAGATTCTGGGCGAATACCGCGGCGCCGTCATCGTCGATGACTACGCGCATCATCCGACGGAGATCCTGGCGACGCTTCGCGCAGCCCGGCAGGGATATCCGAGCCGCAGGCTCGTGGCCCTGTTCCAGCCGCATCTCTACTCGCGAACGCGTGAATTCGCACAGGAGTTTGCGGACAGCCTCATCGAAGCGGACGTCGCGCTCGTAGCACCGATCTTTGCGGCTCGTGAACAGCCGGTGGAAGGTGTTTCAGCAAAGCTGATCGCCGATCTGGCCCGAAAGATCGAGTTCCTGGATCGGAGCAATGCGCAGATCGTGAATGAGTTGCGACGCAGGATTGCCCCGAACGACATCTTTATCGCGATGGGTGCGGGAGACGTGCACGAAGTCGCGGAATCCCTCGTACGTGACGGCGCGGCGGGAGTGGCGGAATGAGTACGTTCGATACGACCTCCTCGCGATTCCTCCGGCCCTCTGACGTCGCACGCCTGCGGCGCAATCAACGGCAGATTCAGTTTCACAATCTGCTGGCCATTCTGCGTAACGTCACCGCTGTTCTGGTGCTTCTCGCCATGGCAGCCTGGGCATGGTGGCTGACCCAGTCGAACGCACGTTTCGCGGTGCGTGCTGTGGAAGTGGTGGGTGCGCGCCACACACCAACCTCGCAGCTCGAGCAGCTCACGAACAATTACATCGGCGCGAACCTCTTCAAGATCGACATCGCCTCGGTCCAAAAGGAACTGGGCGCACTGCCATGGGTCAGCCGCATCGAGATTGAGAAGCGGCTGCCGGACACTTTGAGGATCACGATCGTGGAACGGGTTCCGACGGCTCTGCTCCAGACGTCGCGAGGGATCGAGTATGTCGACCAGACGGGACTTCCCTTCGCATCGCTTTCGGCGCGATCGGGAGATCCGGACCTGCCCTTGATCGTCGAGGCTTCCGGTCCGGAGCTTCAGCGCTGCGTGGTCATGCTGCAGGCACTGCGCACTCAGGATCCGGTGCTCTATTCACGAGTGTCCGAAGTTCGCCCCATCGCTCCGCGGGGATTCGCGCTGTTCGATCGGGAACTGGCCGCGACCGTGTACGTCAACGCCGAGGATCTCGCCACCAAGTGGCGTGACCTCTACTCGATTGCCGCAGCGGAAAACTACACGCGCGCATCGATCGACTACGCCGACCTTCGATTCAGCGATCGCATCGTCGTGAGGCCATTCAGGTCGCCGGAGACTACCTCGGCGACCGTCCCGCAACCGCAGCATGCTCTGGAAATTACGAATTGATCTGCCGCAACGCATTGCGGCTCGGCTAGTGAGAAGGAGAAACACGCATGTCCAGGACGGATGACAAATACGTCGTTTCGCTCGACATCGGCACCTCGAAAGTCTGTGTGCT
The DNA here is from genome assembly GCA_046590585.1 of Thermoanaerobaculia bacterium. Lineage (GTDB taxonomy): Bacteria > Acidobacteriota > Thermoanaerobaculia > Gp7-AA8 > Gp7-AA8 > JBKJVD01. Next base: position 2,163 of record JBKJVD010000106.1, on the reverse strand, counting down.
GGTTGGTGAGGTGAGTGACCGCGGTCAGCTCGAGATCATCGGCAAGGGAACCGCGCCGATGAAGGGAACGCGCCGGGGGAACATCATCAACCTCGAACAGGCCGTCGAGGCCGTCAAGAAGGCGGTGGACGAGGCGGAGGTAATGGCCGGCCTCCAGATCGAATCGGTGTACGTCGGCGTGGCCGGCGATCACATTCGATCGATGAACTCGCGTGGTGTCGTCTCCGTGATGGGCAAGCACAAGGAGATCGGACGGGAGGACATCGAACGCGTAATCGAAGCCACCAAGTCGATCAACATCCCCGGAGAACTCGAACTCCTTCACGTGATTCCGCGCGAATTCGTCGTGGATGGCCAGGAAGGAATTCACGATCCGCTGGGGATGAATGCGGCGCGACTGGAGGCGAATGTCCACATCGTCACCGGCGCCCGGACGCACAACCAGAATGTTCTGACGTGCGTGAACAAGGCGGGAATCGCAGTCCAGGAACTCGTGCTGGAACAACTCGCTGCGGCCGAGGCGGTGCTGACGCAGGACGAACGTGAAATGGGCGTGCTGCTGATGGACATCGGCGCCGGGACGACCGACTACGCCGTGTTCCTCGAAGGGAACGTCGTGCACACGAATGTCCTGCCGGTTGGGGCAGGTCACTTCACCTCCGACATTTCCGTGGTGTTGCGGACTCCGATGGAAGACGCCGAGCGAATCAAGAAGCGTTACGGTTGCGCACTCACATCGCTGGTAACGGCCGACGATCCGATCGAGGTTCCCACGGTTGGCGGTCGCGCGCCGAAGATCGTCTCGCGGCAGGAATTGACCGGGATCATCGAACCGCGGGCGGCCGAAATCGCGAAGCTGGTCTACCGCGATCTCGAGAAGGTCGGGCTGGACAAGGAAATCCGCTCGGGTGTCGTGGTCGTCGGAGGCGGAGCAGAGATGGAAGGCATCGTCGAGTTGATCGAGCAGATCTTCGACCAGCAGGCGAGGAAAGGCGTTCCGCGCGGGCTCGGTGGCCTGGCGGACACGGTCAGCGGGGCCGAGTGGGCTGCGGCTGCGGGCCTGCTCCTGTGGGGCTTCCGCGATCAGGCCCGCACGCGCAAGCGTCCGCGCAAGGGCCTGTCGAAGATGGCCGACTCGTTCAAGTCACTCTTTGCGTGGTCGTAATTGCATCACGTGCACGCATTCAAATATTCGTTGAAAAACAGCATCGAAATGTCTAAGATCCCGGGAGACGGTAAATGATTATTCTTGACGAGACCACTGGCGCCGGCATTCTCAAAGTGACGATGGAAGGTGAACAACTTCCCGCCAAGATCAAAGTCATCGGCGTGGGTGGGGGTGGTGGGAACGCCGTCAACCGGATGATTCAGGCGGGGATTCGCGGGGTCGAGTTCCTGGTCGCGAACACGGATCTGCAGGCGATGCGGCACTCGCTTGCTCCCATCAAGATTCCCATTGGTTCGAAGCTGACCAAGGGACTGGGCGCTGGCGCCAACCCCGAGGTGGGCAAGCAGGCTGCGCTCGAAGACACGGACCGCATCCTTGAAGCGCTCTCCGGCGCTGACATGATCTTCATTACCACCGGCATGGGCGGGGGAACGGGAACGGGCGCGGCGCCGATCTTCGCTTCCCTGGCCGCAGAGCTAGGCGCGCTCACGGTGGCGGTCGTGACGAAGCCCTTCGGATTCGAAGGCAAGCGCCGCCGCGTGCAGGCCGAGCACGGAATCCGCGCACTTCGCGATTCCGTCGACACCCTGATCACGATTCCGAACGAGCGGCTGCTGAACTTCGTCGATCGCGGCACATCGATTGGCGACGCGTTCCGGATTGCCGACGACATTCTCCGGCAGGCCGTCCAGGGCATCTCGGACCTCATCACCGTACCTGGCGAGATCAACCTCGACTTTGCTGACGTGAAGACGATCATGCACGGGATGGGGATGGCGCTGATGGGTACGGGCGTTTCATCGGGCGAACATCGCGCTGTCGAGGCTGCGCAGCGCGCGATCTCGTCCCCGCTGCTCGAGGAGGCCTCGATCGAAGGCGCCAAGGGTGTGCTGATCAATATCACCGGTGGCCCGGACATGACCTTGTTCGAGGTCCATGAGGCAGCGTCGATCATTCAGGAAGCAGCGGACGAAGAGGCGAACATCATCTTCGGC
>JBKJVD010000231.1:0-23243 GCA_046590585.1 Thermoanaerobaculia bacterium | reverse complement strand
CAGTGGCGATTCCACGAGCCAGGGAAGAAACAGCCCGATGACTCCGCCGCCGAGGTGAACGAGCTTGCGCGTCCACTCAGGCTTCGGATGGCGCAGACGCATCCACGCCTCGGCCGTCACGAGCAGCGCCGTGAAGAGCGCTGTGATGATCAGCGCCCCGCGGAGGTCGAACGCGCTGAACGTGTTGATCATCGGACCTCCTCGAGCACGAACGCGCTGTAGAAAAAGGCCATGTCGCGTGCGAACAGTGTTTCCGCTTCCTCGCGCAGGTCGTTCACACGATCAGCGAACTCCTCGGGGCGCCGGCGCGGAACCAGCAGGTTCCAGTACGCGAGGCGGGCTCCGGGCTTCGCTGCCGCCAGCAGCTTCGCGTAAATCTCGCGCGTGAGCTGTGGATCGATGTACTCGAAGATGTCGGAGAGGTAGTAGCCGTCGAAGCGTCCCGTGGCGGCCGTCTCGATCGAACCCTGGACGACGGTGAGGTGATGGAGGTTCTCGCGCAGCCTGTCGAGATCGCGCAGGTACCGCGGCAATGCCTCTTCCGTGTAGTTTCCCGTGAAGATGCTGACCATGTACGGATTGCTGTGGATGGGAAGCGCCGTCATCGCGTACTCGGCGCGACGAAAGATCCGCTCCGCAACTGACCCTTTCACGTAGCGGAAGAATTCCGGATCGCGCCCGCTGCGTCCCATGACGAAGCGCGAGAAAAAGATGCGGAACATCGCCCGCCAGCGCCAGGTGTTCCAGTGACGGTCATAAAAGTCTCGCCTCCCCGCCTCATCGCGCGCCGAGAGCAGTTCCCCTACCTCGCGCTTCGAATGGACGAACGGCAGGACGCGCTCGCGAAAGATGCGGAAGTAGTTCTCGAAGCGGCCCGCGTGGATCACCCCGCCTTCAATGGCGTCGACATTTGCGTCCCAGTACTCACGCGCCCGGTCGCTGAGGTGATCGCGCAGGAAGGTGTAGCTCAGGAAGCGACCGACCGCCGGACGCACACCAATGAAACGGAACAGCGCATCGTCATCGAGTTTCTGGATGGCGACCTTCTTCAGTTCGACGAGCGCGAGCTGGGCCGGGCTCAGGTCGACCGCCACGACGTGGGCGCCTTCCGCCAGTAGCGCGAATGCGTTGTCGCCGGCGGCGGCAATCGACAGGATTCGCTTTCCTGGGGCGGGCTTCAGGGCGGCGCAGAGCAGATCGGCGTCTTCCCACGAATTCGCGTAACGAATCAGGTCGAAGCTGGCGCGTGATTCGATGCGGCTCATGCCACGCGCGATCGTCTCACGTCTTGCGTCCGAGCGACTGATGCGCCCGGGCGAACTCGCCGGAGGCAATTGCACCGGCGATCGAGATCTCGCCGGCCAGCACAGTCGCTGCGCAGATCTCGGCAAATCTCCGCGCGCCACCGGAACCGTAGCAGCCGAGCATCTCGAGGCAGGCGCGCGCAGTTGGCAGGTGCGTTCCGCCACCGACCGTGCCGACGATCAGGTTCGGCAGGGAGATCGAGACGTAGAAATCGTCATTCGCCGTGACATCCATGCGCGTGACACCGACGGACGCTTCTGACACGCACGCCGCATCCTGACCGCAGGCGATGAACAGGGCCGCCAGGGCATTTGCGTAGTGGCCTTCCATCCCGATCGATCCACTCTGCAGGCTTCCTACGACCGCCAGCTGCCAGTACTTGAAGATGGCCTCCGGCTCGGTGTGCAGGATCTCCCGGATCAACTGTCGGGGGATGGTCACGTCCGCGATGACCTTCTTGCCACGCGTCGTCTGGAAGGAAAGCTGCGTCGGCTTCTTGTCACCCGACATGTTCGCTTCGATGAACCAGGCCAGCGGCTTCACGGGCGACGAAGCCAGCAGCATCTCGCAGACTGCAGCCGTCGCGAACGTGACCATGTTCTGCCCCGCGGCATCGCCGGTGGTGTAGTGACAGATGACATACGCCTCCTTGCCGGAGATGACGGGATTCACTTCGACCAGTTGCGCGTAGCGCGAGGTGCTCCGAACCGTTTCCTGCATCTCCTCGAAGCGGGAGACGACGTGCGCGACGAACGTCCCTGCCTCGATCAGGTTCTGGAACGAGAATCCCGGCGCGCGCGTCACCGACTCCACGAGGCAGAGCGTCGCCGCGCCACCAGCGAGACTGATCAGCTTCGCTCCGCGCTGATACGACGCCACGAGCGCGCCCTCGGTCGTGGCCAGCGGGACGAAGTAATCGCCGCGCGCGTTCACTCCGTTGACGCGAAGCGGGCCGATCACGCCGATCGGGATCTGCGCAAAGCCGACGAAACTCTCGATGTTCGCGCGGAGTTCCTCAGGCCGCGGCACGGGCAGCTTGCCTTCGATCGCATCAAGGCCGAATCCACGGCCGCGCAGAAAGGCGCGTCTCTCCTCGAGCGCCTCTTCGGTGTATTCGTACTTTGACGGAACCGAGGGTGGGAGTGGATCGGTTTCGGGTGAGCGAGGCATGAGGTCGCGTCCACGCTCCTCCGCCGTGCGGCCAGAAAGAATGCCATCGAGAATCGCCTGCGCTCTTGGATGCACGGGCCGAGTATAGATGGACCACGCGCGGGCGTTGAGGCGCTGCCGCTCGGAAAACCAGCGGCCTACGTCCTGCGTTCAGGCGCGTGCCGTTTTCTGGGACCACGCACCGAGAATGGCAGCGTCTTGTCGACCGGCTCGGCGTGCACGGCGATCATGGCGCGGGGAAAGCGTTCGTGGATCCGCGACTTCACGAGCTCGGTCACTTCGTGAGCCTTGTCGAAGGAGACGCTCCGATCGATCATCAGTTCGAACTCGACGAAACGCATGCCGGCCGCGCGGCGCGTGCGCAGTTCGCGATGTCCGACGACATTCGGATCCGCCGCTTCGATCACATCGATGATCGCGGAGATTTCATCCTCGGGGAGGGCGGGATCCATCAGGTCGCTCCCGGCGTGCCAGATCAGGTAGAGCGCGTTCCACGCAATCCACGCTGCCACAGAGACGCCGAGGATCGAGTCGTAGAGCGGGTTGGCAGTGATCTTCACCAGGACCAGTGCCAGGATGGTGGCGCCGTTGGCCACGAGGTCGGAGGTGTAGTGAAGCGCATCTCCCGCCAGAGCCGAACTGTCCGACTTCACGGCGTTGCGCTTGAGATACGTCGTCAGGACGAGCGTCATCACCATCGAGAGCAACATCGTCGCGATGGCGACGCTCGACGATTCCACCGGCTGTGGTGCCCGAATGCGTCGTATCGCGCTGATGCCGATGACGATGCCTCCCGCCAGGATGACCGCGCCCTGCAGCAGTGCCGCGAGATGCTCGGCCTTGCCGTGACCGAACTGATGATCGTCGTCCGGAGGTTTGGCGGCGATCGTCAGAAAGATGAAGTTCGCAAACGACGCGAATGCGTCGCCGGCAGAGTCGAGCGCAGAAGAAAGAACTGCCACGGAGCCCGCGGCCAGACCGACGGCCAGCTTCGCGATCGCCATGAGCAGCGCGGCACCCGACACGCGCAAGGCAACCCGGCGTGCGTTTGATTCGACGGCATCCATCACGAGTATCTATACCGCATCGGCGGCTGCAGCGGGGACCTCGATCGGGAGTGCGCCCCCCAGGTCGTCCGCCTTACGGCGAAACTGCACTCGAGGAACTGAAGGGACGGGCCGCATTCTTGCGCGATCGGGGCGAGCGTTCATCCCTGCGCGCAGGCGCTGCTGGCTGAGGACTCTGCGGCCGGGCAAAGAGAATAACCACGGAACTCCCGGCCGCGCGACGCGTGGTCGAGCCTTCGAGGACGGCAATGCCGCACTCGGTGTAGAGCGGCGAAAGCATGTTGTCGCGATGGCCCTTCGATTCCATCCAGCCGGTGACGAGCAGCCTGGCCGTCTCGAATCCGGCAGCAAGGTTTTCGCCTGCGTAGGCGAAATGATAGCCGTGCGATCGGATGGTCAGGAACGGCGAACGACCATCGGGCGAGACATGGCCCCAGTAACCGAGATCGGCCATGTCCGACATCCGATCCTCCGCCGCGTCCTGAAGCTGGGGCACGATCTGGAGTGGGTCGAGTCCCGCTGCAATCCGCCGCAGGTTCACCTCCGCCATGACGTTGGCGGCGGTGATCTCATTACCCGGCTCGATCGCCAGAAGCGGGGTCGCGATGGTCAGCGCCAGCAGGGAGCGGAGGATTGTGCGGATCATGGGTATTTCGGAAGGCAGAAGGCAGAAACGAAACCAGAAACTAGAAACTAGAAAAAATCAGACGGGAGAAAAAAGGCGCGACGCGTTGAGCCTCACTCTGGTTCAGCTCCAGGCACCCCGCTTCGTTTCTAGCTTAAATCCTAACTTCTAACTTCTGCCTTCTGCCTTCTGCCTTAAGATTACCGAGCGCCATCCGTCCTCACCCGCAAAAAGAATGTGCAGGCCTTGCCGGTCTTCGACTCAACCCAGACCGAGCCTGAATGCGCGAGCGCGAACTCACGGCAACGGAAGAGGTTTCTTCCCGTGCGGGCGGGTGAACTCGGGTTCCATGCAAAGCCAGGCTCGAAGATCGAGGTGCGCAACTCCTCGGGGATGAGCGGGCCGTTGTCCATGACGAAAAACAGCAGCAGCGGTTTGCCTTTGTGCTCCATCCAGCGAACGCCGATCACGACCTGCCCGCTGGCCGGAACGTAATGGAATGCGTTGTCCATCAGCAGGCTCAACGCGTCGCTGAGCTGATCGTGATCGTGGAACGTTTCGGTCAGTTCCTGCGAATCGATTTGCAGCTGGATGCCCTTGAGGTCCGCGAACGCGACGAACCTGCTTGCCACGCGCTGCACGACCTCGGACACCGTGGGAAGGCGCGATGCTGATTCGCTGGGCTCCTCGACGCCAGGGGCGAGTTCGAGCGAGGAGAGGATCTGATCCATCGTGGAGGCAGCATCCTCGAGAAGCGGATCGCTGGTGCGCGTACGGCCTGCAGCCAGCAGCGAATCGCGCAGCGAACGCATCGGCCCGAGCACCGTCTCCCGCACGTACGTCACGAACGATGCGTGCGCCCCGCCAAGCGACTCTGTGTAACGGAACACCAGGATTGCGCCGCCCGCTCCGCCAGCCATCGGGACGAGGGTGAAGAGGACATTCCGGTGATTGATCCGGATCCCGGCCGACATCGTGTTGGTCAAATCGTCGATGCGAAGGCCGGTAACCTGCTCGACGTAGCGAACGCTGGCGAGTTCCGCATGCGTTGTGCCAAACAGATGCGTGGCCTCATCCGTCACGAACTTCACGCTGCGATCGGGGCCCAGAAGAATCGCCGGCACTCCCGACGCCGTGATGAGATCGACGACACTCGTGATCGCAGGAGTGACCGACTCGGCGCGAAATGGGACAACCTGAGCCTTCGGGAACGGATCGAGCGCCAACGCCTGGTCGGTCTGATGCAATGCCGGGGAGGGAGGGGAAGCCACAGGAGCGGATGCAACAACCTGCGGTTTCACTTCTTGTGCACGCCTGGCAACCGAGCCAGCCTCGGCCTTGCTCTTTTTCGGGCTGTCGCACTTATCGCAGAGGATTCCTGCTGCGATTTCGCGTCCACACATGAAGCATTTGCGAGCCATCCGTCGATCACCCCGGACCACCGATAGTACGCCTGCCCGGTTGGGCGGGGCAATGGGGGAGCCACTGAACATCGAATGCAGAAGTCAGAAGTGAGAAGTTAGAAGTGAGAAAAGAATCGCGGTGGCCACCGCAAACGCGCCATCGACGTAACTCGCTCGCGTACCCCTTCTCCCGTCGCAACGGGAGAAGGTGGCCGAAGGCCGGATGAGGGCGTGCACCCGGGTCGTCCGGATGAGAGAACCAACGGCAACACATCGTCGTATCCACGAGGGCAGGAGGAGCAACAGGGCTCCCTCATCCGGCCTCTGGCCACCTTCTCCCGCTGCGGCGGGAGAAGGGGTACTTGCATGATTTCCGTCGCTTCAACCTGAGTCGGTATTACGCGAGGTTCTTAACCTCAGCCGAGCGCGGGAGGAGGACTTCAGCCCACTGAGAACCCGGAAAGTCCTGAAGTGAGAAAAGAGGCTCGAGAGCTTTTGAATCTTTTCTCACTTCTGAATTCTGGCTTCTGCGTTCTGACCTGCTTCTGATTCGAATACTCTCCACCTGAAAAAATACCAGCGTCTCGATCCTCAACAGGCGGAAGCGCACCCACGCCGGACAATCGCCCCTCACCACGAATCGCTCGCCCCGCCTCCTCCTCCGCTTCCGCCTCCGCTCGAGTACGACCCCGAAGATCCCGAGGATCCGGATCCTCCGTCGGAACCGGATGCCCCCGACCCACGCCCCGAGTGCTCCGCGAATCGAAACACCGACGTTCCGTATCCCTGCAGGAACAGTACGAGCGCGCGGACGAGATGCACGACGATGCCGAAGCATGCGAGAGAGAGCGCAAAGCAGAAGAAAGTCACGAGTGCACCAGTCCCGCGCCGCGGCTCACCGTGCACGGCGTAGTCGAGCGCGGCATCACCCTGCTGCGTCACATCCATGATCGCCCGCGAGCCAGCATCGATCCCCTCAGCGAACTTCGACGCCTGGAAGTACGGCTTGATTACCTGGCTGGTGATCCGCTTCGAACGCGCGTCGGTCAGCACCCCCTCGAGACCGTAGCCGACTTCGATGCGCATCGTCCGGTCATCGACGAACACGAAGAGGATGACGCCGTTGTCCTTGTCTCGTTGCCCGACGCCCCACTGAGCAATCGTGGCCGTGCCGAGCTCCTCGAGCGTCGTCCCCGCTGGGACGCGACGATCGATGAACACCACCAGTTGATTCGACGTCTCGCGCTCGAAACGGGCAAGGCGGGCATTCAGTGTTCGCGCCGCGTCGCTGCTCAGGATCCCGGCGCGATCACACACAAAGTCGCGCGGCCGCGGCGGTACGATCCGGCCTGACACCGTCCTCTCCCAACCCGCGGTGACTGGAGCGAGCGACGTCGTCGGCTCCACCGCGCGATCCGACTCACTGACCACATGCACCGCGACGCGCCCATCCTCCCGCCACTCTTCGAAGCGGGCAAGACCACCCAGGAAGAGCAGCGTGCCGAGGCCCAGGAGAATGATGCTGAGGATGGTCGTCAGGATGATCGCGAAGACTCGGAACTCCCGCACCACCGCCATTCTGACGCGCGGGTAAGCTCGCTTCCGCATCCCCAGACTGTCCGACGTGGCCAGTCGCGCCATCACCTCGGCCGCCTCGCGCATTTCCGACGCCGTTGCGTTCTCCACACCGAAACGATCGAGCAACCGGTCCTCCAGCCCGATCTCACGCAACAACGCATAGGCCACCGCAAAGTCATCCGCCACTCGCGCATTCAGGGCGATCGAAGTGACCAGATCCTCATCGGGCGCAAGCGCATCCGCACGCAGCCGAAGACTCGCCACCGCCACATCCACAGCAACACGCGTCGATTCAGGAAGGCGATTCATGTGAAACCGCAGCCTCGCAGAAACCAGGGAGAGCGGTCAAACGCACCTCCCCCGAGCGCGCCCGGAGGCTCCCGATTCGTTGTCGGAACTCGCCTTGCAGGGTGAATGGTCATGATCGTTCGAATTCGACAGTTTCTCGTGGGCACCGCGTTTCTTCTGGTCCTCGTTCCTTCGATGTTCGCGGCACAGAAGCCGGCTGTGAAGAAGCCTGCTACCGATGCTGTGAGCGCGGTGGCGGCGAACAATGCTGTAGGGAGTCCGGTTCTCGTTCCGTCGGGGCGTCGCAGCGCTGCTGTGTTGCGGGCGCAGGTTCTGCTCGATCGGGCTCATTTTTCGCCCGGGGAGATTGATGGGCGCTTTGGCGGGACGATGCGCGGGGCGGTGGCTGCGTTCAATCTCGCGCGGGGGATCAAGTCGGGGGCGAGCGTCAGTGCGGCGACGTGGACGGCCTTGAACGTTGATGCCGCTGCGGTGATCGTTCCTTACACGCTCACGGCGGAGGATCTGGCCGGGCCGTTCGTTCCGATCCCTGAGGAGATGGCGGACAAAGCGAAGCTGGTGGCTCTTGGTTACGAGTCGCTGCTCGAAGCGCTCGGCGAGAAGTTTCACGTCAGTCCGGTCCTGCTTCAGGCTCTCAATCCCGGAGCGAAGTTCGATCGCGCTGGCGCGGTCATCGCCGGTGCGGTCATCCAGGTGCCGGATGTGGTTCGGCCTCCCCTCGCGAAGATTGCCGGCATGAGCGTTCGCGTCAGCCGGCGCGCCGGGGCCGTGGAAGCAGTCGATGCAAACGGCGCGGTCATCGCGCGCTATCCCGCGACGACCGGGAGCGAACACGATCCGCTTCCCATGGGGAAGTGGAAGATTAACGGCGTGGCGTGGAATCCTCCTTACAACTACAACCCCGATCTGTTCTGGGACGCAGAGACGAGTGACAAGAAGGTGAAGCTCGCTTCCGGCCCGAACAGCCCCGTTGGTCCGGTGTGGATCGACCTCTCGAAGCCGCACTACGGAATCCACGGGACGCCCGTGCCGTCCACGATTGGCAAGACGTCATCGCATGGCTGTATCCGCCTCACGAACTGGGATGCGATGGAACTGGCGAAGATGGTGTCACCGGGGACGATTGCCACCCTCGGCGAGTGACGACGCCAACGTTAACGGATGTTGCAGGAAGACGGATGGCGGCCTTGCGCCGTGCCTGTGGATTGCGGCAACTTCAGTTGCAGCAATCCACACATGAAGAGCGGCGGCGAATGCTCATCGCGTCCACCAGAGTCCTGCCACCATGCCCAGGCCGATGAGGGCGTACAGCACGCGGTACCGCGCCTGCAGTCGTGAAACGCTTGCGTAGGTCAGTCCCTGGCGAAGGACGCTTACCGACCAGGCGATCTGAATCGCATAGAGCCCGGTGAGCACTGCCAGCGGACGCGGAAGCAGGCCGCGCAGGGAGAGCACCAGCAGGATTGCGTGGGCCATCGTGAAGAGGACGAGGCTCGCAGCGAACGTGCGGCGCGGTCCGAAGACGACGGCGTTCGTGCCGATGCCACTGGCGGCGTCACCATCGTAGTCGCGGATTTCCTGCGTGAGATGGCCCGCAACGAAGATCAGCGCGAAGAACGTGGCGATGGCAAGTCCGCTCCAGTTGATGTGGTGCCCGAGTGAGTAGCCGAGGAGGAAGTGCAGGATTCCGCCTGCCAGATGCGCCGCTGAGTTCACCAGCAACTTGCCTTTCCAGTTGAACTGCGGGAGCGAGTAGAGCGCGCTCAACGCCGCAATGCCGAGCGCGAGGCCGAGTGTCACCGGGCCGAGCGCGATGAACACGCCGAGACTCAGCACCAGAATGCCAGCAGTCAGCGCTCCCATCTCCCTGCGTCCGACTCCTCTCGCAGTGAACACTCGCGAAGCCTTGTTGGGATCGGCGAGATCCGCATCCATCCCGGAGAGATCGTTGAGCAGGAAGATGTGCGTCACCAGCAGCACGTTGCCGATCGTCAGCAGCGCCAGCATCAGGAGGTCATGAAGTGCGAGCGAGCGGAGCGCGAACGCGGCGCCGAGGAGTGGCGAGCCTTGAAGCACGAGAATGTCCTGCGGACGGAGGCAGGACAGGTAGCGTCGCGCCGAGGTTCTAGCGGCTGACACTGTGCTCATATTGATCGAGGAGTCGCAGCCAGAGTGCGTAGCCCGCATCTTCCGACCAGTAGTATCGGGACACGGTTGCAGAAAGGTCGTTGTGATAGAGCAGCGGCGGACTGTTTCGCACGAGCGCGAAGTCATCGCTCGCCATCTCCCGCAGCACTGCGCGCATGAGAACCGCGTCCGATGAACGTTCGGCGATCATGCGGCTGATGGACACCCAGATCTGCTGGCCGGCAACGTCAGTGCGCATGCGTGACTCCGGCACCGATAGCGCACAGCCCGCCTCGAGCAGATCGGTCGTTCGAAGAATCGGCACGAGCGGCGTCTTGCTGTAGTAGACCCACACGCGATCGTCACCTGCGAGCGGTCGAAGTGCTTCGCACAGCGCTCGGCCAGCAGGGGGCTTCACTTTGGACAGCAGCATCATCAGGTGCATCTGAATGACGATGTCCGTGGGATTTGGATCCTTGCCGGGATCGAGACACTGGTACTGGTCACGCGGAGCAAGCCACGAGCGATAGAGTCCTTCGCGTGTGCGATATCGGTCGAGGATCGACAGCGCCGCAGTCAGTCGCGCGCGGTCTTGCGCCGGAGCGACTCTCCACGCGAGCGCGGTGTCATCCGTATCCGGCGTGATCGCGCAACCGAGCGTGCCGATGCCAGGGCCGTTCGGGAGGCCGTGATAGCGCACCAGCCCATTCGCTTCGATCTGGCTCGTGAGGTGTTGACGTGCGCGCTGCAACGTGTCATCGATGCCGGCACCGTCTGGCAGAGGCTCGAGCAGATCGATGAGGAGCGCCGTCAGAAATGTATTCATCTCCGCATGCGGCTCATGAAATCGCGGTTCGGTCGTGTGTGCGGTCAGCCAGTAACCTTGCGCTTGCTGATGATCGCGCAGCCGCGCAACTGCCGTCGTGAACGCGCCGCTGAGGTCCGCACCCACGCTCGATCGCGAAGGCGTGACTGCACGCGATGGTCGTATGCTCCCGGTGATGGTCAGCTCGCGCTCCGCGAGATAACGCGGATCCCCTTTCCCGGACACCCACGCCATCGCGGTGAGGTGATGGACGCCGGGTGTGAGGCCGGTTGTGTCGAGCTTGATGCTCCACCCGGAGAGACTGGCCTCACCGAGCGATCCGTGGACATCGGGACGATCGGTGAAAGTGCCGGCAGCGCCGCCTGGACCGCCATCGATATTGATCGCCACCTGAAACGGAGTGTCATGACCTGCGAGTGCCCAGCCGGTGGCAACGACTTCCTGTCCGGCGCTGACAGCCGTGACTGCGTGTCCGCCAGACGCGAGACCGTCGAAGGTCCCGTGAATGCCCGTCAGCAACTCGGCCGGCGGAAGCCCATTGTTCACGGATGTCCGGACGGGAGAGTTCTGCCATTCGAACGCGGCACGCATGTCATGCCCCTCATTCCCGATGTCCGCGCGGTAGATCGGCAGGTCGACGGACCAGACGTACGAGAACGCGCCGATTGCTTCGATCACGATTGCCACACCCACCGCGAACACGAAACACGCTCGCGCCACGCCGCGCAGTGAAGCGACCACCGGCACGAGTATCCAGATGAAGAACGGCAGCAGGTCGGTCAGGTATCGCGGGCCCCACGACAGCCCGGACCGCCAGTCGGTTTTTGCGTACAGCAGGATCTGAATTGCGATCGCGGCGCTCATGGCAAGGGTCAGGCGCCGCTCGTCCCGATCATCCGGCAGACGACGCCATGCGAGCACGACGAAAACGAGAAACGGTGAGAAGACGAGCAGCCCGCGGGTCGGGCTCACCATCAGCCCGGCCAGTCCGGTCAGCAGATCATGCTGAAAAAAGCGAATGTTGCCGATGAGGCCATATCCGCCGGCAACCTTTCCGGTGACGGCGAGGTTATAGAGAAGCACCGCAAGCATCGGCAACGCCGATGTCACAACGAGCAGAAACGCACGGCTGAAACGGCCCACCCAGAAGAGCGCAATGATGCCAAGTGCCGCCGCGATGATGACGTCAGGCGGGCGATTGCTCCCGATGAGCCCGAGGAGCAGGCCTGCGACGATCACGCGGGTGGTGGTGCAGCCCGCGGTGAGCAGCAGCAATGTGCCGATCACCAGCAGTTCCGCCAGGCCGTGCTGCCACAGCGCCTGGCTGCTGATCATCCAGTGTGTGGTGCCGAACGCATACGCGATCGTCAGCAGCATCGCAGTGCCCGTCGAGGTCCGCCTCCTCAACAGCAGGAAGAGCAGAGATACCGCAAGCGACGCGAGCAGCGATGCGGCAAGCTTCTCCATGACCCGCGCGACATGATCGAGTTGCTGGTCGCCCCACCCTCGCACGTGCAGGTACGCGACCGCAGGAACATAGAGCGGCGCGACCACCACCGGCACGATCACGGGATAAAGGGAGACGATATGACCGTCGGGACGGTGCAGCAGCCAGTACGCCCCGTCGCCACGACCCTGCGAAGCCACCTTCTCGATCGGCTCGAAAAACAGGGTGTGATACTGCACGATCGCAAACGGCAGATAACGCGCCGGGTAGGTATCGCCAGCACCGATCACCCGCAGGTTTGCGTTGTAGATCAGGAGGCAGCACAACCCGATCAGCAGGCTCCCGCGCAGCCGCTCCCGGCGATCGTTCTGGACGAGCGGAACAGCACTGGGAACGGGGCCTACATCGGAAACGCCGGGCGCTGTCATGCTGTCGGGGCTCATTACGCGGGAAAGTCCTGAGGTCCCGCCGGCTCGTTTGCATCCGGCGACGTGAGAGACTACTACAGGGCTCGCGAAACTCACATGTTTGTGAAAAACTGCGCGACTCGCGAGCCTTCGCTCGCCAATCTGAGATGGCCATGACCAACGACGAGGTGCGCGCGCGGATCGCCTCCGTTCCCCACTGGTACCATCCGATCGAAATGCGTCCCGGGATCATCACGCCCGGGATGAACGACGCGCGCAACGTGCTCGCGATGCTCCAGCTTCCGGCCGATTGTCGCGGGATGCGCGCACTCGACCTCGGGACGCGCGACGGCTTCTTCGCCTTCGAGCTGGAGCGCCGCGGCGCCGAAGTCGTGGCGGTCGACTACATGGCGCAGACGGAGAGCGGCTTCAGCGTCGCCGCGGAGGTTCTCGACTCGCGCGTCACGTATCTCCAGAGCAACCTCTACGACCTCGACCCATCCACCCTCGGCACCTTCGACCTCGTCCTTTTCCTCGGGCTCCTGTATCACCTTCCCGATCCGCTCGGCGCACTGCGCGTCGTTCGCAATCTGACGAGCCAGCGCATGATCCTCGAGACCCTCGTGATGAATTTCGGCGAGGAGATGGATCGGCTTCCGCTGATGCGCTTCTTCGCCGGTGCGACCTGGGCAGGCGATCCGACGAACTACTGGGGGCCGAACGTCCGCTGCGTCGAGGACATGCTCGGCGAGACCGAGTTCGCAGCGACGCGCGTCGTGACGTTCGGCGATCGCGGCCTGTTCGATTGTGACGCGATCAAGACTCCGGCAGCCGCGTACTACATGGAAATCGCCACAGGCCGACGCTCGCCCGGCGCAGGATCATGACCCGGTCCGACTCCCACGGAATCGACTCTCGATGAAATCCACCTATCCACTGATCGTCACCGGCATGCACCGGTCCGGCACGTCGCTCGTCGCTTCTCTGCTCGCGGCATGGAACGTCCGCATGGGCGACCGGCTGCTGCCCGCCGATCGTGGAAATCCCGCCGGATACTTCGAGGACGTCGAGTTCCTCGAGCTGAACCGCCGCATCCTCATCGCCTGCACACCGGCGGAGGATGGTGGTCATCGAGACTGGGGCTGGACCGAACACGCAAGCTTCGACGCCTCGCAGCTGCCCGCGTTTCGCGATGAGGCCGCGACACTCGTCGCTTCGCGTGAACGCAAGGGCGGACCGTGGGGCTGGAAAGATCCACGCTCGTCGATGCTGCTCGATTTCTGGGATGACGTGCTGGGACGACGCGCGCACTTCCTCCTTCTCTATCGTCACCCGTGGGAAGTGGCCGACTCGATGCTCCGTACCGGCGCGGACGTCTGGCTCGCTCATCCCGATTACCCGGCGCGCATCTGGACGGAGTACAACCGCAGGCTCCTCGACTTTCATCAACGGCATCGCGATCGCACACTGCTCGTCAGCAGCAATCGCATCCTCCGCGATGCCGATGCATTCGCGGCCACGCTGCGCCGTCGTTTCAACCTCGAGGCCGCGCCGGACACACTCTCGAGCCTGCGCGCGTCGGACTCGTTCGTGTCACATCCGGACGACGATCCGTTGCCGCGCCTCTGGCACCACACGAATCCCGGCGCCATCGCACTCCTGGGCGCTATGGACGATGCCGCCGATCTCGGCAACGATCGCAACTGGGAAGCGTGCACGCGCACGCAGCGAGAGGAGCGTAGGGGTCTCTCCATCGTCATCCCCTGCTACAACGACGGTGACTACCTCATCGATGCCGTGGCCAGCGCGGAACGAAACGCTCCGGCGGCGGAACTGATCATCGTAGATGACGGCTCGACGCAGCCTCGCACCATCGAGGTACTCGTTGCGCTTCGCGCAGCGGGACATCGCGTGCTCGAGCAGCCGCATGCGGGGGTCTCCGCGGCGCGCAACGCCGGCATCGCCGCATCGGGAGGCGACTATCTCCTGCCGCTCGACGCCGACAACCGCCTGCTGCCTGGCTTCGTCGCGGAGGCGATCGCGCTTCTCGATCGCGATCCCGCCGCGGGCGTGGTCTACGGAGATCGACGCGAATTCGGAGCCCGATCCGGCGACATCGCTGTGCCCGACTTCGACCTGCCTCGGTTGCTCTGGAGCAACTACGTCGATACGTGTGCCGTCATGCGGCGCGAAGTGTGGACCAGCATCGGAGGATACGACGTCGCATTCACCGATTGGGAAGACTGGGACTTCTGCCTTGGCGCCGCGGAGCGCGGCTGGCGATTCATCCATCTGCCTCGGCCAGCCTTTGAATATCGCGTCCGTCCCGACTCCATGCTGCATCGGTTCATGCGCGGCGATCAGTATGAATCGACGCTTCGTCGAGTCTACGACAAGCATCGCACGTCGATCCCTGCGCACGGATTCGAGATCCTCATCGCGGCGCACGCAGAACGACGGCAACTCTTCGCTGATACCGCAGCGCTGCGGCAATCGCGCGATCACCTCCAGGCAGAGATCAATCACCTCTTCGTCAGGTCGCAGGTACAGGTTGACGCGCTGCAGGCCGAGCTGTCGGCGATCAAACCAATCCTCTCAGCACGGGATGAAGAACTGGCTTCGGTCAAATCCGTTCTCGCGGCACGCGACGAAGAACTGGCGTCGGTCAAATCCATTCTCGCCGCACGCGATGAACAACTGGAGTCGGTCAAATCCATTCTCGCTGCACGCGATGAACAACTGGAGTCGGTGACATTCGTGCTACAGGCCCGTGAAGAGGAACTCGTTGCGCGCCGAGCCCTGCACCCCGCGAACGCGCCCGTGGCCGCGGCCACGGAAAATGCGCTCACGCCTGCGACGTCGGTCTTCACGATCGTCGCCCGCAACTACATCGCCCACGCTCGCGTCCTTGCAGCGAGCCTCGCGCGGCACAACGCCGGGACGCGCCTCAACGTGATACTCCTGGACGATGACGACCGTATCGTCGCCTCGGATCCGGCGTTCGAGATCATCCGCGCGAGCGAGCTTCCGTTCGATCCGCCGTCGGACTTCCACACGATGGCGGCGATCTACGACGTCACCGAACTGGCCACCGCAGTGAAGCCGTGGGCGTTCCAGCATTTGTTCGCACGCGGCAGCGCCGTCGCGATCTATCTCGATCCCGACATTGAGGTGTTCGACTCCCTCGGGCCGCTCGAATCATCCGCGCGTCAGCATGGAATGCTTCTCACGCCTCACATCACCGAGCCGCTGCCGCAGGACGCGAAGCGTCCGAACGAACTGGATCTCCTGCTCGCGGGCATGTACAACCTCGGCTTTCTCGCGCTCTCCGCGAACACGGCGACGACGTTTCTTCCCTGGTGGAGCGCACGCCTGCGCCGCGATTGCCTCAACGACACCGGTCGCGGTTTGTTCGTTGACCAGCGCTGGCTCGATTTCGCGCCCGCTCTCTTCGAGCCCCAGGTCATCAAGGATCCCGGATACAACGTCGCGTACTGGAACCTGCCGCACCGGAATCTCGATCGCGATGGCGATCGCTTCCTGGTAAACGGGCAGCCGCTGCGGTTCTTTCACTACAGTGGGTTCTCTCCACACGTGCCTCACCTGCTCTCGAGACATCAGCATGTTGCACCGCGCATCCGGTTGAGCGATTCGCCGATCCTCACCGAGTTGTGTGAACGATACGCTGCCGCTTTGCGCGAAGCCGGCTTCGAGGACTCCAACGCAACTCCGTACGGCTTCGCAGCGACCGGCGACGGACTTCCGCTCGACGCCTGGACGCGCCGAGCGCTCCGTCGCACGTATCTCGAAGATGAAGCCAGTCACGATGCGTCGTTCCCAAATCCTTTTTCGCTCGACGGCACTGACGACGTGGTGCAGCGGCTCCTTCGACCGTCTCCGTACTCGCCGGGCGTCCCTGCATATCTCGGCGAGATCTGGAACGATCGAGCGGACCTCCGCATCGCATTTCCGCGCATCGAATCCGTGGACGCGGAGCACTTCCTCGACTGGGTGCGGACGCAGGGCGTTCGCGAGCACGACATTCCGCCTCGACTCATTCCGCCGCGCTCAGCAGAGGTCAGGATGCCGGCACCTTCCGCTGGAACGCTGGCGCCCGGCGTCAACGTATACGGCTACGCGTTCGCGGAGAGCGGAACGGGACAAATCGTCCGCTCGGTGGTGGCCGCACTCGTCGCGGAAGGAATCCCGTACGCGGTCGTCCCGTTCCGTCGCACACTCAGCCGCCAGGAGCGCGTCTTCCGCGACCTCGGCACCGCGACTCCATCGTTCGACACGAACCTCATCTGCGTGAACGCTGACCAGGTGCCACTGTTCTTCGAGAGCATGCGCGCGCAACTTCTCCCAGGCACTACAAACATCGGGCTCTGGGCGTGGGAAGTCGAGGATCTTCCGCCGGCGATGGCGTCGAGCGAACGCTATCTCGACGAGGTCTGGGGGATCAGCGAGTTCACCGCCGCAACGCTGCGCCGCAGCCTCACCAAACCGGTGCGCGCGTTCCCACTTCCGGTCGTGGTGCCCGAGGTTCGCAAGCGCACGCGAGCCGAGCTCGGAATGCCCGAGGGGTTCCTGTTTCTCTTCTGCTTCGACTACGACAGCGTGTTCCGCCGGAAGAATCCCCTCGCGATCGTCGCAGCATTTCGGAAAGGATTTCCCGATCGCACCGATGTCGTTCTCTACATCAAGACCACGAACGCCGAACGTCACGCGGTTGAAGCCGAAGCGTTGTACGCCGCCGCTCGCGGTTGCGCCGGCATCGTCATCCGCGATGCATACGTCTCCAGCGACGATTATTTCTCGATGATCGATGCGTGCGACTGTTATGTATCGCTGCATCGCTCAGAAGGATTCGGCCTGACCATTGCCGAGGCGATGGCACTCGGCAAGCCGGTGATCAGCACGGCGTATTCGTCGACGCTCGAGTTCACGGATGAAGCGAACAGCTTCCTGGTTCCTGGAGCGATCGTTCCCGTGGGCGATGATGCGCCGCCATATCCGCCACAATCGCGCTGGGCCGAACCGGACGTCGCGATCGCCAGCCAGCAGATGCGACGCGTGGTTGCAGACCGCGGCCTCGCAACCACGGTCGCGATGCGCGCGAAGATCGACATGGAAGCGCTGCATGGAGCGAAAGCACGCGGAGCGTTGCTTCGTCGCCTGCTCGATCAGCACCGTCGCTCGAGCGAGGCAGCCGTCCGCAACCAGCCGCTGATCGCCGCGCAGCCACAGGAGCTTATGATCATGCCGAACGACACGCCCCTCGGGAGCAACGATGCG
This sequence comes from Thermoanaerobaculia bacterium, assembly GCA_046590585.1. GTDB lineage: Bacteria > Acidobacteriota > Thermoanaerobaculia > Gp7-AA8 > Gp7-AA8 > JBKJVD01. Next base: position 5,684 of record JBKJVD010000231.1, on the reverse strand, counting down.
TTCGACGCAGACGCGATGGTAGTCGAGTCCATGCTCGTGTCACCACGAGGCGACCTCCCCTCGCCGATGCAGCGCCTGATGACCCCGATCCGCCGCCTGGTACTCCGCTGCATCCGCGTCTACTGGGTGCAGCAGCTCGGCGTCGATCGGGCGATCATGAGCGCCATGCGCACGCTGCGAGGCGAATCGCGCAACGAACTCACCGCACTCACATCGGCGATCCAGCATCAGCAGAGCGAACAGCAGCGCGCAGGCGCCGAAACGGCGCGTATGCGCGAAGAACTGACCGCGATCGCAGCCAACCTGCGGGGCATGCAGGCGAGACTCGACAACCTCTGCCCTCCCCCCCCCACCGATCCCGACGGGGAAAACCCCGCGAACCACGGGACAAGACCAGAGAAGCCGACGAACGAGGGCCGGCACAGAAGGTAATGCGGGGCGGAGGAGGCGGACTCGAAAGTCGAGCGCTCCGTCGCGCACCTCGTGCGGTCGAAGATGGTCGCGCATACCGCGATCTGCCGCTGGTCGAGCGATTGCGCGACGGCCGGATCTGCTGGCGTCAGCATGTGCAGCTCCATCCAGCACGATCACTACGTTCCCCCGGAACCAGTAGCAGAGCCCTCGAGATAGCAGCTGGCGATTGGGCGGCATCCACAAGCTCTGGACCGCAGCACCGAACAAACCGGCTCAGCGCCTGTTCCGGCGCCTCGGCTTCCGCGAGACGATGGTCGAGATGACCATTGAGCTGGAGTGAGGAGGCAGCACTCCAGTTCACAGCCGGCCGGATTCACATCCTGAAAGAAACTCCGTCATTTCGCTCGGCCCGATGGCGCGACTGATCAGGAAGCCCTGAAACTCATCGCAACCCAGAGTCTCCAGAACGTCTTTCTGATCCTTGAACTCGACACCCTCGGCCACAGTCGTCAGTTCCAGGCTGTGAGCCATTTCGATGACCGCCTTGACGATTGCGCGGTCCACGGCTTTCGTGGAGATCTCGCGAATGAATGCCTGGTCAATCTTCAATGCGTGGATCGGAAGGATCTTCAGGTAGTTCAGTGAGGAATACCCAGTCCCGAAGTCGTCGATGGAAAGCCGGATTCCGAGCTTTCTGAAATAGCTCAGGGTGGCGAAGGTGTAGTCGCCATCCTTCATCGCCAGAGACTCGGTAATCTCCAGCTCCAGATTTTCAGGCTCGAGGCTCGTCTCCTCGAGGACGCGCTCAACGAGGAAGGCGAGTCCTGGGTGCTGAAATTGACGCGCCGATAGATTCACCGCGACTCTAAGTCCGGAGTACCCCGACTGATGCCATTTCCGGACCTGCGCACACGCTTCGTGAAGCACCCACTCGCCTAGCGGAAGGATCAATCCGATCTCCTCGGCCAGGGGAATGAAATCGTAGGGAGGAATCACCCCGTGTTCAGGATGCCGCCAGCGCAGTAGCGCTTCGACCCCCACGATCTTCCCGGTGCCGACGTTGAGCTGAGGCTGATATTCAAGGAAAAACTGATTCCGCTCCAGAGCCCGACGCAGCGCTGTCTCCAGGGTCAGTCTCTCTTCCGCGCGCTTCTGCGCCATCGGCATGTAGAACTGAAAGTTGTCGCGGCCCATGTCTTTGGCGCGATACATGGCGCTGTCGGCATTCTTCACCAGGGTCGCGGCATCGTCTCCGTCATTCGGAAAGACAGCGATCCCAAGGCTGGCCGTGATGTAAATCTCGCGGCCATGAATGTTGAAGGGCTCGTGGAAAAGCTGGAGGATCTTCCGGGTGATCTTCGCTGCGCCCTCCTCGCCATTCACCTCGGGCAGAAGAATCGTGAACTCATCGCCACCCATTCGGGCCACCGTGTCATCCTGGCGCACAGCTCCCTGCAGCCGCGTCGCAACGCTTCGCAGCAGGTCGTCGCCCGCGGCGTGCGCCATGGTGTCATTGATTAACTTGAAATGATCGAGATCGAGAAAAAGCACGGCCAGTTTCTTTCCGCTACGACTCGCGTGGGCGATGGCCAGCTCCAGGCGGTCCCCGAACAGGAGACGGTTGGGTAGATCGGTAAGGAAATCGTGGTAGGCCTGATGCTGTACCCGCTCCTCCGCCAGTTTGCGGTCGGTGATGTCGACAATGGTTCCTTCGATCTGCTGATCGGACTCCCCCTCCAGAAGACTTTCATTTTCGATGACCCAGACCGGGGTGCCGTCGCGCCGGCGAAGACGCAGCTCGAAGTTTGCGAGCTCACCTTGCTCGCGAAGAGCCTTGATTGAGTGTTCCCGGTCTTCATGGCTGAAATAGAGATCCCATGTTGGTATCTGGACCATCTCCTCGGGGGAGTCATAACCAAGGATGCGGGCGAACGCCGCGTTGCATTCCAGCAGGCGGCCATCGACCGTCGATCGGTAAGCTCCCGCCAGGTTTCGGTGGAACAGAGAACGATACCGTTTCGCGGTTTCTTCGAGCGCCTCTTTGCTGGCCGCGACCTCGTCTCGGAGCCGGTCCACTGTCTCCAGACCCTGCCTGCGCAATTCCAGTTGGGCGATCACCTGACTGGCCAGGACGCGCAGAGCGTTTCGCTGATCCTCCGACAACCTGCGAGGAACGATGTCAATTACGCTCAGGGTACCGATGGCTGCTCCCTCTGAGGTAACGAGAGGCATCCCGGCATAGAAGCGAATCCTGGGGTAGGAGCGGACGAGCGGGTTGGAGGCGAAGCGCTCATCGAGATGCGTGTCGGCGATCTCGAAGATGTCCGGGTTGAGGATGGCGTGGGCGCAGAAGGAAAACCCGCGTTCGGTCTCCCGGAAGTCGAGACCGAAGTGGGCCTTGAACCATTGTCGGTGAGCGTCGACGAGACTCACCAGTCCAACGGGCGTCCTGCAAATCTGCGCCGCAAGCTTTGCCAGGTCGTCGAAGACCGGCTCCGGCGCCGTATCGAGAATTGCGTAATGTCTCAGAGCATCAAGCCTGATCTTCTCGTTTTCGGGAAAGGATGCCGTCATCGAAGTCGTCTGCTCAGGGCTGAGCTTACTCTCGATGAAGCCAAGGCCTTAAAAATCTCATTCGAGCTCGCTGCTCGAAGCTGTCGGGATCGTTGTGGGAGAAGCCGTTCCCCACAACGCACGCGGCACGGCGCCGCGAAGGCTTCCTACTCCTGCCCGAGCGGACCTGAGGACAAGCCAATCGGCGAGCCTCTTTCGAAGCTCCCGCCCTCGTCCGCTCGTCGCGTACAATTCCGTCCACTTGACCACCATCCCTGCCAAGACGAGGTTCGGTCCCTATGAGATCGGTGAGTCTCTGGGTGCGGGCGGCATGGGCGAGGTGTACCGGGCGCGCGACACCCGGCTGGACCGTGACGTGGCCATCAAGGTGCTCGCTTCTTCTGTCGCGGAGAACGCGGAGTTCAAGCGTCGCTTCGAGCGCGAGGCGAAGACGATCTCGCAGCTGAACCATCCCCACATCTGCACGCTCCACGATATCGGCGAAGAGAACGGGATCAGCTTTCTGGTCATGGAACTCGTCAACGGCGAGTCTCTGGCGGACGTGATCTCCCGCGGTCCGTTGTCGCCGGGCGACTTGCTGAAGTACGGCGCGCAGGTGGCCGACGCGCTGGCGGCGGCGCATCGCGCCGGCGTGGTTCATCGTGATCTCAAGCCAGCCAACGTAATGATCACGAAGTCCGGCGCCAAGCTGCTCGACTTTGGATTGGCCAAGTCGAGCGTCGTGGAGTTCAGTACCGACGATGCGACGCAGCACAAACCGCTCACGCAGGAAGGAACGATTCTCGGCACCTTCCAGTACATGGCGCCCGAGCAACTCGAGGGGCAGGAAGCCGACCCGCGCACCGACATCTTCGCCCTCGGCGCGTTGCTGCACGAGATGGCCACCGGGCAGCGCGCGTTCACCGGCAAAACAAGAACGAGCCTGATTGCCGCGATCGTGAAGGAACAGCCACCACCGATCGCGCAGCTCCAGCCGCTCACCCCTCCGGGGCTGCAGCACGTGGTCGATCGCTGTCTGGCCAAGGAGCGCGATGATCGCTGGCAAAGTGCTCTCGACGTCGCCTCCGAGCTGCGCTGGATCAGCACCGCAGGATCGCAGTCCGGAGTTTCCCTGCCGGGTGTCAGCGCGCGCTCCCGCCGCAACCGCCTGGCCGTGGCCATAGCCGTGGCGGGAGGGCTCCTCGCGCTGGCCGCAATGGTCGCCGGAGCGATGGTGTGGTCGCGGGCGGGAACGGCGGGCAGCGCGACGAAGTTGCAGATCGCGGAAGCGCTCGACGTGAATTTCAATCAGCCGCTGGCCGTCTCACCAGACGGTCGGAAAGTGGCGATGATCGTGCCGGGCGAACCGCCGCATCTCGCGATTCGCGATCTCGACAGCGGTGAGACCAGGCAGCTCTCCGGCACCGACGGAGCCATCTACCCTTTCTGGGCACCCGACGGGCACGCGATTGCGTTCTTCATCAAAGGATCCCTGAAGACGGTTGACCTGCAGAGCGGTGCGGTACAGAAGATCTGCGATGCGACCGAGGGTCGCGGCGGCGCCTGGAGCTTCAACGGCGTCATCGTGTTCGCGCCCGATTTTACTTCGCCGCTGGTCAAGGTCGGCGAAAACGGGGGCCGTCCTTCCGCGGTCACGAAGAACAACGCGATCAGCGACTCGCATCGCAATCCCATGTTCCTTCCCGATGGGAAACACTTCCTCTACTGCGCCGTCCCGAATCAGAACGATGTAGCGAATTCCTCGGTGCGGATGGGATCGATCGACGGCAACGTCGACAAGGAGGTGCTCCCGTACGGCTCGAATCTCTCGTACGTCGACGGCTGGCTGCTCTCTGCGCGCGACAGGAATCTCGTCGCACAGGCCTTCGACACCAGGACGATGTCGCTTGAGGGGAATCCGGTGTCGCTGGCGCAGAACGTCGACTGGTATGAAGGCCGGTGGCTGGCCACCTTCAGTGCGGGAGGAGAGACTCTCGTCTATCGAACGGCGCCGGCTCCGAAGCGGCAGCTGCTGGTGCTGGATCCGAACGGCACCGCCGCGCACGCTGCAGGTGAGGAGGGCGCGTATGCCTATCCCGCCGTGTCGCCCCACGGACGGAGAGTCATCGTCAATCGCGGGCACGCTGCTGCCGGAGGGTCGGACCTCTGGATGCTGGACCTCGCCGGCGGGAATCCGGTCCGTCTTACCTTTCAGGCGGGCGCCGGGCGCTTCTACATGGAGGATACGGCGCGCTTTTCGCCGGATGGACAGCGCATCGCCCTCGCCAGCACCGACTTGCAGGGAATCTTCCGCGCCTGGATTCAGCCGGTGCGTGGTGGGGCGAAAGAGATGCTGCTTCCGGACTCCGATCGCGCCTGGTTAGAGATCGGCGACTGGTCGCCTGACGGACGCTCCGTGGTCATAGCGCCGCAGCGTGCCGGCCGCGGAGTTGACATCGAGAGGATTGATCTCGACGGGCGCCGCCAGGCAGTGCCGATCGTGCACGGAACGTCCAGCGAGAAGTCACCACGTATCTCACCGAACGGCCGCTGGATGGCCTATCACTCCGATGAGTCGGGTCGCGACGAGATCTACGTGACGGACTTCCCTGCGGGGAACGCCAAGTGGCAGGTCTCGACCACCGGCGGGACAACGCCCGGCTGGAGCGCCGATGGTGGAAAGCTCTATTACCTGGCGGGGAAACGGATCGTCGCCG